>DATNLS010000361.1:0-7419 GCA_035602775.1 Candidatus Acidiferrales bacterium | reverse complement strand
GTCTGCAAGAGCGCGTCGGAGCTTTTACGCACCTCCTCATCCAGCGACGCCGCGGCGCTCGCGCCCGCCTGCACTTCCTCGTTGCGCAGCTTGTCGCGCAGGCTGTCGAGGTAAAATCCGAGCACGCGTTGCGCCTCGGTCGGCGACGGATCCATGAAATACAGGGTGAGGTTGCCGCTCTTGTAGTCGTATTCAGTGGTGAAGCGATCGGCGATCATCATATGCACCGACCATTTCGTCACGGTCGGCACGTTCGGGCTGCGAACGCCGATGATGTTGTGCTCGAGATGATATTTGTTCACGAGGTCGGTCGTGAACGCGTAGCTGTTCATGATTGCGGTGTAACGCTCGGCCAGCGTTACAGTGTCGGCGCTGCCGCCGGTGAGGATCGACGCGATTCCTCCGCCCAGTCCACCGACCATGTCGCCCTCGGCGCTGGTACCCAATGAAAGGCCCTGGTCCGGCGGCACCGGAGTGACGATGGCCTGCGCGCGATACCATTTCACGGTCAGGAATTTTGTGTAGAGACCGTAGCCGAGCCCGATTCCGATCGTGAGCGACACGATCAGCAGCCACCGCGAGCGCAGCAGATCGACGTAGTAGAGCAGCTGCAGCGTGGCGCGTTGCGCTTCGGTGAGATGATCATGCACGCCGGCAGCGGCAGCGTTGCCGCCGGCTGACGGAGTTGAATGTCCGTTGCTGCCTGAGGGATCCATCGAATTAGCGAGGACTGGGGTTTCCGCTTAATGCCAGATGAGCCCGCCCCATGAGGGCGAAAACGCGAAACTGAGCTGGACCAGGGCGCGGAAAGTATTGTCGTTGGTGTAGTTGATGTCGGTCACGTATTCCATTCCCGCACGCGCCTTCATCTCGCCGAGCGAATTTGCGAGCGGCGCGACTTCGAGCGGCAGCCGCAGGAGGTCCAGAGCGACGCCGTAGCCAGTCTCGGTGTTACGCGTCGGCGGCGAGTAGAACGGCGTCGCGATTGCCTGGCGGCGAGTGTAGAAGGTGTCAACGCCGATGCGCGACTGCAAGTTGAGCCATCGATCGATCTCGAAATTGACCTGCCACGCGCCGGGTCCGAGCGAACTCCCCATCAGGGCATTACTGTTAGTCCAGTACAGCGAGTCGCTGTGGACCGAATATTCCTTGTCGGTGAGCGCGTATTCGAATCGCGCCGTGGTGCGGCCGTCGAGCGTGAGCCGCGGCACATAGATTCCGGCGGTGTACGACGGTCCCTTGAACGGGAGCTTGATCCCGCTGTTACCGCCGCCCAAGTTGAAAAAGTCTTCCGCCAGATCCTCGGCGTAGATCTGCGTATATCGCAGCTGCGGGATGTACACCTTGGCGAAGATGCCGAAGCGCGTGTTGGTATTGGCAACTTTTGAGTTGCCCGTCGAAAGACCGGTTAGATCGCCGACGAATCCCGACGGACTGTAGTTGTCGTTGCCAGCGCCGCCGAACATGATCGTGTGCTCGAGGCCCCATTCAAGGAACGGCAGTGTCCTGAATGTGATCATGTGGCCCGACAGCCACGGCCGCGAGAACTTTCGTTGCGAATCGAGCTGGCCCAGAAATGCCTGGTACCGATACAGCCCCAGGTACCGCAGGATGCTGGGCAGGTGTCCCGGATGAATATTCTGGATGCGCAAGGCCGGGAACGGCGACGCGTTGTCGGACTGCGAGAGCTGGTTGTAGTGGGAGACGCCCCACGACATCTCCTCTTGCCCGAAGGAGATCGCCGTGTTGCCGAGACTGACGACCATCGCGCCCGTCAAAAGCTGCGCGCGACTTGCCTGGCTCGGACTGGCGGTCAGCGGACCGGCAATCGCACCTTCGCCGTAAGCGGTGACGAATCCGCCGATCCCGCCCCATCCCCCCCAGCGCAGGATTTCGTTGCTTCCCTGGTCGGTCGGGAGGCCGTCGTTGTTCGGCAGCAGCGGGGTTCCTTCCTGAAAGTCGATTCCACTTCCATTCTTCTCGGTGGTATTCAGTTCGCGACGCGTGCCCTCGGACAAAATGTACTCGCCCTCGACGCGATTGAGCGGATGGAACATCGTGGGCAGGTTGTCTTCGTGGTCCTGCTCGATCCATTGCACTTCGTCGGGCAACTGGAGGCGCAGTTCGTTGATAACGCTCTGCGCGAGCTCGTTCTGATCCTGCATTTCGGACAGCTTGGATTCCGCTTCGACCGTGATGCGCGCGGCCTCGATGCGGCTGATCGGCTGAACCTCCGAAATGTAACTGTCCGCCAAACCGAGATCGTTGAGCGTATCGAGCTCGTCGTAGATCGAGCTGTCGAGCGGGATGTAGGCCGCGTAGGTCGAGGCGAAAGCGGGCCTCACGAGCCACGCGAACGCGATCACCGCCAGTATCAGCGGAGATTTCATGCGGCGTGCAGACCGCGCGGCGCTAGTGCGGGCCATCAGGTTCACCGATGCGGCTGGCAGTCTGTTGTTGCCGGCTGAGTTCGACTTGTCGGAGGCGCTGAATCTCGGTGAGCTTGTCGATCAAATCGACCTTGGGATTTTTCTGATGCGCCGATACCGGCTGCAGTGCGCTGATGGCCGGCTTCGCAGGAATCGGCTGAAGCGCCGAGTCCGTCCGCTCGAGTGGACGCGCGCCCAGGCGCTGCGCGAGCGGGCTGCGGCTGTTGCGGAACAGATAGGCGATGAGCACCTTGCGCACGTACTGCTGGGTCTCGGGATACGGCGGGATGCCGTCGTACTTGTCGACCGCGCCCTCGCCCGCGTTATACGCCGCGAGCATCTCGACAAGGCTCAAAGGCGCGCCGTCGCCGTGAGCGGTGCGATACTGGCGAAGGAAACTGATGAAGCGCACGGCGCCGAGCGTGTTGCTGACGGGATCGAACGGGTCGAGCACGCGGAAGCGATTGGCCGTCGCGGGCATCAGCTGCATCAGGCCCTGCGCGCCTTTGGGCGAGACCGCGCCGGAATTGCCGCCCGACTCGACGCTCGCAATCGCGGCCAGCAAATCGGGATCGATGCTGTATAGCTCCGCCGCGGCGCGGAACAAACGATCGTTGTCAGCGCGCGTCCGCCCCGACGGTGCAACTTGCGCGTGTGCCGAAGCCGCGCCAATCAGCGCGAACGACACCGCGCCCGCGATTATGGTTCTTCGAACCCCCACCCCGTTGTCTCTGGCCCTCGCTACAAACTTGCGCCCAATATTCCTATCACAGCCAGCGACGAAGCTGCATTAGCAATGATCTGCGTGATCGTCGCCGTTTCCTGCAACTTGTTCTCGTAAATCAGTTTCTCAGGAACGTACACCGTATCGCCAGGGTCGAGCCGCGCCGTCATCAAGCCGCCGGATATCACCGGCAACAGCGGGAACATCGTGGACTCCTTGCTCGCCTTGATTCCCTCGTCAGTCATCACCGAGCCGTCGGCCTTGATCACCATGATGTGATCGGGGTCGGCGCCTTCGTTGGGACCGCCGGCCTGGTAGAGATAGTCGCGCGTGGTCAGCCCCGGCCGATAAACGATCGCGTTGGGACTGTATACCTGGCCGAGCACGTTGATGGCATCGGGACGGCGTGGAATCGTAATCTGATCCTGATCGACCAGCACCACGTTATCCGGCGAGTTGGCCAGCTCGTTGAGCGGATGCATGTGGACGACGAGGCGGCCCTGTGCTTGCTGGCCCTCGGTCTCCGTAAGCACGCGCTCGAGCATGTCAAGCGTTTGCGGACTGGTGGCGGGATTCTGATTTCCCTGGCTTTGAGCGAGCTGGTTCATGGTGCCCGGATTGGCCTGGATGCGCACGATCGACTGCTGCAATCGGGCGCGAGCCTCGTTGAGGCGCTTTTGCTGGAGCTCTTTTATCGATTGGCGAATTAACACCGTCGCCGGTAGATAGGCGTCCGGCATCAAGCCGCCCGAGCGCTCGAGCACCGACGCAATTCTTTCGCCGTCGTGAATCGTGTACGGTCCCGGCCGCGCGACCATCCCCTTGACCATCACGACCCAGGGCAGATGCCAGTCCGACGCGCGGCGCACGAACAGCTGGTCGTTCGCCACCAGCTCGGGATTATGTTCGTCGGTGCCCGACATCGCCGCGCGCAGATCGACGTCCATGAAAGTGTGGCTGGTATGGCTGCCGTTGATGACTTGGGTGCGCGCGAGCTCCGCGTCCTTCTCGTACGCATCGTCCTTGAGACCGCCCGCGAGGTAGATCAGGTCGGTGACGTGCATGCCCTGGCTCATCACGTAGTAGCCGGGATTGCGTACCTCGCCGAAGACCTGCACCGTCGGCAGGTACTTCATCTGCGACTCGCTGAATACGGTCAGCTCGTCTTCCTGCTCGAGCGCGACGTTTTGCGGACCACCGACAATATCGGACATCGCTTCACCGAGATCGACCGGCACCAGCCGCACGGTCCTGGCCTTGCCTTCCTTGCGGCGAATCAGCGCGTACTTGAAAAATGTATGCGGCGCGGTTCCTTCGGCCAGCTGGACCAGGTCGGCGACGCGCATCCCCTGATGCCATTCGAACTTGCCGGGGCGATTCACGCTGCCGCGCACGGTCACGATGTCCTGCTGGGTGGGCAGCACGGGATAAATCTTGATCAGGTCGCCGTCGCGGATGTCGAAGCGCTGCGAGCGGATGTCGTTGAGATCGACGTCGAGCGCGATGCGCTTCTCATGCGCGTCCACCCGCTCGACCTGCACGCGCTGCGAGTAACCGAATGCGCTGATTCCGCCGCCGAGCTTGATTACGGAGTTGAGCGGCTGGCCGGAGCTGCCGAGCTCGTAGATTGCGGGCCGCTTCACGTCGCCGACCATTCCGACCACAGGTCCAATGACCGGCACGAAGATCACGTCGCCGGGCTGGAGCTGCTCGTCGCCCTGCTCGTTGCCGGCCAGCAGCAGCGAGTAGAGATCGATCGTGCGGACGAGCTGATTGCCGCGCCGCAGCTCTACTTTCCGCAGGCTGCCGATTTTCGTGATACCGCCGGCCGCGCTCAGCGCGTTCGACACGTGCGACAACGCGCTGACGGTATAGGCGCCGGGCTGCGCGACTTCGCCGACGACGAAGACCTGGATGGTCTTGAGCTTGCCCATCGTGACGTCGACTTTCACGCCGGTGATCTGTCCGGCGTGATCCTCGATGAGCTGCTTGGTCTGCGCGAAGGTCAGGCCCGCGACCTGCATCGGGCCGATCTCCGGGATGCTCACGGAGCCGTCTCGGCCGACGGTCAGGCTCAGCGTGTTATTGATTCGTCCCCACATCAGCATCTTGAGCTGGTCGCCGGGACCAACCACGTAGTCGTCGCTGACCGGGACGTTGGCTACAGGAGCGAACGTCGAGACACGCGAAGTAAACAGCGAGTAGCCGAATTGCTGCAGATTGCGGGTGCTTGGCGCGGCCGGCGCGACCGCGGAATCGAGTCCGCGGAATTGCGCTTCAACCGACGATGCGGGCTGGTTCAGATTCGCCGCCGCTGCCGACGGCGTCATCCCCATCTGCTGCGCGGGCGAAGCGTTCTCGTCCGATCCGCCCTCGCCGGCGAGTCCGGTGCAACTTCGGAGTTGCGCGAGCTGTTGATCGGTGAAGTTCAGGCCGAGCGACTTTGCGATGCCGGCGACGTCGTTTGCGCTAAGTTGTTTCGCAGCGAAGTGGAGACACAGCTCCTGCATGTCGTCGGGGCTGAGGCCGCCCGACGCCATTTCGTTTTTCAGACTGCCTAGCTCGTCGGGCGAAATTCCAAGTTGCTGGACGACATTCGCCATCGATTGCCTGCTGATCGTGTTGGCGAAGCCTTGCCCGACGCCGCGCATCACGGGCGCGCCACCTGACAACGTTGATTGGGACGAGCCGCCTGAAAGCGTTGATTGCGCAGGCTGGGTTTCCTGGCCTCCCTGGGATCCTTGACCGGAAGCACTGCTGTCATCGGAATTCGTGCACGGAGGCAGTCCGGAATCGGCGGAGTTCGGATCGTTCGGGTCGGCGCATCCGCGGCGCATCGTGTTGTTCACCGGGCCATTCTCTGAATCGCTGTCAGAGTTGGCGTCCGGTGCGTTCATCGTGTTGCCGGAGCCTACCGTGCTGCCGGAGCCATCCATCGCGCCGCCGCCGAGGCCGCCACCGCCGAGCGCTCCGCCAGAATCATTCATTTGCGCGCGGGCGGCTGAGAAAAAGAAAAGCAGCACCAGCAGCACGATCAGAACGCTCCGCGCTGCAGAAACTACTTGATTACTATAGCTACTCATCGTAGGACTTCCCCAAGGTCTCGCACTCAACCGCGCGCGCCTCCCGTCCTGTTAGAGCACTGAGCCCCGCCATGATAGCTCAAATCTCGGTTAAAGAAAGAGCGAAAGCCAATCATGGGCAGTCGAAGGCGGTGCGTTGATCACCAGAATTGAGTTAGCCACGCGTCCGCTGTCCCATGCGATCAGGTGATCGCATCGGTCACCAGCAAATGGGCGATCGTAGCCCCGATTCTCCAACCAGGATTTGGCGACCCGAGTAGTCCGCAGTGGGCCAATCTGGTTTAGTTTAATACTGTCGAGAGTTCCGAAGGCACGTTATAACAGGCTAATAAAACGAGCGTCAAGCAAGCGCTCGGTCTCACGAGCGCGATAGCCGCGCGCCCACGCCAGCTTAGAGCCGTGCGTCGCGGAACGTAATCCGCCCCTACGGACTATCGAGCGATTCGTTCTCAGCGGCGTCCTGCTTGAGGGGTCCACCGCCCGGTCCCACCACCGCCACAAAGTGCTTCGGACCGTCGTACACGACAAGTTCGCCGTGCGGAAGATGCCAACTGGCCTGCGCGTCGGCCGGCGCGCTGCTGCCCTTGGTGTTGATTTGTTCGGTTGGCGGGCCGACCGCCGCGATCAACTTCTCGAGCACCTGGCCGCTCGATTCTGGCGTGAACCACGCCATCACGAGTTGCATGCCCGAATAGGTGGTGAACTCGTACTTGATCCGCTGATAGCGGATCCCGTCAACCTCAATGTGATCGATTCGGTAGGTGTCGGATCCGTAGGGAGCGGTCTCGATGGTGCCGCTTGGAAAACGGTTCTGGACGCGATACAGCGAATCGCCGAATCTCACGTCCAGGAACGACGTGATGTTGGGCTGACCCATGAGCCCCTGCACCTTCTTCTGTACCGATGCGGCGGGAGAACCGGCGGAGCATGCCGCGCACGCGATCGCTCCCGCGAGACTCATCAGCGACGCGCGGATGACCGGGCGTGAGCGCCGCGATCGCATCCGTCAGGAATCTTTGACCACGGCCGAGGCCGACAGCACGACGCGCAGGCCGCCCGATTCGACCGCGCTCAACAGAATCGCCACGCGCTCCGTGCCGGCGAGATAGCGCTGGAAGATCGCTTCGAAGCCGCGGAAAGGACCCTCGACCACGACCACACGCTCGCCGATGCCAATCGGCTT
>DATNLS010000180.1:0-2254 GCA_035602775.1 Candidatus Acidiferrales bacterium | reverse complement strand
GTCCGTGACTGGAGTCGTAGCAGCGGTCGGCCTCGCGTACGCAGCGTTTATCTTCGCGTTTGGCGGGGCGGTCGTTCGGCGGCTGTTCGGACCGGCCTGGATTCACGCGGTCAACCCGCTGAAGGTTCTTTGCATTTACGGACTGCTTCAGGGCTTCCTCGTGGTCGGACGAAGCTTTCTGAGCGGGCTCGGAAGACCCGACCGCTACGTCGTCGCCGCCGCGGTCCGTGCCATTGTGCTGGCGATTGCGATCTACCCCTTGACGTTGTTGCATGGGCCGACCGGCGCCGCAGCCGCCGGGGTTATCTCGATCGTGGTGACGCTGCCGGTAATGGCATACCTGCTGCTGCAAATGGAGTAAGCGGGTGAGATGAGTTCCTCGAGCACGGCGGCGGCAGCGTCCACGCAATCGGGACGGGCGCTGGTCAGCATCGTTATCCCGAATTACAACTACGGCCAGTACTTGCGCTGCGCGATCGACAGTGCGCTTGCTCAGACATATTCGCCGGTCGAAGTGATCGTGGTCGATGACGGCTCGACCGACGATTCGCGCGAGGTGATCGAATCGTACGGCGAACGCATCGCGCCGATAATCAAAGCCAACGGCGGGCACGGCTCGGCCCTCAACGCCGGCTACGCGGCGAGCCGCGGCGAGATCGTGATCTTCCTCGATGCCGACGACGAACTGATGCCCGCAGCTGTCGATCACGTGGTGAAGGCGTGGCGACCGGGCGTCGCCAAGGCACAGTTTCAGCTCGAGATGGTCGATGAGAGCGGCAAGCCGCTGGGCGAGCGCGTGCCGGCGTTTGACAATTTCCTGCCCAACGGCGATATCCGCGATCGAATCCAGCGCTTCGGCGAGTACCCGTCGTCACCGTCGAGCGGCAACGCATATTCGCGCGCGGCGCTCGAGCGGCTGATGCCGATGGACGAGGCGCTGTGGCCGGCCGGCTCTGAGAAATCGCTGGTTTTTCTGACGCCTTTTTTCGGCGACGTGGTCTCGATTCGCGAGCCGCTTGGCCGCTATCGAATTCACGCTGCGAACGACTCGGGCTTCAAAGGCCGCCATCTGGAAAAGCTGCATCGGAGACTCAGCGCGGTGTATTTCATTCCAGAGACGATTTGCAATGTGGCGGCGTCCAAGGGGATCGCGCTGGACCCGGGCGTGCTCGGTTCGACCTCGCGCGAACTGAAACTCAGGATGGCCTCGATTCGCCTCGATCCGAAGACTCATCCGATAGCAGGCGACACGCGGCTGGGATTGCTCATCAAGGGAATAAGAGCATCGCTGCGAGAACCGGATCTGAGCCTCAAAATCAGAGCGACGCAGAGCGCGTGGTTCGTCCTGATGGCGTTCGGTCCGATGCCGGTCGTCGTGCGTTTGACAGCGCCGGCGCGATAAACCTGCGCCCTCATCGGACAACAGACTGGCGAGCTTCGCTGCTTCAGCCCTGCCCGGCTGAACCGTTGCTCGCTGACTTCGGCGGATTGGGCTTCACCAGGTATGCGATCACATCGTGGAACTGGCTGAGTCTCGGGACCATCTCGACAGATGCGAAGCTCGCGATGAACTCGTTGACCGCCCGCGCACAGCCATCCCAGATGTAGTAGTCGTCCACGATTACTACTCCGCCGGGCGCGACCTTTGGATACAGATTTTCCAGGCATACGCGGGTGGATTCGTACCAATCGCAGTCGAGCCGCAGCACCGCTATTTCGGATGGTGGAGCGAAGCGCGGAATCGTTTCGTTGAACCATCCCTTAACCAGCGAGAATGAGGTCGCGCCCGATAGCTTCATCGCGGCGGCCGCTTCCTCTTCCGCGGCGGTGCAGTTGTTGTAGTGGACCGGAGAGTGGGCGTCCTTCTGCCACGCCACCGCTGCGGCGCCATCAAGGTCCGCACGCGCCGGCGGCAGACCTTCAAAGCTGTCGAACAAAAAGTAGCCGCGATCGGCGCCGAGCACCTCTGCCATGCCCGCGATCATGCCGCCGCGCCACACTCCGCACTCGACCACGCTTCCGGGAATCGCGGCAAACCTCGCGCACAGCTCGAGGTTATTCACGTATGCCGCTTCGTGTATCATCGTGAAGGCGCGGAACTTCCGGTACAAAGCTCGAAAACCGTTGCGGCGCCGGCGATTCTCAACAATCGCTCGGATCACCGACGGGGGAGGAATCACATCCGAGATACTCACACGGCGAACGCTATCTGACCCTGAATTCCCTTTCAACAAACAGGCTCGGTTGCGCGCCC
>DATNLS010000006.1:0-7667 GCA_035602775.1 Candidatus Acidiferrales bacterium | reverse complement strand
GAGCCGCAGGATCTTCGCGCTGACTGCGAGCGAGACCGGGATGATGCTGTCGAAGACGTGGAACACGATCTCGTCGGGATCCTGCGGATGCGCCGTCAGGTTTATTTTTGGTCCCCACACGGCGAGCATCGCCGCCATCCGCTCGATCCGATTCAGGAACTGGACGGTATTGCTGACGACTCCGAGCGGCGCGATCGCGGGCGCGAGCTGAGCGCGAACCTCGGCGGCAATCTGCTCCGGCGTGAGGTCCTTCTTCCGGGGCGCGGGCTTCGATGCTCGCTTGGGCGCCTTGGCCTTACTCTTTTGTTTCACGTGAAACGTCGAGGGTGAAAAGTTAAGTGGCTGATTTTATTGAATAATCGTGCAAAAACGTTTCACGTGAAACGTTTAGATCGCACGGGCGTTGCGGTCTCGCCGGCTCTTGATATGGACTGCCAGGATCGATATTGCCGCCGGCGTAATCCCCGGCATCCGGGCCGCCTGCCCTAACGACCGCGGCCGCACTGCGCATAGCCGCTCCGAAACCTCCGTCGACAGCCCCATCACGCCCTTGAAATCCACCCAGTCCGGAATCGTCGTGTCCTCGAGGCGCGCGAACCGCTCGACCGCCTCGACCTGCCGGCGAACATAACCCTCGTACTTGATTTCGGTCTCGAGCTCGGCGGCTTCGTCGAGGTTCAGCCCCGACTGCATCCCGCTCATCTTGAGCAAAGCGTCGTAGCCGATTTCCGGACGCCGGAGCAGCTCGATCGCGCGCACCGGCTGCGCAATCGGCGTCGATCCATGCGCCACGATCGCCGCATTGACGTCGTCGGACGCCGGTACCAGCGCCAGCTTCAGGCGTTCGATCTCGGCGCGCACCGCTTCGGTCTTGGTCCGCACGCGCGCGCCCGCCGACGCGTCCAGCAAGCCGAGCTGCTCGCCAGTCGGCGACAGCCGCCGGTCTGCATTATCCTCGCGCAGCAGCAGCCGGTATTCGGCGCGCGACGTGAACATCCGGTACGGCTCGCCGCCAATCCCGCGCGTCACCAGGTCGTCGATCATCACGCCGATATAGGCCTGGTCGCGGCGCAGAATCAGCGCCGGCTCGCCTCGCACCTTGAGCGCCGCGTTGATTCCCGCGATCAATCCCTGCGCGCCCGCTTCTTCATAGCCGGTCGTCCCGTTGATCTGGCCGGCGAAGAACAGTCCGCGCACCAGCTTGGTCTCGAGCGACGGCGTCAACTGCGTCGGGTCCGAAAAGTCGTACTCGATCGCGTAGCCGGGGCGCATTATCTCGGCCTGCTCGAGCCCGGCGATCGATCGCACCATGGCGAGCTGCACGTCGAGCGGCAGGCTGGTGGACAGGCCGTTGGGATAAACCTCGACCGTGTCGCGGCCCTCGGGCTCGAGAAAAATCTGGTGGCGCGTCTTGTCCCGGAAGCGCATCACCTTGTCCTCGACCGACGGGCAATAGCGCGGCCCCTTGCTCTGGATCACCCCGGAATACATCGGCGAGCGGTCGATCCCGCCGCGGATTATCTCGTGGGTCCGCGAGTTGGTGTACGTCAGATGGCAGGGAACCTGTGCCTGCGTGATTCGCGCGGTGCGGAACGAGAATGGCGGCGGCGGCTCGTCGCCCGGCTGAATCTCCAACGCCGAGTAGTCGATCGTGCGCCCGTCGAGACGCGGGCAGGTGCCCGTCTTCAGGCGGCCGATGCGAAAGCCCAACTGCGCCAGATGCTCGCTGAGACCCATCGCGGCGAAATCGCCGGCGCGGCCCGCGGAAAAATTCTTCATCCCGATATGCACGAGGCCTTTCAGGAACGTGCCGGTCGTCAGGATAACCGTCGGCGCCTCGAAGACCTCGCCAATCTGCGACTCGACACCGCGCACGGCGCTGTCCGCGACGATCAGGCGTTCGATGCTCGCTTGGCGCACCTGCAAGTTCGGCGTCCGCTCGAGCACGCGCTTGCTGCGTGAGCGATACAGTGCCTTGTCGGCCTGCGCGCGCCGCGCTCGCACGGCGGGTCCCTTGCGCGTGTTGAGAAATCGAAACTGAATCCCGGTCTCGTCGGTCGCCAGGCCCATCTCGCCCCCGAGCGCGTCGATCTCGCGGACCAGGTGGCCCTTGCCGATCCCGCCGATCGCAGGGTTACAGGACATCTGGCCGATATGGTCGAGGTTGAGCGTGAGCATCAGCGTGCTCGCACCCATCCGGGCCGCAGCCAGCGCAGCTTCGATACCGGAATGGCCGGCGCCGACGATGATAACGTCGTAGTTCATGGCGAACCAGCGATTATGGCCCGCATCGAGGCCATCGCGCAAAGGCGTGCGGACAATACTGAAAGAAAGATATAGTAACTAATAGTAGAACAACGTTTAATTAAATGTGAAACCCTCGGTGGGTTTCACGCTTCCTTCGGCAGGGCTGAGCCCTGCACCCAGTATTCGGAAAGTGAAGATGCGGGGCTCCGCCCCTGTTAGAACTAGTTAGGTTGGAGGGCGATCCTCTCTCCGCGGTTTCTCTTCCCGCTCGGGAATTTCTTCCTATCCGGTTCCCCTTGCCACTATGGGTATGGGAAGGGGTTAGGTTGTCTGCATCGTTCGCGACGCTGGCCGGCTCACAGCTACTTCCCAATACAAAAATCCCGGAAGATTGCGTCGAGTACGTCCTCGCCGCTGACTTCTCCGGTGATCGAGCCGAGCGCGGCTGCGGCGGCCATTACGTCGACCGCGACGATCTCCGGCGGCATCAAAGAGAGCGCCGAGCCGCGGGCGTTCTTGAGGGCTTCCAGAGCCATCGCCAGCGCGTCGCGATGACGTTTGCGCGAGATTGCGATTTGATTGTCCGATGGCGGCGAGGATGGAGCGACCAAGACCTCGATCGTTTTGGTAAGCTCGGCGCGCAAGGTGCCCGCTTCGTCGAGGTTGATTGCGGAGCACGGGAGGGTTGGCAGTGTCAGGCCGTGGCGGCGAAGATCGTCCGCCGAGATTGCGGCCGGCAAATCGCGCTTGTTCAGGATTGCAAGGCCCGGCCGGCTGGCGGTCAGGCGGATCACATCGTGATCGGCGGGTTCCAGCGGACGCGACGCGTCGAATATCGCCAGCAGCAGGTCGGCGTCGCGCGCCGATCGCATCGTGCGCTCGATTCCGATGCGCTCGACATCGTCGGTCGATTCGCGCACACCCGCCGTGTCGTTAAGGACCAACGCGTACGGGCCGAGCTGCACCGAATCTTCGATCACGTCGCGAGTGGTGCCCGCGATGGCAGTCACGATCGCGCGGTCTGCGCCGAGCAATAGATTCAGAAGGCTCGACTTGCCGGCGTTGGGCTTGCCGACGATAGTCGCGCGGACGCCGTCGCGCATCAGGAGGCCGCGCGCGAAGCTGTCATGCAGCATCGCAACGTCGGCAATCAGGCGCTCGATTTCGGCGGCGACTTCGCGACGCGACGGGAGCCGGATGTCCTCGTCGGAGAAATCGATCTCGACTTCGAGATGTGCGCGAATCGCGATTACTTGCGCGCGCAATTCCGCGACGCGGGCGGACAGCGCGCCGGAGAGCTGCTCGATTGCAATCGCCAGTGCCGAATCGCTACGCGCCGCGACGAGGTCGGCGACCGCCTCGGCTTCAGTCAGATCCATTCGGCCGTTTAGAAATGCGCGGCGGGTGAATTCGCCCGGCTCGGCCATCCGCGCGCCGGCGCCGACGGCTATCGCAACGATGCGGCGGACGACGAACGGACCACCGTGGCATTGGATCTCGGCTACGTCCTCGCCGGTCAGGCTCCCGGGTTGACGCATCACGACTGCGAGCGCGCGATCGATGCGCGCGCCGGTTGCGGGATCGACGACGTCGCCCAGGCGCATCATGCGCGGCGTCAGGTCGGCGGGATGCGCGGGGCGGAAGATCGCGTCGAGGATTTCGAATGCGCGCGGGCCCGACAGGCGGACGATTGCGACCGCGCCGAGCCCCGGCGCGGTAGCAGGCGCCACGATGGTATCGGGGAGGTACATCGGGAACGTAATTGTAGCGAAACCCACCGTGGGTTTCGCGCTTCCTTGAGCAGGGCTGAGCCCTGCAGCCAGTGTTCAGAAAGAGAAAGATGCGGGACTTCGTCCTGATCCTAATTTACCCTTGTCCGAGGGGAGGTTAGGATCGGGCGGCGCTTGCGGGCGGGCGGGAATCTCGCGATAAGCGATCTCATGAAGTTCGGGCATCTCGCGGCGGTTGTGTTGGCGGGTTGGATCCTTGTCGCGCCTTCGATTGATTGCGCGCGGCAGGGGTTGCAGCAGGAGACGCCGGTGTCGGAATGGGAACAGGGCGATCACTTTTCGTCAAAGGAAAGCTGCGAGGATTATCGCGCGACTGTGATCGAGACGGAGAAGAACGAGAGTGGGAACGTTTATGCTGAAAGGTATTCGTATTCGATTTGTCTGCCGGATGATGATCCGCGGTTGAAGGGGGAGTAGTGAAAGGTACGCATCGCGATTGAGGAGTTAGGAACCCAACCCCTGACCCCTTCGCGCGCGGGAAGGGGAACCAGATTATTTGGAGTGACCTCTTCCCGAACGGCAAGGGGGAACGGATTTTGGGGAATCCTCGCGCGAGGGGGAACAATTCTTTGTGTCATCCTGAGCGCAGCGAAGGATCTCGCGCGTCTGCGCGCGCTGCTGCGGCCGGCGCCGGACACCGGAGTGTCCGTCGAGATTCTTCGCTACGGCAGCTTCCGCTCAGAATGACACAAAAAAGTGAGCGCGCTCGGATTTGTGGTGTGCGCCCAGAACCCTCACCTGCCGGCGGCTGCGCCCGCCGACCTCCTCTCCCGTGAAATGACGGGCGAGGTAAAGAGTCGGAGGCTCACGCCCCAAAAAGTTCTAACAGGGGCGAAGCCCCGCGTCTTTTTTTCCTTACACTGGGTGCAGGGCTCAGTCCTGCCGAAGGAAGCGCGAAACCCACCGCGGGTTTCGCATACAATCGAGTTCCTCCCCTTCCGCTCCGTAGGGTGCTTGCTCATTGGCGCGCGGTATGGTTCGATTGCGTGTTCGGGGTCGATCCTCAACGCCACCATCTTAAACGATCTTGCCGGACGAAAGAGACCCGACCTACTAACCGACCTCGCCGGTCGGAATTCAAAACTGAGTGAAACTGGCCCCGCGCAATGAAAAGGACCTACCAACCGCATAACCGCCGTCGCAAACGAACTCATGGATTCCTGGCGCGGATGGCCACGCCGGGCGGACGCAAGATACTCAAGCGCCGCCGGGCCAAGGGCCGCACGCGGCTGGCGATCTCGATCCCGCCCAAGCAGCCGGGCTAACAATCCAGTGCGCGCGCAATTGAGCTTCGCGGCGGTTGACCGGCTGCATCGAAGCGCGGAATTTTTGCGCCTCCAGAGAAACGGCGTGCGCTTCCAGAGTCCCCATTTCGTGCTGTATGCGGGTAATCTCGACCGGGAGCCATCGCGATCGCGGCTGGGCGTGACGGTGTCGCGCAGGATCGGCAACGCCGTGGTGCGAAATCGCGTGAAGCGGCGGGTGCGCGAAATTTTCAGGAAAGAGTTGCGGGCGCATCTGCCAGTCGGAACGTCGATCGTGGTGATCGCGCGCACAGGTGCGGGTGCGCTCGGATGCGCGGCTATCAGCGATGAACTTGCGATGGCGGCGCGCAATCTCAAAGGGCGAATCGCCGGGCGCGGTGAGTGATGGCGAAGAACCTGACCTCTGCCAACAACCTAACCCCTAACCCCTCCCCGAGCGGGAAGGGGAACTGGAGAGAAACGATTGCGGCGCCGCGAATCGTGGCGCTCGGCGCCGTCGCGATCTATCGCGCGGCGGTCTCGCCGCTGATTCATGCGATTAACGGGCCGGCCTGCCGTTACGAGCCGAGTTGCTCGGTGTATGCGCGCGATGCGATATCGCAATATGGAATTGTTCGCGGCGGCGCGA
Organism: Candidatus Acidiferrales bacterium; assembly: GCA_035602775.1. Classification (GTDB taxonomy): domain Bacteria; phylum Desulfobacterota; class Binatia; order Binatales; family Binataceae; genus Binatus. The sequence continues at coordinate 1,737 of DATNLS010000006.1, read as the reverse complement.
TGGCGCTGTGGCGAATCGCGCGTTGCAATCCGCTCGGTGGGCATGGGTTTGATCCGGTGCATGGGCGCGAGCATGCGAAGGAAGTGGAATGATCAGGAAAAGATGCTTCCCTGTCTTTTCTTTGTGTCATCCTGAGCGGAGTCTGCGCAGCGAAGGATCTCGCGCGTCTGCTCGCGCTTCGATCGCTGGCGCGGGACACCGGAGTGTCCGTCGAGATTCTTCGCTACAGCAGCTTCCGCTCAGAATGACACAAAAAAGTGAGGGCGCTCGGATTAAGCTCGATGCGTGCGCCCTCATCCGCGCCGCAGGTGCGACCTCTCCCGAAGGGAGAGGTAATTTGGAGATAAGGAACTAAGTTGGATTCTAGTCGAGTACTGCTTGCGGTTATTTTGTCCATCGTGCTCGTGGTCGCTTACCAGGAGCTGGTGCTGAAGCGATTTTTTCCTGCCCCTACTCAGCAGCAACAGCAGGCGGCCGAGCAGGCCAAAGCGGCCAAGGCTGCGCAGGCCAATGGCCAGGCGAGCCCGCTCGCGGCGAATGGCAGTGCCGCGCCAGGAGCAGCCGCGAGCGTTGCGGCGCCGAGCGGGCAGCAATCCACGGCGATGACGCCGTCGATGGCGCTGGTGCCTGAGCGGACGGTCGAAGTTGATTCCGATTTTTACTCGGCCATATTCACGACGCATGGCGCGCGGCTCAAAAGTTTCGTGCTGAATCGTTATCGGCAGGCGGCGGCCAAGGGCAGTCCGCCGTATGAGATGGTGCAAGTGCAGCCGGGAGGGCATCTGCCGCTCGGCGTGGTGTTGACCCATGGCGGGCAGGTCTTCGACGACAGCGATCTCAACTACGACACGACCGCGCCCGCGCAGATCAAAGTGGCGCCGGGGACACCGGCGACCGCGACCTTCGTCGCGAAGAACACCGACGGCACCACTATCACCAAGGCGTTCACCTTCCGCCCGTCGACCTATGTGTATTCGATGGACGTGACGGCGAGTGGCGGCACGGCGCCCAATCAGCTTGGCGTGTCGATAAGCCAGCCCCTGACGGCGCACAAGGGGTTCCGCGACGTCCCCGAACTCCAGGCCTATATCGCCGACAAGGCGGTCACCGAGAGCCAGAAGAACCTGCAGAAGGGAGTGCCGGCGCTGGTGGGGCCGATCACGTACGCGGGCTTCGGCGATCGATATTTCCTCTCTGTGTTTCTGCCGCTCGATCCGAAGAACGGAATGCTGGCGATGGCCTACGAGGGCGACGAAGCAATCGCGCGAGTGCTGTTCGATGGCAGCACGCGAGTCCATAGCGACATCTACATGGGACCGAAACTGCTGGAGACGCTCGAAGGGGTGAATCCGGCACTGCAGAAGTCGATCGATTTCGGTATTTTCGGAATCCTGGCGATCGTGTTTCTGCGCACGCTCAAGCTGTTTCATTATATCGCCCCCAACTACGGCGTCGATATTGTTCTGCTGACGGTGTCGATCAGGATCGCATTCCTGCCGTTATCGATCCGAAGCCAGCGCTCGATGATGAAGATGCAGCGGCTGCAACCGCAGATTCAAAGGCTGCGCGACAAGCATAAGGACAACAACGAACAGCTGCAGAAAGAGATGGTCGATCTCTATAAGCGCAATCACGTCAACCCGCTGGGCGGATGCGCGCCGATGGCGCTGCAATTGCCGATTTTTATCGGGCTGTACGAAGCGTTGCTCAATTCGGTCGAGCTGCGGCATGCGCCGT
>DATNLS010000111.1:0-9434 GCA_035602775.1 Candidatus Acidiferrales bacterium | reverse complement strand
TCGCCGGGACGGGGAGCCTTCAAACTCTCTTCCATCAACGACTCAAAGTCATTTTCTCCTCCGCTCATCTGTTCTGGCAACACTTTCTCCATTTAGGGGGACCTTCCGGGATTCCGGGACTTCGGGGCTGCTGCAATCCTTACAACCGGGCTAGGCTCGTTTCAAGTCCTTGGCGGCGTTGATTCGAGGGTTAATCTTCGCTTTCATCGCCGCGACCACCGCGTCGACGGAAAGTTTGGTTGAATCTATCTCAATCGCATCGTCGGCGCGCTTGAGCGGGGCCAGCTCGCGCCCGCGGTCGCGGCGGTCGCGCTCGATCAGTTGATCCAGCACTTCTCGCTCGGTAATCGACGCGCCTTTGTTCTTCAATTCCTCGAATCTCCGGTGCGCGCGCGTGTTTACGTCCGCGTCGAGAAAAAACTTGAATTCGGCATCGGGAAAAATCGCGGTGCCGATATCGCGTCCTTCCATCACGACGCCGCCGTCAGCGCCTGCCGCGCGCTGCAAATCGCGCATCCGCGCCCGCACCGAGCCAATCGCCGAGAATCGAGAGGCCAGCTCGCCTATCTCCGGTGCATCTTTAATAACGGTCACGTCGCGGCCGTTGAGCAGAATTTTTTCGCCGTCGAACTTTATCTTAATCCCTTGAAGTATTGACGCTAGTCGCTGTTCGACGTTGGGATCATCGGGACTCACACCGGCGTCGTGCGCCGCAATCGCGACCGCACGATACATCGCCCCCGTGTTCAAGTACGAGTATCCGAGTGCGCGCGCGAGTTCGCGCGCCGCCACCGATTTGCCCGCGCCGACCGGACCATCAATCGCGATTATCGGTTCCTTGCGGCTCATCTGAGGTTTTCCCGCATCACCCGGCCACGACTAAAAATTTTCTCGGCGCCGTCCATGTCGCCGGCTTCGATTGCCCGCTGAAATTCGGCAAAGGTTCGGCCGTAGAGCTTCAGTGCGGCCGCGATCGCCTCGCGATTCGTAACGAAAATATCGCGCCACATCTCCCACGACGACGCCGCCAGCCGCGTCGTATCGCGCAGTCCGCCCGCGCCGTATTCCGCCGCCAGCTTGTCGCCGACTTTTTCACCGTCAAGCGCCGCGGCCAGCACGCTCGACACCAGTTGCGGGAGATGACTCGAGCGCGCGAGGAGCGCGTCGTGCGTTGCCGCGTCCATCATCTCGACGCAGGCACCGGTCTCGTCCCAAAGCTGCTCGATCTTGTTGATCGCTTCAGGCGTGCTCTTCGCCGAGGGCGTCAGAATCACGCGGCGATCGCGAAACAGTGCAGGATCCGCCGCCGCCGCGCCGGTCGTTTCCTTGCCAGCCACCGGATGAGCCGCGACGAGCGAACGTTTGCCAGTTATCAGCGGCTCGAGCTCGCGCACGACGTAGCCCTTAACACTGCCAACATCGGTGACGACTGCATCGACCGCAGTGTGCTCGATCATTTTTTCCAGCGTCGTGCGCATCGTGAGTATCGGCACCGCCAGCACGATCAGGTCCGCGCCGCGCGCCGCTTCGACCGGGTCGCGGGTCGCAATATCGATCATGCCGCGCTCGACGGCTACGTCAAGGTTTGCCTGCGACCGCCCAAGGCCGACGACCTTGCCGACGAGGCCCGCGCGCTTTGCAATCAACGCGAGCGAGCCGCCGATCAGGCCCACTCCGCACACGGTCATCTGTCGAAACAACTGCGTCATCAGATCTGGATTCCACCGCCCGGGGGCGCTGTCCTCGTCGCTTTGAGTCGTCTCAACTGCTGAATCAGATTGGCGCTCGTTAGCACCACGACTGCGAGCAGCGAAAAGATGATGTAGTTGATGTTGAAATTGCCGCCGCGAATATCAATAACGATCACGAAGTGGATTCCTGCCAAAAGGGCCAGGTAGGTAAGCCTAAACCAGGACAATGCAGATAGAGCACGTTCGTCGAATTGCTCCGGTCGAATAATCGCCACCAGCCCGATAAGCGCATAACCTGCCAGCGCAATTGCCGGCAACAGCAAAAGCCCCGTGAATTTCGATCCATAGCCGTTGATCTGCCCGGCTAGGTTCCAGTGTATTGGAATCTGTGCCGGCGCCGACGGCCATACCCAAATCGCGGCCACGAACATCACGACGAGCTCATATCGCGCAAGCCAATCTGCAAGTCGACGGTGATTCACGGCGCGCCCGTCACTTCGCCGAGCGCCGCCACCAATTGCCGATTCTCTTCGGGCAGCCCGACGCTGATTCGCACGTGCCGCGGATAGCCGTAACCATGCATCGGGCGCACGATTACACCCTTGCGCAGCAGCTGGTCGTAAACTGCACGGCCGTCGCCGACATCGACCAGGAAAAAATTTGCGTGACTGGGGACGAACGGCAGCTTGAGCCGCGCGAACTCTCGCTCGAGATAATCCATGCCCTCGGCGTTTACTTGCAGGGTCCTGGCGATATGCGCCTGGTCGTCCATCCCGGCGATGGCCGCGACCTGCGCCAGCGACGTCACGTTGAACGGCTGGCGAACGTTATGCAGCATCTGGATCATGTCGGGACGCGCCACCGCGTAACCTACCCGCATGCCGGCCAGGCCGAAAATTTTCGAGAACGTCCGGAGCGTGATTATCAAGCGGCGGTCGTCGTGGTCTTCCATCGAGTCGGGGTAGTCCGGGTCGCGCACGAATTCGAAGTACGCCTCGTCGGCGACGATCACGACGTGATCCGGCACGCTATCGAGGAACCGCTTCCACTCGGCGCGCCGGTAAATTGTCCCGGTAGGATTGTTCGGATTGCCGAGAAAAACAATTCGCGTGTCCGCGTCGATTGCCGACGCCATCGCGTCAAGGTCGTGCGAGTAACCATCGCTGGTTTTGACCACGCGATGCTCACCGCCGGCGGCCGCCGTTGCCAGCGGATAGATGGCGAACGAATGCTCCGAGTACACCGAATTGAGTCCCGGCCGCAGGTAGAGGAACGCGAGCAGGTTGAGCACTTCGACCGAGCCCGAAGCCGCGAATACCCGCTCGACTCCTATCTTATGATGCGCCGCGATCTTCGCCCGCAGCTCGTAGCTGGCGCCGTCGGGATAGCGGTTCAGCTCGGGCAGCGCGGCCTTGATCGCCTCGATCGCGCGCGGCGACGGACCCAGCGGATTCTCGTTCGACGCCAGCTTTACCGGTTCGACGACTCCGAGTTCGCGTTGCAGCTCCTCGATCGGCTTGCCCGGTTCGTAGGGAGCGAGCGCGGCGACGGATGGGAGTACGAGATCTTGTGCTTTGATCAAAACGAGGGAACGGCCACTTGAAAGTTTTTCGACTGCCCGGCTCAGGCAGCGGCCGACCTGCCTTCAGGATACGATCCTAAGACCTTCAAGAATAGAGCCTTGCTCGACAGAGATTTGAGCGCGCGCGCCAGCTTGGGGTCGTCGCGATGGCCCATTACATCGACGAAGAACAGGTACTCCCAGGGCCGCGCGCGCAGTGGACGCGACTCGATCTTGGAAATATTGATCGCGTTGCGGGCAAACAGGTTCAGCGCCTGGTTGAGCGTGCCGACCCTATCTGCCACCGCGAACAGCAGCGTGGTCTTGTCCGTGCCCGAGCGCTCGACCGGCCGCGTCCCGATCACGAGGAATCGCGTCATGTTGGTTGCAAGATCCTGCACGTTCGTGGCGATTGGCTTGAGGCCGTATGCCTCGGCCGCCGCCAACGACGCTATTGCTGCGAGCGTCGCGTCGGCAGCCGCGCGCTGCGCAGCCAGCGCGTTCGACGCCACAGGCTCGATGTCGGTCGAGGGAAAGTTCGCCGAAAGATAGCCGCGGCACTGCGCCAGCAACTGCTGATGAGCAACAATTCTGGTAACTTCGCCGCGCTTGCCGCTGAGCGACAATATAGAAGGACGAACCGGCAGCAGCACTTCGCCGATAATTATCAGCGGTGTGTCGATCAACAGGTCTAGTACCAGATTAATCGACCCTTCGGTCGAGTTCTCGACCGGCACCACACCGAAATCCGCGCGGCCGTTCTCGATTGCCTGGAAGACGGCGGCGAACGACTCCAGCGGCATCAACTCAACGCTCGAGCCGAAGCGTATCCGCGTCGCCTCATGCGAGTAGGTATGCTCGGGGCCGAGGAAGGCGACGCGCGGCTCATGCTCGAGCGCGCGGCAGGCGGAAATTATCTCGACGTAAATCCGCTTGACCTGTTCGTCGGTCAACGGCCCCTGGTTCTCGGCGATCATCTTTTCGATAATCGCGCGCTCGCGGACCGGCTGGTAAACCTCGCCGCCCTCAAGATGCTTCAACCGCCCGATCTCCGTAGCTACGCTGGCGCGGGCCGAGATGAGCCGGAGAATTTTGAGATTAAGCTCATCCATCCGCGCCCGCAGAGTCTCGAGCGACGGCGGTTCGGGAGCCGCCTTTCTGGCAATCCGTGCTGACATCGAACAAGAATGGCTACCCGATCGACCGGGCGTTTTCAACGCAACCTAAGATCACTTCACAAAAATCACGCCGAACTGATTGTCGGTCACATCGCCGGTGTCGCTCAGCGTGAAGTTCGACGTGATGTATCCGCTGGCGCCCGCGAACTGGCCCTCGCCGCCATCGACGCGCCACATCACGGCGCCTGACTTCAGCTTCGCGTCAGCGCTGTCGCCGAGATAGCCGGGCCCGACCGTGCTGAAGTGCAGGCGATTGTTGCCGTCGCCAAATCGGATAGTTCCTTTTTCCAAAAACGACGTGTCGCCGGTGATTGTCACCTCCGATTCGAATTGCGCAGTGCCGCCCGCGACAGGCTCGATTTTTCCTTGCACGCTATCCTTGCCGACCAGAGTCGTGACCGTGTTGCTCGACGCACTGGTCGACGCCTTCAACACATTCGCCGACGCACCGGGCGCCGCTTTTCCCTTGAACTGCATAACGTAGATCATCTGCTTCATAATTTGTTCTCCTCGTAACAGTTTCGCGCGCCCCACTCTAACTCATCCGGTTCTTGTCCTTTTAATAGGTTCGCCAATGTTTTAGAAACGCTTTTGTGTCGATGACTATCAGTTAACACACACAAACATTTTGATAAGTGGAAATGTCGAAAAAATTGCCGACCGTGAAACGCCACTCCTCAGTTCATATCATTATAACGGCATTGCTCGTGCTCGCGGGCTGCAACGGCGGCGGATCGTCGCAGCCGGCCACGACATCGGCGGGGATTGTCCACTTCGTCCCCAACTCGCACGCGTTCTGGAGCAATCGTACCAACTGGACGACCAGCCTCGGCCCGGCCTACGCCGACATCACGCTCACGTCGAGCAACTTCGTCCCGTGCCGCGGCGGACCCTTTGCGCTGTGCTACTACTCGGGACCGAGCTCGGGCGCCGAAGACCTCTCGTGCACCCTGACGCCCGACGGCAACTACGCCAACTGCCAATGCTTCGACATCCCGTACGGCGTGTACTTTGTCGATATCAACGCGATCCTCAATCACGCGGTGTATGAGAAGACCATCGCACAATGCGGCGCCGACGGCAGCCTGTGCGCGACGCTCAACTCGGCGCCGGTATGCGCGAACGTGAACCAGGGAAATCTGATGCCGGGGTCGAGCGTCTACTCGACTTTCAGCTTCGATTGCGTCCCCGAGAACGGACTCGGCCTGACCGATTGCGCGCAACAACCGTACGCCGGATGCATGACCGCGCCGTGTTTCAAAACCGGTCAAGCCGGCATCGTCAATTGCTCGTGCCCGGTATTCAGCGGTCCCTACCAGGTCGGCCAGAATGATCAGGCGTGCACACTCGGCGACAACCTTGTGTGGTCGGCCGCCTACGCTCCACCGGCCGCGACGCCGACTGCGACGCCTCTCGCGCCCAGCGCATCCGCAAATGCGAATCTGCGCGCTGACGCCGTACCCAATGTTCCCAGTCCTCCGGCATGTCTGCCCGACGCACCCGGCGGCTTCGGATGCCCATTGTATGTCCCCGGCGTCACTATGATTCCGCCTGACAGCGGCGTCGATTGCGGCAAGGTCTGCGACGAGTATCACAGCTGCCTGCAACCGAAAGGCGCGCAGGCCGGCTTCACCTGCGACGCCACGCTATGCACCGACGAATGCAACGATCGCGACCTGGTGAGCGTCGCATGCTCGGGGCTCGCGGGATGCGACATCTCCGAAATCGTCAAAGCGGAAACGGCAGCGGACTGCAGTTGCTGCGCAAGCCAGCTCTGCGAATGCGACCCCAGCGCGCAAACCAATAGAGCGATCACGGCGTTAAATCAGCAGCAACGCGATCGCGGCATCAGTCCGCAGTGCGACATCAACGGCACGCTGTGCGGCGCGAAGTAGGTCCTGACCTCCTAGTACTGGGTGCAGGGGTCACCCCTGCAAAGGAAGCGTGAAACCCATCGCGGGTTTCACGTTAGATAAAATGAATTTCTACTCGATCGATCGATCGCCTTCGACGCGGCCACTCGTCAGATATCCCGAGCCCATCGCGGCAAACTTTCGTGCGCGCGAGCGGCGCAACTCCTGCGGCTTCAGCTTGACCAGGCGCTCCAGATGCCGCGCGACGGCGGCGCCGATCAGGTGAGCCGCCTCGGCCGGCGCCGTATGCGCTCCGCCGGCGGGCTCCGGCACGATCTCGTCGATCAATCCCAGCTCGAGCAAGTCGGGCGCCGATAATTTCAGCGCCGACGCTGCCGCCGCGACGTTCTCTTCGCCGCCCGCGCGCCACAGAATCGCCGCGCATCCTTCCGGCGTGATCACCGAATAGCATGCGTTCTCCTGCATCAGCACGACGTTCGCCACTCCGAGCGCGAGCGCGCCGCCCGAGCCGCCTTCGCCGATCACGCACGCGACGATCGGCACGGTCAGTCGCGCCATCAGTTCGAGGTTGCGCGCGATCGCCTCGATCTGCCCGCGCTCCTCCGCGCCGACGCCCGACTCGCCGCCTTGCGTGTCGATCAGCGTGATTATCGGCAGTCCGAACCGTTCCGCCAGTTCGTAAACGCGCGCCGCCTTGCGATAGCCCTCGGGCAGCGGCTTGCCGAAGTTGCGCTTGATTCTTTCGGTGGTCGAGCGACCCCGCTGATGTCCGAGCACGGCGACCGGGCGATGGCCAAAATACGCGAGGCCCGCGACGATCGCGCCGTCGTCGCCAAAGCGCCGGTCGCCATGTATCTCGATAAAGTCGCGCGTCAGCAAGTCGATGTAGTCGAGCGTCTGCGGGCGATTCGCATGCCGCGCCAGGCGCACGCGCTCGATTGCGCTGCGCGGCTCCGGTCCCTGCGGCTCAGTCGTTGCCATACCGTTGCCGCGGTTCTTGCCGCCGCGCGCCTTATGTCCGTTGGAATTGTCTTTCAATTTAATTCACGCCTGAAAAATTTTCCAAACAACGCAAGAGCATCCTGAGCGCCGCGCTCCGGGTCAAGCCAGACGATCTGCGGCTCGCGGCGAAACCAGGTGAGTTGACGCTTGGCCAGCCGCCGCGATTCCTGCCGGGCCTGCGCGACCGCATCGTCGAGCGCAATCTCGCCGCGCAGATACGCCGCGATTTGCTTGTATCCAATCGTACTGAGCGGCGGCTGGTCGGGCGAGTATCCCGCGTCGATGAGTGTGCGCACTTCCGCGACCAGCCCGCCCGCCACCATCGCATCGAAGCGCGCGTCGATCGATGCGTAGAGCTTTGGCCGTTCGACTTCGACGCCCACGGTCAGAGTGTCGTAGCCGATGTCGGCAAAGCGATGCCGCCGCTGATGCGCCGAGATTGTTTCGCCGGTCAGCTCGAAGACTTCAAGCGCGCGCACGATTCGGTAGAGGTCGTTGACGCCGATTCGATTTGCGGCCTCGAGATCGAGCTCGCGCAACCGCTGATGGAGATGGGCGACGCCCTGCTCCGCCGCGACTTTCGCCAGTCGATCGCGAATCTCCGCCGACGCGGGCGGGCCGGGAAAGATTCCGCCGCGAATCACGCGCAGATAGAGTCCGCTGCCACCGACCACCAGCGGATTTCGCCCGCGCGCCGCAATTTCTACGATTGCATCGCGCGCAAGCTGCGCGAATTCCGCCACGTCGAGCGCCTCGTCAGGTTGGCGCACGTCGATAAGATGATGCGGCACGCGGGCGCGATCTTCGGCCGACGGTTTCGCGGTGCCGAGATCCATCCCGCGATAGAACTGGCGCGAGTCGGCGTTGACTATCTCGCAGTTCAAGCGCTCCGCCACTTCCATCGCCAGCGCCGACTTGCCGGCGCCGGTCGGCCCGACGATAAAGCCGACTGCAATCCTCGCAGGTCGCGCCGACGCGCGGATTTCCGTCACTGAAAGACTCATCGCCGAAACATTCGTTCGATTTGCCCGCGGCCGAACTGGATATGCACGGGGCGGCCGTGCGGGCAGTTAGTTTTGAACTCGGTGCGATCCAGTTCCGCGAGCAGCGAATGAATTTCCGCGAGCCCGAGCACGCGCCCGACGCGAACCGAGCCGTGACACGCCAGCTGCTTCAGCCAATTCTCGAACGCGGCCTCGCCGCCGCCGCGAAAGCCCGCGTCGCCCATGCTCTCGATCATGTCGCCGAGCAGCTTCGCACCGCCCTCCGGCCCGAATACCGCCGGCGCGCCCTTGAGCAGAAGCGTGGTCGGCCCGAACGGCTCGACCTCGAAACCCATCGCCCTTATTTCAGTGAGGGCGGCCTGGACTTGCGACGCGCGAGCGGGATTCAGCTCGACCGGCACCGGCGCGAGCATCGCCTGCGTGCGAATCCCACCGTCGCGAAGTTCGCGGCGCAGCTTTTCGAAGGTGACGCGCTCGTGCGCCGCATGCTGATCGATCAGGAGCAGCCCCTCCTCGGTCTCGAGCGCGATATAGCCGGCGAAGATTTGTCCGATCACACGGAGCCTGGAATACATTGGAATTGGCGCCGATGGGATCGGCGACGCCGGTGCCGTCGGACCGCCGCGCGCATCGCGATCGTAGGCAAGGGTCAGCGGGCGCTGAAACGCCTTCTCGACGGCCGCGTCCGGCACCAGCCGCAGGGGCGTGTCGCTACGCATGCTCGCCGCCCGGTCATCGGAACGGTCTTGCGCGCCCTTCGGCGACATCGTGATAAGGCCCATCGCGGCGTCGTCGGTGAACGGCGCCGGCGTATCGATGGTAGCCGCGGCGGACGCGCTGTCGGTTTGATCCGCCAGCCGGTCGCGGATCGCGTGATAGACGACATCGAATACCCCGGCGCCATTTCGGAATCGCACCTCGGTCTTCATCGGATGCACGTTCACGTCGACGTCTTCCGGGCGCATGTCGACGAATAGCATCGTCGCCGGATGACGCCCGCGCGGGATGAGCGTCTGGTAGGCCTGCTCGATTGCCCGAATCAGCATCCGGTCGCGCACCGAACGGCCATTGACGAACGTAAAGATCATTCTGCCGGTCGCGAACGACTCGTGGCTCGATGCGGC
>DATNLS010000267.1:0-5069 GCA_035602775.1 Candidatus Acidiferrales bacterium | reverse complement strand
TTTGCGAGCTCGACGCCGACGCTGTCGACGCAGACGCCGCCCGATTCGACGCGCTCGCCGCCGGCGCGCCGTTGAGTTTCGCGATCAACTGCTTCACCTGATCGCGAGCCGTATCGTCGGGCGCGAGCGCCATCGCCTGCTTGAGCGTAGCGGCCGCGTCATCCGCCTTGTTTTCCTGCGCGAGCGCGATTCCCATGTTGTAGTACGCCTGGAAAAATCCCGGCTTGGCGGCGATCGCTTTCTTGTATTGCACAACCGCCTGGTCAGCGTTGCCGGTGTAGAGGTACATCGTGCCGAGGTCGGTGCGAACTTCGGGGTCGTCCGGCTTCTTCTTCAGGTAGTGCTCGTACGCGGCGATCGCTTCGTCGTAGTGCTGCTTGTCGTAGTCGATGTCGCCGATACCGCGCAGCGCGTCGAGGTTGTCGGGCTCCAGTTTCAACACGTGACCGTAGGCGTCCTCGGCTTTGCCGTAGTAGGTCTGATCGAACATCGCCGCGCGCATCGAGACGGCGCCGAATTTGTTCCACGCGATGACGTCCTTCGGTTTCGCAAGAGCGTCTCGTTCGATCTTATCGACAAAACTGCGCGCCTCAGTCGGCAGCTCAATCGTGGGATGTCCCTCCGGCAGACCGCCGTTCTGAATCCCGCCAGCCGCGGGATTTGCAGTGACATTCTGGTCCGATGCAGAAGGATTGGGCGCGCTGGCGGCGGGACTCGCGGGTCCGCCTGGAGCGGTTGCGACCGGCGATGCGACCGTGATTTCTTCGCGCACTACTTCCGGCGTCTTGACGTAGATCCACCCCGCTGCCGCCAGTCCCACGACTGCGAGCGCAACGAACACATACACAAACGCCATCGAGACGGTATTGCGCCCGGCATTCGCGCCGCCCCTGCCACGGCCAGATTCTCCCGCGCCCGAAGCCGCCGTATCGAGCGCGCGGCCGCATTCGACGCAGAACTTCGCGCCAGCCAGCAGTGGCGCGCCGCATTGAGGACAAAATCGCATCTGCAAACTCCTACATACCGCTTAGTTGCAGCGCAATACGCTTCGAAATTCGGGTTCCCGCCTTTGAGCCGCCTGTTGTATAGTCCCCACTCGCAAATCCATTTTCACGAGGCTACCGACTATGCAGCTCTACGACGCTTTTGGACCCAATCCGCGCGCGATGCGAATGTTCCTGGCCGAGAAGGGAATTACGATTCCGAGCACCAACGTCGATATAATGACGGCGGAAAATCGCAAGCCGCCGTACACCGACCGCAATCCCGGCGGACAGGTGCCGGCGCTCGAGCTCGACAACGGCAAGTGCATCGGCGAGACCGTCGCGATTTGGGAGTATCTCGAGGAGAAACATCCGACGCCCGCGCTGATCGGCACCACCGCCGAAGAACGCGCCGAGGCGCGTCAGTGGCAGCGCCGCGTCGAGCAGCAGATCACCGAGCATCTCTACAACGGCTTCCGCTATTCCGAAGGTTTGCAGATGTTCAAGGACCGGATGCGTGTGCTGCCCGAGGCGGCGCCTGGTCTGAAGGCGGTAGTGCAGGACAAGCTCAAGTGGCTGGACACGCTGCTCGAGGGCAAGAATTACATCGCGGGCGATCGATTCACCGTCGCCGACATCATTCTGTATTGCGCGCTCGATTTCGGCGCTGGCGTTAAGCAGCCGCTCGATCCGTCGCTCAAGAATGTGAACGCGTGGTTCAAGCGGGTCGATTCACGTCCGAGCGCCAAGTCGAGCCTGCATCCGGCGGCGGCGAAATTCGGGATGAAGGGCTAGCTGGCGAGATCGCATTGCGATGCCCGCAGATATCGAACACGTAACCGCGCAACTGACCGTACTGGTGCGCGCGAAGACCGGTGACGCCGGCGCGCGCGCGCATTCGCTCGAGTCGCTGCCGGGCCACGCCGGCTTCAGCTACAGCTTCATCCTCGAGCGCAGTCAGCGCGACGCAACGCCCGCGGGAAGATTCGTCGTGCGCATCGCGCCTCCCGGCGTCAAGATTTCCGGACCCGCCGACATCGTGCGGCAGGCACGCGTAATGGCGTCGATTGCCGACACGCCGGTCGCGGTGCCGCCGATCATCTGGTACGGCGACGAGCCCGAGTTCTTCCAGCGGCCGTACTTCGTCGGCGGCTACGTCGAGGGATTCAAGCTCAGCGAATCGCCGCTGCCGCTCGCGCATCTGAAACGGCTGGCGCGCAATGGGATCGCGACGATGGCCGCGTTGCACAACGTCGCGTGGGAGCCGCGCCGCGAGGCATGGGGCGAGCCGTTCGCGCTCAGCGAGGAGCTCAAGCGGCTCGACTACCTGCTCGACCGCCCGACACTCGATCCCGCCGTCGTCGCGCGCGCGCCCGAACTGCGCGAGCGTTTGCGCTCGAGCCTGCCCGCCGACGCGCGCATCGGATGCGTCCACGGCGACTTCCAATGGTCGAACGTGCTGTTCAATGAGGAACGCGTCGTCGCGCTGATCGATTGGGAAATCTCGCTGGTTGGCGCGACCCTGCTCGACCTCGGCTGGATCTGCTTCTTTTCGGATCCCGCAAGCTGGGTAGGCGGTGATCCCGTTCGTGGGTCGCTGCTCAACGCCGACGAGATCGTCGATGCCTACGCCGAGGCCGCCGGCGTTCCCGTTTCGATTTCCGAAGTGCGATGGTTCCGCGCGTTCGCGGGCTACCGCTTCGGCGTGATCACATGCTTCAACCTGATGTTGCATCGGCGCGGCAAGCGTCACGATCCGTTGTGGGAAGAAACGGCGCTGTCGGCGCCGCGGATGTTCGAGCACAGCCTCGAACTGTTAGGGTAGCGAGCAGTCTTCGGTACTCGGTAGCAGGAGGTGGCGAAATGGACGGTGCGGCCAAGCGACAGCCTGAGATTCTGACCCCCGAGGAAAACCATCCCGCGCTGAATGCGCTGCTGGGCGCCAATCCGTTCGTCGGCCTCGACGCCACCCAGGTGGTCGGGACGTTAACGACTCTGCTGACGCACATCGCGTCGCAACCCGCCACCATCGCCTCGCGCGCGATGCAATTGTCGCTCGAACTGGGGCAGATCGCGGCGGGAGTCTCGCCCGTGGCTCCTGAAGCAGGGGACAAGCGCTTCGGCGATCCCGCATGGACGCAGCATCCGCTCTATCATCGCATCATGCAGGCCTACCTCGCGTGGCGCACGGCGATGCACGATCTCGTCGACCAGGACGAGAGCGTCGAGTGGAAGGAAGTCGAGCAGCAGAAGTTCGCGCTGACGCTGTTGACCGAGGCGCTCGCGCCCACCAACGCGTTCTGGCTGAACCCCGCGGCGCTCAAGCGCGCGTTCGACACCGCCGGGATGAGCGTGATGTGGGGGATGCGAAACTTTATCGGCGACCTGTGGAACAACGGCGGGATGCCCTCGACGGTGGACAAGCGTCCGTTCGAAGTCGGCAAGAATCTCGCGCTGTCGCCCGGCGTCGTCGTGTTCCGCAGTCCGGTCTGCGAGGTGATTCAGTACGCGCCCGCGACCGAGAAGGTTTTCGAGCGCCCGCTGCTCTTCATCCCGCCGCAGATCAACAAGTTCTACATCATGGATCTCGCGCCCGGCCGCAGCTTCGTCGAGTACGCGGTCAAGCACGGCATCCCGATGTTCACGATCAGCTGGCGCAATCCGACGCCGCGCGATCGCGACTGGGGGCTCGACGAATACGTGACCGCATGCAAGGACGCGATCGCGGCGGCCTGCGAGATCACCGGCAGTCCCGATTGCAATGTGCTCGGCGTATGCGCCGGCGGCATCACGACCTCGCTGATGCTCGGGCATCTGGCGGCGGCGGGCGACAAGCGCGTCAACGCGGTGACGCTGCTGGTGACGATGCTCGATACGAGCCTACCCTCGATGACCGGGATGTTCGCGACCGAGGATGCGATCAAGGCGGCGCGCGATCGATCGGCGGAGAAGGGCGTGCTCGACGGCGGGGACATGGCGCGCGTGTTCGCGTGGCTGCGGCCGAATGATCTGGTGTGGAACTACTGGGTCAACAATTACCTGCTCGGTAACGATCCCGCGCCGTTCGACATTCTCTACTGGAACTCAGACGCGACCAATCTGCCGGCCAGGCTGCACGCGGGCTTCCTGGATCTGTTCCTGAGAAATCCGTTGGTCAACGGCGGCGGCGAAGTTTCGGTGCTCGGCACGCCGATCGATCTGCACGCGGTGAAGAACGATCTTTACCTGGTCGCCGGCATGACCGATCACATCTGCGCATGGCGCGCATGCTATCGGGCGACGCGGATGTTCGGCGGACGAATCGAATTCGTGCTCGGCTCCAGCGGCCACATCCAAAGTCTCGTCAACCCACCGGGCAACTTCAAAGCCCGCTACTACATCGGCTCGCGCCTCCCCGAGGATCCAGACGAATGGGCCAAAGGCGCGACGGAGTACAAGGGCACCTGGTGGGATCACTGGGTCAAGTGGATCGCCGCGCGCTCCGGCGGTGAGCGTCCCGCGCCGAAATCGCTCGGCAGCGAGTTGTATAAAGCAGGCGAGCCAGCCCCCGGCCTCTACGTCCACGAGCGCTACTGATGACGCGCTTGCGCGCGAGATCCTTCGCTGCGCTCAGGATGACACAAAAACGGGAAGCCACTCGTGTCATTCTGAGCGAAAGCTGCTGTAGCGAAGAATCTCGACGGACTATGTGTCCGTCGCTCACCTGGCCGCGAGCACCTGCGCCAGATGGCGCACTTCGATCTTCTCGCCTGCGCGGCTTAGGCCGCCCCCGATCTGCATCAGGCATCCGCAATCGTTCGCGACCACGACCTCCGCGCCGCTCTCCCTTATGCGCGTCATCTTGTCGTCGAGCATCGACGCCGAAATGTGCGGGAACTTCACCGAGAACATGCCGCCGAAGCCGCAGCACTCTTCGCGATCGCGCAGCTCGCAGATTTTGATTCCCGCCACCGCGCTCAGCAGCGTCATCGGCTCGGCGCGCACGCCCAGCTCGCGCATCAAGTGGCACGACGGATGATACGCGACTGCCCGCTCGTAGCGCGCGCCGAGGTACTTCACCTTCAGCACGTTGACGATGAACTGCGA
>DATNLS010000018.1:0-2207 GCA_035602775.1 Candidatus Acidiferrales bacterium | reverse complement strand
CTACTGCTGCCCTGCCGCACCATCCGCTGCGCGGCGAAGGCGTAGGACAGCGCTTCGCCGAGGCGATGCTGCAGCACGGAATCGCTCATCCGCCGTGTCGCGAACACCACGTGGCGCGACGCGATCGCGGAGTCGTCGAGCCACACGTAGCCCTCGATCGCTCTGTCGTCGAGCT
Source organism: Candidatus Acidiferrales bacterium (assembly GCA_035602775.1). GTDB lineage: Bacteria > Desulfobacterota > Binatia > Binatales > Binataceae > Binatus. Next base: position 2,032 of record DATNLS010000018.1, on the reverse strand, counting down.
GCCTGTTGAGCCGCTCGCGCTCGGCCGCCGACGCTGGCGATACGATCGAAGACTGATAGAGAGTGCCCGGCTGGCGCGTCAGCTCGCCGCTCGCCAATTCCGCCAGCGCACTATTATCCGACGCGATCACCACCCTCGCCGGACGATCGTTGTCGCTCATTATGCCGCGAGCCGCGGACCCGTTGATCAACGTTGGCAGCACCAGGAACGCGCTCATCAGGATCGGCGTCACGAAGGTCGAGAGCAGGAACGATCGCGTCCGCACGCGCTCGAGGTATTCCCGCTTCGCGATAATCCAGACCTTCTTTATCGAGAACTCAGTCATCTTTGCGCGAAACCCGTTCGATAAAGATTTGTTCGAGCGACGGGTCCATCACCTGGAAGCGGATCACGCGCAGCTGGAGGATCGCGGACTGCAGCAGTTCCTGCGAGTCGGCGCCCGGCTTGAGGCGCAGCTCGGCGTGATTGCCATAGTCATTCAACGAATCGACCAGCGGATGCCCGGCCAGGCACTTGCCGTCGCCTTCGTAATCGATCTGCACGAAGCGCCGGCCGTTGCCGTTTTTGACTTCGCTCAGACTGCCTTGCAGCACCGCCTTGCTGCGATTCATCAGACAAATCGAGTCGCACAGCTTCTCCACCTGGTCCATGCGATGCGTCGAGAACAGAATCGACTTTCCCAATGCGCGCAGGCCTACCAGCACGTCCTTGAGCTGCATCGTGTTGACCGGATCGAGGCCGGCGAACGGCTCGTCCATCACGATCAGGTCGGGATCGTGCAACAGCGCCGCGATGAATTGGATCTTCTGCTGCATCCCCTTCGACAACTCCTCGACCCGTCGATCGACCCAGTCCGCAATCTCAAGCCGCTTCGTCCACGTATCGATTCGCTCCCTGGCGGTAGCTACCGACAGCCCCGCGAGCTGTCCGAGGAAAACCAGGTTCGCGCCCACCGTCATTCGGCGGTACAAGCCGCGCTCCTCGGGCAGATAGCCGACCCGACGCAGCGCGCGGCGGCGCAACGGCTCGCCGAACAACCGCACCACCCCGGAATCGGGCGACGTGATGCCGATCATCATGCGGATGGTGCTGGTTTTGCCCGCTCCGTTGGGTCCGAGCAGACCGAAGATGTGCGCGGGCGGAATCGAGAACGAAATACTGTCAACGGCCCGAAAGCCGCCGTACGACTTTCGGACTTCGATCAATTCGACGGCCGGCGTCACTACCTAGTGCGCCCACACGAGCTGCGGGTTGGTCTCCCAGGGATAGACGTGAACCATCCAGCCGAATACTTGCGGGAAGAAGCGGCCGCCCACGGCGTCGCACGCTTCCCTGGTTGCGATCGATCCATTGGGGCCGAACTTCGTCCAATCGGCGGTCTTCATGTCCGCGCCGCGCGGCGGGAAGCAAAAATTGACGTGTCGATGCCATCGCGCGACGCTCAGCGGGACGCGCTCGTTCAGCTCATCCAAAGTGGCGTTCCTGCGATCGGTGTACATCGCGCCAATCAGCTTGTAGCCGCCGTCGGGCGTGCGCTCGTACAGCAGCGACGTCGGCTGGCTCGGGTTGAACGTGAATGCGGCTTTGAGCCCGTACCAGTTCTTGGTGAAGTGCACGACCTTCTGCTGCTTGAACTCAGGATGAAACGGCTTGAAGCCGTCAGCCTCGGCGACGTGATAGTCCTTGTACTTCGCCAGCGCATGCTGAAGATCGGTCACGAGGACCGCGGCGCGCGCCTTGTCGGCGGGGTTGGCGGCCCGCAGGTCGGTGTACGCCATGTGCAGCGACATATTCTTCATGTTGCCGCCCATGTGCATGTCGTGATCCATCATCGCCCCATCGTCCGACATCTGCGACATGTCATGCCCGCTGCCCATCTCCATGCCGCCCATGTCCATGCCTTCCATGTCCTGGGCGAAAGCGGGCACCGATAGTGCGAGCGTCACCGCAAGCAATGCGGCGATTCTCAGAGCCGGAAGTCGTACCAGCATAGCGTATCTTCCCCGCATCAGAGTCTATGCCCTGAACGGAT
>DATNLS010000234.1:0-2576 GCA_035602775.1 Candidatus Acidiferrales bacterium | reverse complement strand
ACCGGCGGCCCGGGTGCAGTGCTCGAAGTGCTGCGCACACTACCGCCGCGTTTGGACACGCCCATCCTCGTCGTCGTGCACATGAACCCCCCTTTCGAATCGGCGCTCACCGATTGGCTCGATGCCCAGATCGAGCGTCGTGTGATCTGCGCCGAGACCGGGGTCGCCCTATCAGCGCTGCGCGGCCGGGTCACTGTGGCTCCCGGCGGCAAGCATCTAATCGTGCGTCAAGGTCGCCTGATGCTTACGCTCGACGAGGAGCGCCATTCCTGCCGGCCATCCGTCGATGTGCTGTGCGAGTCAATTGCCTCTGAATTTGGGGACTCCGCATCTGCATGCCTTCTGACCGGAATGGGACGAGACGGCGCGGCTGGTCTGCTCAAAATCCGCGAAGCCGGTGGCGTCACAATCGCCCAGGACGAGGCCACGTCGGTGGTCTACGGCATGCCGCGCGAGGCGGCGGCGCTGGGCGCTGCCACCTACGTGCTGCCACTCGGCGAAATCGGCGTTCGGCTGGCCGCGTTGGACGAGCTGACGATGGAGGCGCCCTGATGGTTGGTTCCGTGCTGATAGTTGACGACAGCATGACTGTGCGCATGAGCCTGATCGAATTGCTCAGGGACGCGGGTCTGGAAGCGGTCGGCTGCGGATCTGTCGCCGAGGCAAGGAGTGCACTCGCTGAGCAAGTGTTTGGCCTTGTCATTCTCGACGTGCTGTTGCCGGATGGAGATGGCGTCGAGCTGTTGCAGGAGATCCGCGCGATGCCGGCGGCCGCCTCCACGGCTGTCATGATGCTATCGACCGAAACCGAAATTCGCGATCGGGTGCGCGGTCTCACGACCGGTGCCGACGAGTATGTCGGCAAACCGTACGACCCCACCTACCTTGTCGCCCGCGCTCGAGAACTCGTGCGCCGTGGCGGCGACAGTGAAACACCCGGCCAGGAAACGATCCTGCTGGTCGATGATAGCGTGACTTTCCGCAATGAGCTGCAGGTCGCGCTGGAACAAGCTTCCTATCGCGTCGTGACCGCAGGCAGCGGCGAAGATGGCCTCCGCGTCGCCGCGGACGTGCAGCCATCGGGCATCGTCGTTGACGGCTTCCTACCCGGAATCGACGGCGACACCTTAATCAGGCGTATTCGGCTCGATGCGGCGCGGTGCTTTTTGCTCACCGGGTCGGAAGACCGCAGCGCCGAAGTCCGGGCTCTCGATGCCGGGGCGGACGCGTTCGCCGTAAAGGACGACAATATTGCCGTCATCGTCGCGCGTGTCGGAGCCATGCTACGAGCGGCTGGCGATCAATCCGACCGGCGCAGCACCACAAGCCTGCAAGGGCCGAAAAAGGTGCTCGCGGTGGACGATAGCGAAACCTATTTGCAGCAGCTCGCCGAAACTCTGCGCTCCGAAGGTTACGAGGTAATATTAGCGCGTTCTGGCGAGGAAGCTCTGGAATTGCTCGCAGTCCAGCCAGTGGATTGCATACTCCTCGACCTGATGATGCCCGGAATCGGCGGCCGAGAAACCTGCGTGCGAGTAAAGGCCGTGCCGACCATGCGCGACATCCCGATCATCATGCTGACGGCAGTGGAGGATCGCGATGCGATGATCCAAGGTCTCAGTGCCGGCGCCGACGATTACATCGCCAAATCCTGCGAGCTCGATTCGATTCGGGCGCGCGTACTCGCGCAAATCAGACGCAAGCAATTCGAGGACGAGCACCGCGCCATTCGCGAAAAACTCCTGCGCGCCGAATACGCGGCCAACGAGGCGCGGAATGCGCTGCAGCTGGCGCAGGCCAAGGCTGCTCTCGCCGAACAATTGGAATCAAAGAATGCCGAGCTCGAAATGAAGAATGATGAGCTCGAATCGTTCAGCTATTCCGTGGCGCATGATCTACGTGCGCCATTGCGAAGTATCGACGGATTCAGCCTGGCGTTGCTGGAGGATTGCGGCGACAAGCTCGACGACGCCGGAAAGGAATATTTGAACTACGTTCGTCAGTCGACCCGGCACATGGCGCGTCTCATCGACGACCTTTTGGCGCTTTCCCGCGTGACCCGTGCGCCGCTGGACCGCGCCGAGGCCGACATCAGCTCGGTCGCTCGCGGAGTAGCATCGCGGCTCGCGAGATCCTGGCCCGATCGCCGGGTCGATGTTGTGGTCGCGGAACAGATGGTCGGCGACTGCGATCATCACCTGCTCACGATCGCATTCGAGAACCTGCTGGGCAACGCTTGGAAATTCACCGGCAAACGCGACGACGCTCGCATCGAAGTTGGCGCCATCGATGGGGATCCACTTACCTATTTCGTTCGCGATAACGGCGCCGGCTTTGATATGTTCTACACCTCAAAACTCTTCGGGGTATTCCAGCGTCTGCATTCGAGTTCTCAGTTCGAAGGCACCGGCATCGGACTCGCCACGGTCCAGCGCATCATTCGCAGGCACGGAGGCCGGATTTGGGCCGAAGGCGCCGTCGGCGAGGGCGCGACATTCTATTTCACGCTTCGTGGCGCACGCGCGCCAGCGGGCGTCGACAACGCTGGTGCGTTAGCGATGTCACCAGACAACTGC
>DATNLS010000386.1:0-11560 GCA_035602775.1 Candidatus Acidiferrales bacterium | reverse complement strand
TTCCGTTGACCACGTTAAGATGGAGCCTTTGACGGCGCGGAGCTGACAGGTCACTAAGGACCGCATTCCTGATCAGCTCATGAGAGAATTGAAAGCTCGCCTCCGGGTATCCTAGCGTAGAGTATATGAGCCCCGCCTTTTCTACTTCTTCAACATAGTCCAGCAGTGAGTCCGCATCGATCCTGGTCGAGGCCTCTAGCAGCTCAAAGGTGAACGATCGTCCCAGGACCGCGGCGGGACCCAGAATTTTTCGCGCCTCATCGCTTAGTCGGGCAAGCCGCCGTCCTATGATAAGGCGCAGGCTTTGCGGCACGTCGCCCTCCGAAAGATTGAGATCCCGCCGAAACTCGCCGTGTGCATCCATAAGCTTGCCGCGCTCGATAAGATGGCGAAAAAGCTCCTCGACGAAGAGCGGATTGCCATCGGTGCCCGAGTAGATGAGGCTCACGACATCGTGCGGCGGCTCTTTTTCGCTGAGCGCGCGAATCATTTCAGCAACCGCACTCTGTGTAAGGCCATCCAGGGTGATCCGCTCGAGCATATGGATGCGCACTAACTCGTCGAGAGTCTGTGCGAACGGTCCGGCGGGATCGATCTCGTTGTCACGAAAGGTGCCTAGCATCAACACGGGAATTTTCGAGATCGATCGGGCGATATGATTCAGCAGCGACAAGGTTCCTTCATCGGCCCAATGAAGGTCTTCGAACAGCAGAAGGATCGGACCCGTGACTGCCATCCTGCCAAGAAGCTCCAAAACCGCGTTGAAGAGGATCCTTCGCGACTGCTCCGGCGAAAGCTCAAGCGGTGCTGGAATCTCGGGAAAAAGGCGGCGCAGCTGAGGCATCAAGCGAGCCATCTCGGCCGCGTCGTTGCCGAGCGAGGTTCGGAAGGCATCCCGACTGGTCGATTGAGCCATCGCGGATTCGAGAATTTCCACGAAGGGACTGAAGGGAAGCGAATTCTCGCGATCGTAACAACTGCCGACTAGCGTGAGGAATCCTCGAGCAGAAGCCTCGGCCGCGAACTCGGCGGCAATTCGGGTCTTACCAACGCCGAGCACGCCTCCGATCATTGCCACCTCACCTCGGCCGGTGAGGACGCGCTCCAGCAGCCGGCGAAGTACCGATCGTTCCACTTCTCTGCCGACAAATGGAGTACGATCACCGAGCGACTGCACGAGACTGGTTCCGGGCCGGGAAAAAACCGGAGCACTGACTTCAACGTCCTGTGAAGGCTTGATGGCCTCGTCGAGGGCGAATCGCCACGTCACTTGGGCGCGTGGATCAGCACGATAGCAACTAAAGGATCCAGTCCTGATCGAGCGATCCAGCAGTTCGCCCAATTGGCCGTGATGCTCGGAAATCTTCTGCAGCGCAGACTTGATCGCGCGGGTGACGTTGAGACGCGCGCGCTCGGCGGCCGATCCTGCACGCCGGTCTCGTCCGCCGAGACCAACCCCGCGAGCGATCTCGCGCAGGAGAAAATCCACCTCGGCCTCGATCCGAGCGGCGCGCGCATCGTCGCCACGCGCGCGAAGATCCTCCAGCTGCGGTCTGAGTTCGGCGATTCTACGCTGGTATTGCCGCTTGGCTTTGGCGTCGAGCATCTCGCCCGAGTCGCCGAGTCCGCGGATGCTGACGGTGTCACCGCCAAGCAGCGAGATCTTGTTCGCACTGTCGGATTCGCCAGCAGCGCTCGCGCCAGGACTATTCAGAAGATCCAGCGAATGGAATTCTTCGCCGGGATGCTGCAGCAGCCGTTGAATATAGCCGAGACCCTTAATGTCCTTCAGCGAAAAGCTGGCGCTGCCGTAGCCGATGGTCCAGTATTCGCCGCGGCACACGAATGCTCCGGTCTGTCCGCTGGTAGCCGGCGATGACCTGCGATGGCTTCGACGTTCCGCTGAACCGCCGTCATTCTGTGTCAATCAAATACCCTCGCTCGACTGGTCGCATTGCCCCGGTCCGAGACGAGGAATTCTGGAAATGCGCGTCGATGCCGCCCCCCGACGACAGAACCTTGGCCGACGTTACATCCGCCTCGACTAGAATAAAACCGTCGGCACAGAATGTATTTTCGAGTAGACTGCGACAGCGCGGCTAACTAATTCCCGCGGCGAGTATTACTGGTAGTCACACCCCGAGAGGCATCATCATGGATCCAAAAGGAAAGGTGGCGTTAATCACGGGCGGCGCGCGGATCGGGCGAGTCGTCGCGAGTGCGCTCGCGAGTCGCGGCTGCTCGCTGTCGTTGACCTACCGCGGGTCGCGCGATGCCGCTGACGAGACCGCGCAGGCGGCGAAAGCTGCGGGCGTCAAGGCAACGGTGCTTCGCGCGGACGCGACCGACGAGACACAAATCGCCGCGGCGGTCCAAGAAACTGTAAAGTCGCTGGGACGCCTCGACATTCTGATCAACATGGCGGCGATCTACCAGAAGACGCCGAATCCCGACGGCGCAAATTGGTCTGCTATCCAGGATGCCAACGCAAAGAGCGCTTTCATGTATTCGCTCCACTCGGCGCCGTTCATGAAGCAGAGCGGCGCGGGGCGAATCATAAACTTCTCGGACTGGCTGCCGGTGACCGGTCGTCCCCGCTACAAGGACTACGTCCCGTACTACGTTTCGAAAGCCTCGGTCGCCGCGCTGACTGAGGCCCTGGCGCTGCAGCTCGCGCCCGAAGTTCTGGTCAACGCGATCGCGCCCGGTCCGATCCTGGCGCCACCCGACCTGACAGCCGAAGAAAATAGGCAGGTGCTCGAGGCGACCCCGCTGGCGCGATGGGGCGGCGCCGAGGAGATCGCGAAGACGGTACTGTTCTTCGTCGAGACAGATTTCGTTACCGGCGAATTCATCCGGGTCGACGGCGGCCGTCATCTCTTTTGAAAATTCGTCAGGTTAACCCCAAACTTCCTTCGCGACTTCAACCACCAACTCGAGCTTGGCCCGCTGGTCCGCCGCCGAGATGCGATTGCCGGGCGCGGTGCTCGCAAATCCGCATTGCGGGCTGATCGAGAGCTGATCGAGGCCAATGAATCTGGAGGCCTCGTCGATTCGGCGCTTGAGCGAATCCTTCGATTCGAGTTCCGGAAATTTGCTCGAGACCAGTCCCAGCACGACCGTCTTGTTTTTCGGCACCAGCCGCAGCGGCTCGAAACTTCCGGCACGCGGCGTGTCATATTCCAGGAAATAAGAATCAACATCGATCTGATTGAACAGCGTGTCAGCCACGAGGTCGTAGCCGCCTTCGGCGCTCCAATGACTCTGATTGTTGCCACGGCAAATGTGCATCGAGAGCTGCAACGTCGAAGGGCGGCCCGCAAACGCGCGGTTCATCACCTTCGGATAAGTGTCGAGCAACAGCTTGCGCGCGTCGTCGCCACGCTTTCGCAATGGCTCCCAGATTCGCGAGTCGCTTAGCGAAGCGAGCGTGGTTTCATCGATCTGCACATAGGTACAGCCGGCGTCGGCAAGCACCTTCAACTCCCGCTGGAACGCGTCGACGATGTCGTCCCAGAAGAGATCGATGTCGGGATAGGCGTCCTTGCTGATATTCTCGCGGCCGGCGCGAAAATGGATGATAGTCGGCGATGGAATCGTAATCTTCGGAGTGCGCCTGGTTGCCGCCCGAAGAAATTCGAAGTCGTCCACGTGAATCGGCGCGTGCCAACGCATCCGCGCCTGCACTCGCGGAACCAGGAGCGGCAGCTTATGTCCTTCGCGGTCGATGAAATATACTTCGTCGATCGACGACGGATCGTAAGCGACCGTGCCGCCGCCAAGGCCGCGGAAATAAAAATCGGAGTAGAAAATCTCGCGGCGATATTCGCCGTCGGTGATCGACTGAAGCCCGACGCTTTCCTGGAACGCCACTACCTCGCGAATCGATGAGTCTTCAATGGCGCGCAATTCTTCGGCGGAGATTTTGCCGGCCGCGCGATCGGCGCGAGCCTTCAGCAGTTCGGGCGGACGCAGCAGGCTGCCGACGTGGTCGGCGCGAAACGGAGGATCGTGCGGTGCATCGCTTGCCATTGAAGCCTCCCGACGGATGAATTGCCGTTAGCTGAGTGCGGCGACTCGCGCGACCACTCGATCGACGAAAGCGCCGGCAGATCCAAGGTACAACGCGGGATTGGTAACTCGATCAATCTCGGCGTCGGTAAGGTGCGGCCGCAACTCGGGATCATTGCGAAGGATGGTTGCGAGCGGCACGCCCTCGGCGATCGACCGGTCGCACGCACGCACGACCGCAGCCTCGGCGGCAGCCCGACCAATCGCTGGGCCGAGCGCGGTCGCGACTGCTTCGGACATGATCAATCCGCCAGTCAATTCGAGGTTGCGACGCATACGATCGGTGTCGATTGTCATACCTTCCGCAATTGATCGCGCGTGGGCCAGCGCGCCCGCGGTCAGAGCTACGCATTGCGGAAGCGCGAGCGACTCGCTTTGCCAAGGCCCGGTCGCGCGCTCATGATCCGCTGTCATCGACCCAAGCATCACCGGGACCAACGCATGCACGGCGCGAGTGGCGCCGAGAATGTACTCGCTCGCGATTGGATTGCGCTTCTGCGGCATGGTGGACGACCCGCCACGCCCTTGTTCGTGCGGCTCGGACACCTCGCCAACCTCAGTCTGCATCATCAACGTAATGTCGAGCGCGAATTTCGACAGGCTTCCGCAAATCAACGCCAGTATCGCGGCGGCCTCGGCCAAGCCGTCGCGGATAGCGTGCCACGGCTGGACCGGAACGCCGAGCGCGAGGTCGCGCGCGAATGCGTCGACGACCGCGGGTCCGTCAGCGCCGAGCGCCGCCAACGTTCCCCCCGCGCCACCGAGCTGCACCACCAGGAATCGCGGCGCGGCCTGCTCCAATCGCTCGAGATGAGTGACCAGTGGCGACGCCCACACGGCGCACTTGAGACCGAACGTCGTCGGGACGGCATGCTGGAGATGAGTGCGGCCACAGATCGGCACGTCGCGAAAGCGCGCCGCTCGATCGGCGAGAACACGCGCGAGCGTGATCAAGTCGCGGCGTATTATCGCGAACGCGCGCTGCAACTGCAGCACGAGTGCGGTGTCCAGAATGTCTTGAGTCGTCGCGCCAAGATGGATGTAACGCGCGGCCTCGTCGCCCGCGAGCCGGCCCAGTTCTTTCACAAGTGCGACGATGGGATAGCCGACGCGTCGCGTGCTCTCCGCTATATAGTCGAGCCGCAGGTCGTCGACCTGTGCTGCGCGCCCGATCGCGTCTGCCACGGCAGGAGGAACCAGGCCAAGCTTCGATTCCGCGCGTGCGAGGGCCGACTCGACATCGAGCATGAACCGCAAATGCGCGCGGTCGGAGAATAGCTCGCGGACTTCGTCGGTGCCGTAGAGCGCCCCGAAAATTTTAGAGTCAGCAGGATGAATGCTCATACGTCGAAGAACACCGTCTCGTGCTCTCCCTGCAGCAAAATGTCGAACCGCAACACTTCGGGCCGCTGCGCGTTCTCGATTCGAGCAACAAGAGTCGAGCGTCGCTCAGGCACGACCATATTCAACACAGCGTCGGCGGCATTCAGCGGCTCATCGGGAAAGTAGATTCGAGTGACCAGCCGCTTCAACAGCCCGCGGGCAAAAACGGATACGTTAATGTGGGGCGCTTGAAGCACAGCGCCGGGACCAGGAACGGAGCCCGGCTTGATCGTGTGGAAGCAAAAGCGGCCGCGCTCGTCAGTCGCGGCACGACCGAAACCGTGAAATTCGGGGTCAATCAATTTTTCCTGAGTGTCATCCGGATGGTCGTAGCGGCCGTCCGCGTTGGCCTGCCAGAGCTCGATCATGGCGTCGCTCACGGGTGCGCGATCACCGTCGAGAACGCGACCCTCGATCGTGACGCGTTCGCCGCGCGACCTGGAGGTGACGAGCGATTCATCGCCCGAGCGAACCAGCGCCGGCTTGAAGAAAGGACCAACGGTTTGCGATGGCGTCTGCGGCAGGCGCATTTCAGTCCGAGGCCGGAGTGGCGGCGCGGCCGCGGGTTACAAAGTCAAATCGATAACCGAGTGCATAGTCGGGAATAGTCACTTCAATATCAAATGTTGCTATCAAGCGTTCGCGCGCGGCACCGTCGGGGACACTATTGAAGATCGGATCAAGACCTAAAAGCGGATCTCCCGGAAAATACATCTGAGTAATGAGGCGAGTTGCGAAGCTCGGACCGAAAAGGCTGAAATGAATGTGATTCGGCCGCCACGCATTGTGATGATTGCGCCACGGATACGCACCCGGCTTGACCGTCATGAAGCGATACGCGCCGTGCTCGTCGGTGACGACTCTTCCGATACCATCGAAATGCGGATCGAGCGGCGCGTCGTGCCGGTCCTCGACGTGAGCATAGCGGCCGGCGGCGTTCGCCTGCCAGATTTCGATCACGCTGTGAGGAATCGCGCGGCCATCTTCGTCAAGCACGCGGCCGGTCACGATGATTCGCTCGCCGAGCGCCTCGCCGCCGTTGAAGTGTGTCAGATCGTTTTCATTCTCACCCGACGCCGGAATTTCACGTCCGATGCGGGGTCCGGTGATTTCCGAGAGCGTCTGCTCGAGCCTCACCGGCGCATGCCGCGGCGCTCGCTTGTGGGTGCTCGCGTAAGCGGGGTGATCGTACGGCGGATGGACTCCCGCTGTCTCGCGCCGATAGCCGGCGGGTGAATTCATCGCGCGTCCTCTTTCGTCATTTCCTCGAATGCGGATTTCGCGATTCGGAACGCGGAGTTCGCCGCGGGCACGCCAGCATAGACCGCGACCTGGAGCAGGACTTCTTTTACCTCATCGGCGGTTGCGCCAGTATTGCGAGTGGCGCGAACGTGGAGATTGAGTTCTTCATGACGGCCGCCGGCGGCCAGCAGCGCGATCGTGATGAGGCTGCGCGTTCGATGATCGAGGCCGGGCCGCGTCCATATGTCGCCCCACGCGTGACGGGTGACGAGATCCTGAAACTCGTCATCAAAGGTGGTCGCGTTTTCCAGTGAGCGCTTCACGTGCGCGTCGCCCAGGATGCGACGGCGAACCGCCAAGCCTGCCTCATATGCCGGATCTTTCATGACGTCACTCCTGGATGGTTCGAAGGTCGAATTCCTGAATCGATCCATTTGAAAGCTATCGCGCCGCGGGCGGCAACGTCAAAAGGGAATCGACGGGGTGATTCAATTTGTAGTATTCGGGCTGGAGGGTTCGAGCAGCGGGAGGTACACCGGCATGAGGCGCGAAGATTTTTCTTTCAACAGCGACGACGGACTCGAGATTGCGTACTTCCGATGGCGGGCTGACGGGAAGGCGGCGGCGATTGTGCAGATCGCGCACGGTATGGGGGAGCATTCGCTTCGCTACGCGCATGTGGCCGAGTTTCTCAACCAGGCCGGCTTCCACGTCTATGCGAACGACCATCGCGGACACGGACTCAGCGCGAAAGGACCTGATTCACTCGGCGATTTCGGGATTGGCGGATGGAACGGATTGGTCGCCGACATGGCGATGCTGACGCGGCTGGCGCGCATGCGTGAAGGCGGTTTGCCGGCGATCCTGCTGGGCCACAGCATGGGATCGTTTGCGGCGCAGCAGTACGTGCTCGACAACAGCATACTCATCGCGGGCCTTGTGCTCTCAGGATCGGCGGCGGTGGACAAACTGTCGATAGATCCGTCGCGGGACGCGGACCTCACTGCGTTCAATCGATCGTTCGAGCCGGCGCGAACTCCTCACGACTGGTTGAGCCGCGACCCGGCGGCCGTCGATGCGTACGAGGCGGATCCGCTTTGCGGATTTGGAATCAATAAGAAAGCGATGGAGACGATGGTGGCGTCGGCGATTCGCTTAATCGATCCGGCGGCGCTCGCGCAAATTCGCAAGGACCTGCCGATCTACATTTTCGCCGGCGACAAGGATCCGATTAATTACGATCTCGAATGGCTGAAGCCCGTGGCCGAGCGATACCGCGCGGCGGGAATCGCGAACGTCACTGAGAAATATTATCCGGATGGCCGCCACGAAATGCTGAACGAAACCAATCGCGTCGAAGTGATGCGCGATCTAGTCACCTGGCTCAAAAAAACGATCCCGGTGTAGCGATCAGCCGGCCGCGATGCGCTGCCTGATCATCTGGTCGATCGCGGCGTCGGCGTAACCGAGCGTGCGCAGAACCTCGCGGGTATTGGCACCGAGCTCAGGGGCGGCTTCGGGCTTTCGCTTGTCGGTTCCCGCGACGAAGAGCGGACTGTTGATCGTCTCGATCGTGCCGTGGCCCGGATAGTCGAGTTCCACGAAAGCGCCGGCAGCGCGCATCTGCGGATCGGTAACGACGTCCTCGAGCGCCGGCAGCGCCGACCATTTGATGTCGTACTGCCTGAACAGCGCGCGCCACTCGGACAGGTCCTTCGACTCGAACTGCGATTGCAAAATTGCCGACAGCTCGGCAGCGTGCTCAGTGCGGGCGGCGTCGGTCGCGAACATCGGATCGGTCGCCATTTCGGGCGCATCGAACATCTTGCATAGCCGCGGAAACTCGTGCTCGGGATCGAGCTGTACGAGCAAAAATACTTTCGCATCGCGCGTCATGTATCCTGCGGAGAGCGGATTTATGGGAGTTGGACCCTCTGGTTTGGGGAACGTCGCGCCGAGCATGCGCGCCTGTAAGTCGCAGCTATGCGCCCACGCGCCGCTCGCCATCAGCGACGTGCCGACTTTCGAGCCGCGTCCGGTGTGTTCGCGATCGTAGAGGCCGAGCATGATCGCGCCGAACAGCGCCATCGCGGTCGGATGGTCGCCGATTCCGGGCCGCGGCCCCGACGGCGTTCCGTCGCGTCCAGTCACACTGGTCATCAGACCCGAGCGCGCCCAGTAAGCCAATGCGTCGAAGGCAGGCAGGTCCGAATCGTCGCCTTCATCTCCGTAGCCGGTGAGGTGGGCGAAAATCAGCCGCTCGTTGATGGCGCGCAAGTCGTCCCAGGTTAGACGAAACTTCGTTAGCAGTTGAGCCTGATAGTTGGTCACGAAAACGTCGGCAGTTTTCACGAGCCGAATGAGAGCCTCGTAACCTTCGGGACTCGCGAGATCCAGCGCGACGCTTTTCTTGTTCCGCCCGGTGAGTATCCAGGCGTAATTCAATTCCGACTTCGGAGTGCCGGGCAGATGTGGAAAGAGGCGCCACAGATCGCCTCCGTCGGGCCGTTCGATCTTGAACACTTCCGCGCCAAAATCCGACATGACGGTCGTCGAGGCCGGACCCGCAATATACGTTCCGCAGTCGATCACCCTGATTCCCGACAAAATTCCGTTCTTTTGCATCGCCAGACTCCAACCGACGAGAGCGAGATTACATACACGTCGTTAGTACAGCGGATTGAGTTCGGCAATATCGAACGACAAAAAAAAAGTGCTCCGGCATTTTTGCCGGAGCACCTGAGGGTCGCGTTGTTGAAATGCTCTCAAGCGAGGCAATGGAGCCCCGCTCGAGAGCGTCGTTTCAGAGCTTGTTCATGCTCACTGACATACCGGCACCGCCGAGCTGCTGGCGCTTGCCGTGACGGCTCCATTCAGCGCCAGAGTACGGCCATTCACGGTCGCCCCGCCATTCAGGGTGATTGAGATTCCAGCCAATATGTTTCCTTGCATGGCCGCGCCGACGTCGATCGTCGCTGAACTACCAACCTGCCAGAAGACATTGGATGCCTGGGCGCCGTTGGCCAGGATCACCGAGGTCGTGACGTCGAGAGCGGTTCCAATCTGGAAGATCCAGATCGCATTCGGGTCTCCCATGGCGTCAAGGGTCAGATTGCCCGACGTGACCGCTAACGACGAAGCTGCAGTGTAGACGCCGGGTGGGGGCGATGTTCCACCTATGTTTCCGGACACAGTGGCTCCCGCCGGCACCGTGGTCATCAAATAATCAAAGGCGGTCAGCAAGGAAGCCTCCGCTGCCTGCGACGCAGGATTGTCGAGGTTTATGGCCCCGTTCACGGTTGACGGCGGAAAGCCTGATATCGCGCTGCCTGGATACACACCAAGATCTCCGTTCACTACAGTAACGGTAGGTGAGGTAACTGTGGTGGTGGCCAGAATCTCGTAACTGGAGGCTTGGCCAAGATTCACCGGCGATTGACCGGTAGTCGTGAGGCCGGTGGTGAAGGTCCATGAAGTAGTCGCGAGCGCATTGCCTGCCAGGTCCTGGGCGCCAGTGATCGTGGCGGTGAACATCGTGCTGGATGCCAGCGGGCTGGTCGGAGTAAACGTCACTATCTCGTCGGCGACGTCATAGGAGACTTTCCCGACGACGACCGTTGAGCCCGGCCCGGTAACGGTAAACGTCGTGGAGTTGAGGGTAGAAGAGTCCATCGCCTTATCGAAGGTTGCGTTGACTGCAGCGTCGATACCTACGCCAGTGGCACTCGCAGCCGGGTTGGTAGAAGTAACTGTCGGAGCGACGGTGTCGGTGGTAGCTCCGGTCGTGAAAGTCCACACGAAGTTACTGGCGAGTGCGTTACCCGACAAGTCCTCGACCCCGGTCGTAAGTGTCGCGGTGAATACGGCGTTGGGGTCAAGCGTGCTGCTCGGCGTGAACGTTGCAGTGGTGCCAATCGTCGAGTAGGTGACCGTGCCCGCAACGGGTACGTTAAGAAGTCCGACTTTTTCAGTAACGGTAAAGGTCGTTCCGGTGAGGGTTGTCGAGTCTATCCCCTTGTCGAAAGTAGCGACGATCTTCTGGTTGGTGGCCACGCTGGGTGCGTTAGCAACCGGATCTGTGGAGCTCACCAATGGCGGGGTCGTGTCTGTGCCCGCGCCAGTCGAAAAAGTCCATACGTAGTCGTTCGCCAGCGGCACGAGTCCGACGCTTTCAGCCGCAGTCGTGACCATGCCGGTAAAGGTGGTGCCGGATGCGAAGACTCCTCCGGTTGGCGTAAACACTGCGATGTTATTGACCATATCGTAGCTCACGGAGCCTGGTACCAGAGTCGGGCCGGGCGAGGTCACCGTGAAGGTGCCTGTAGCCATCAGCGACGCAACGTTCATCGGCTCGCTGAAGGTCACGGTGATTTTCTGATTGGTGCCAATTCCTTGTCCGCCGCAACCCACGATTGCCGGGGCCGACGAAAGGACCGTAGGCGCAACCCCGGGAGTCGCGGTCGCTGTGGGAGTCGCAGTTGCGGTGGCGGTTGAGGTCGCCGTGGCCGTCGAGGTCGCGGTTGAGGTCGCCGTGACCGTGGCAGTATCGGTCGCAGTCGTGGTTGGAGTGTCAGTCGGCGTCGCTGTCGCAGTCGCGGTGTCGGTCGCCGTCGCTGTGTCGGTGGCGGTAGCGCTAGCAGTCGAGGTAGTCGTCGCGGAAGCCGTGGCCGTGGAAGTAGTTGTCGCCGTGTCAGTAGCGGTAGCGCTGGCACTCGAGGTGGCCGTCGCAGTAGCCGTGGCCGTAGAAGTAGTTGTTGCAGTATCAGTGGCAGTAGCGCTGGCGGTCGAGGTAGTCGTCGGTGTCGCAGTTGCCGTAGCTGTGTCGGTGGCTGTCGGGGTCGCCGTGGCCGTATTGGTAGCCGTC
>DATNLS010000023.1:0-3797 GCA_035602775.1 Candidatus Acidiferrales bacterium | reverse complement strand
TCGACGCCGATTTCGCGGATGATGCGAATCGCGGCGTCGCGCATCAGCTGGTATTCCTTGTCGGTCAGCGTCTGCGCGGGCGCGACCGTGATCGAATCGCCGGTGTGCACGCCCATCGGATCGAGATTCTCGATCGAGCAGATGATCACGACGTTGTCGGCCGTGTCGCGCATCACCTCGAGCTCGAATTCCTTCCATCCCTCTACCGATTGCTCGATCAGCACTTCGTGGCTCGGCGATTGTTCGAGTCCGTAGGTCACCTTGGCGCGGTAGTCGCCGAGTTCGCGCGCGATCGATCCGCCGGTTCCTCCCAGCGTTCGCGAAGGCCGAATGATCACTGGCAGTCCCAGCTCTCCCATCACGCGCTCGGCGTCTTCCATCGAATGCGCAATCGACGAGCGCGGCACCTCGAGCCCGATTTTCAGCATCGCATTCTTGAACAACTCGCGATCCTCGGCTTTCTTGATCGCTTCGAGCTTCGCGCCGATCAGTTCGCACTTGAATCGATCGAGTACGCCCGCCTCCGCCAGCTCGATCGCGAGGTTCAGCGCGGTCTGCCCGCCAACCGTCGGCAGCAGAGCGTCTGGCCGCTCGCGTTCGATAATCTTCGTGAGCACCTCGAGCGTCATCGGCTCGACGTACGTGCGATCCGCCAGTTCCGGATCTGTCATGATCGTCGCGGGATTCGAGTTGACGAGAATCAGGCGCAAGCCTTCCTCGCGCAGCGCCTTGACCGCCTGCGTGCCCGAGTAATCGAACTCGCAGGCCTGCCCGATAACGATTGGCCCCGATCCAATCAGCAAAACCGATTTCAGGTCTTTACGCAGCGGCAATTTGAAATCCTGAGGTCATTGTCATTTAGCTGATGCTTCGGCCGCGATAATTCGCTCGAGCGCTTCCGCGCCGTAACGCGGAAACGTTTCAACCAGTTTTCGAAAGCGCTTAAACAAGTAGCTCGAATCATGCGGTCCCGGCGACGCCTCCGGATGATACTGCACAGAAAAAAACGGCACGCCCGTTCCCTGCAATCCCTCGACGGTGTTGTCGTTCAAATTCAGATGCGACAGTATCGCGCGCCCCTTCAACGATTCGTCATTGACCGCGAAGCCATGGTTCTGCGACGTGATCTCGACCCGCCGCGTGCGCAAGTCCATCACCGGATGATTGGCGCCATGATGCCCAAAATCGAGCTTGTAGGTTTTGCCGCCGAGCGCGAGTCCCAACAGCTGATGCCCCAAGCAGATGCCGAACACCGGCTTCTTGCCCAAAACGCCCGCGATGGCTCTGTAAGCGTACGGCAGCGCCGCGGGATCGCCGGGTCCGTTAGACAAAAACACTCCGTCGGGGTTATGCGCGAGTATCTGCTCAGCGGTTGACGCCGCCGGGATCACCTTGACGCGAAAGCCGGTCGCGACCAGCCGTCGCAGAATGTTCAGCTTGATTCCGTAGTCGAGCGCCACGATCGAGGGTCCGTCGCGCGTCGCTTCGTGATTCGCACGAACGTGCCCGTGTCCCAATTTCCAATCACCGAAGTCCCAATCGTAAGCCTCGGCGGAGGTGACCTCTCTGACGAGATCGCGGCCGACCAATCCGGGCGACGCCTTGGCCTTGCGCACCAGCGAATCCGCGTCGAGATCGACGCTCGAGATCACCGCTTCCTGCGCGCCGCGGGTCCGCAGATGCCGCACCAGCGCTCGCGTATCGATCCCCTCGATACCCACCACGCCCGCATCTTCGAGGTACTTTCCAAGCGGCATCTCGGAGCGCCAGTTCGAGGGCCGCTCCCAATATTCCTTGACGATGAAGCCCTCGACGTACACGCGCCGCGACTCCGCGTCCTCGGCGTTGATTCCGACGTTGCCGATTTCCGGATACGTCATGCAGACCAGCTGGCCGTGGTACGACGGATCGGTCAGCACTTCCTGGTAGCCGGTCATCGCGGTGTTGAAGACCACCTCGCCGACCGCCTCGCCAATCGCGCCGAACGCGCGGCCGCGGAAAATTCGTCCGTCGGCCAGCGCCATTATCGCTTCGCGCCCTTTGCTCATCGCTCCGCTACGCTTTCCTCCCGTCGTAAACAATTTCGCCGCCGACGATAGTCAACACCGCCCTGCCCTTCAGCCGCATTCCCGAGAACGGAGTATTGCGGCTCTTTGACAGGAACTTTTCCGGCGCCGCGATCCACTCGAGATTGGGATCGATCACCGTAAGGTCCGCGATCGCGCCCTTCGCCAGCGTCCCGGCCTCGAGCCGAAGCAGCGCCGCCGGATTGAGCGACATCATCTCAACCAATCGCGCAGGCTGGATCAACGATCGATGCACCAGCTCGAGTGCAAGGCCAAGCGATGTTTCGAGACCCACGACCCCGTTCGCCGCGTGCGCGAAGGTCTCGGCCGCATCGCGCTCGAGATGCGCCGCCTCGCGCCCCGGACCGAAAAAAGCGCCGAGCTGGTCCATCCGCTTCGACTTGGGATCGTGCGGCGCGTGATCAGTCGCGATCATGTCGATAGTGCCATCGCGAATCGCCGCTCGCAGCGCTTCCACGTCGTCGCGATCGCGCAGCGGCGGGTTCATCTTCGCGTTCGGCCCCCAGGTCAGCGCGGCGTTTTCATCCAACGTGAAATGATGCGGCGTGACCTCGCAAGTGACTTGCGCGCCATGCCGACGCGCGGCGCGGATGAGGTCCAGCGACTCGGCGGTCGACACGTGGCAAATATGAACCGGCGCGCCTGAGCCGATTGCGATCGCGAGATCGCGCCGCACGCGTTGCGATTCCGCCGAATCCGGGTAGCCGCTGACGCCCAGGTGCTTCGATGCCACGCCGGCGTTCAACGCTCCTTCGCAAGACAGCGCGCGATCTTCTTCATGCAGCGCGACTGCATATCCGAGCTGCTTGGCGTCATCCAAGGCGCGCGACAGAACCATCGCATCGTCGATCGGAATCCCGTCGTCGGAAAACAGTCGTGCACCCGCATCAACCATCGCGGCGAAATCAACCGGCTCAATGCCGCGGAGTCCTTGCGTAACCGCGGAAACGGGCGCCAGCCGCGCCGAATGAGCTTCGAGCGCGCGCTCGAGCATGTAGCGCGTCGTCGTGGGATTATCGTTGACGGGCGACGTGTTCGCCATCGCCGCCACCGTGGCGAAGCCCCCAGCTGCGGCGGCCCGCAGGCCCGTCTGAATCGTTTCCTTTTCGGGGAATCCGGGGTCCCGCAGATGTACGTGTGGATCGATCAGGCCAGGCGTGATCCAGCGTCCATTCACGTCGATGACAGCGACATCCTGCAAATTCATCCGGGTCCCGGCTCGCTCGATCGCAACGATCTCGCCATCGCGCACCAGTACGTCGAACGGTCCGTCGAGTGCGCTGGCGGGATCGATCACGCGTCCTCCTCTGAGCAGGATTGAGTTCAATGCGCCGCCTCGGGTTCCTTCAGCGGTTCTACGATTGAGTAAATCATCACGCGGTCGTGCGATTTGGTCTTCGGATCGGAGCCGGCGGTAGCGAGGCGCACCTGCACGCGCTCGGTGCGCGAGGTCGGAATATTCTTGCCGACGTAGTTTGGCCGAATCGGAACCGCGCGATGCCCGCGGTCGATCAACACCGCCAGCTTGACCGCGCCCGGGCGCCCGCGGTGCCAGATCGTTGCCATCGCGCGTTGCACGGTCCAGCCGCTGTTAATCACATCGTCGACCAGTATTATCGTGCGGTTTTCGACGTTGAAGTCCTCGGCGCCATCGATCGGATGCAACGCATCGGCCGGTTTGTACACATCCAGCGCGGCGCACGGCGGCAG
>DATNLS010000073.1:0-18410 GCA_035602775.1 Candidatus Acidiferrales bacterium | reverse complement strand
ATGCCGCGACGCGAGGTCGAATTTTTTAACGGGCTGGGCGGATTTGCCGCGGACGGCAGTGAGTACGTGACGATTCTCGGCGAGGGGCAATGGACGCCGGCGCCGTGGATCAACGTGATCGCGAATCAATCGTTCGGCTTCCAGGTCTCGGTCGAGGGCGCGGGCTACACCTGGGCAATCAACAGCCAACAGCATCAGATTACGCAATGGTCGAACGACCCGGTCAGCGACCGTCCCGGCGAGGTGCTCTATGTTCAGGATCTCGATACCGGGGAGCTGTGGGGACCGGCCGCGCTGCCGATTCGCGAGGATGGCGCGCCGTACGTCGTCCGTCACGGCCACGGCTACAGCGTCTTCGAGCACACCTCGCATGGAATCTCGCTCGAGCTGACGCAATACGTGCCGCTCGACGATTCAGTCAAGATCTCGCGCTTGAAGATTCGCAATCTCTCGCCGCGCGCGCGGCGTTTGTCGGTGACCGCCTACGTGGAATGGGTGCTCGGCACTGCGCGCGGCGCCGCCGCCCCGTACATCGTCACCGAGATCGAGTCCGAGACGCACGCGGTGCTCGCGCGCAACTCGTTCAGTATCGAATACGGGAGTCGAATATCATTCGCGGATTTGAACGGCGAGCAAACCTCGTCGACCGCGGATCGGACCGAATTTCTTGGCCGCAACGGCACGCTCGACAATCCCGCGGCGCTCGCGTCGGCCAAGCCGCTGTCCAATCGCGCTGGAGCCGCGATGGATCCGTGCGCGGCGCTGCAAACCGCGGTATCGCTCAAGCCCAACGGCGTTGCTGAAGTCGTGTTCATTCTCGGCGACGCGGCGAGCAAGGCGGAAGCGATAGCATCGATCAAGAAATATCGCGCCGCCGACCTCGACTCGGTCCTGGCCGCGGTCACGCATTATTGGGACGACTTGATGGACACCGTGCAGGTCAAGACTCCGGACCGCTCGATGGACATCATGCTCAACCGATGGCTGCTGTATCAGACGCTGGCGTGCCGGGTGTGGGCGCGGTCGGCCTTTTACCAGGCCGGCGGAGCATACGGCTTTCGCGATCAGATCCAGGACGTGATGGCGCTGACGGTCGCGCAGCCAGCGCTCACGCGAGATCAACTGATTCGTGCGGCGTCGCGCCAGTTCGTCGCAGGCGACGTGCAACATTGGTGGCTGCCGCCGGCCGGACAGGGCGTTCGCACGCGCATCGCCGACGATCGCGTCTGGCTGGCGTATGCGGTCGCTCATTATATAGAGGTGAGCGGCGACCTCGGCATCCTCGATGAAGCCGTCCCTTTCCTCGACGGCCCGGAGCTGAACGCCGACCAGGTCGAGTCGTTTTTTCAGCCGACGGTCTCCGATAAGCGCGCCACCATCTTCGAGCACTGCGCGCTGGGCCTCGACCGAAGCCTTGCGGTCGGCGTCCACGGAATTCCGCTGTTCGGGTCGGGCGACTGGAACGACGGCATGAACCGCGTCGGCGAGGCGGGTAAGGGCGAGAGCATCTGGCTCGGATGGTTCCTCTACTCAACGCTCGAGGCGTTTGCGCCGCTGGCAGATATTCGCGCCGACACTGCGCGCGCTGCGACCTGGAGGAGTCACGCGACGGCGCTGGCGACCTCGCTCGAGCGCGACGGATGGGACGGCAACTGGTATCGCCGCGGTTACTTCGATGACGGCACGCCGCTCGGCTCGGCCGGCAATATCGAATGCCGAATCGATTCGATCGCGCAGTCGTGGAGCGTAATCTCAGGCGCCGCGAGTCCGGGCCGGGGCGCTGCCGCGATGGCCGCGGTCGACGAAAATTTAGTCAAACGCGAAGAAGGCCTGGTCCTGCTGTTCACGCCGCCGTTCGATCACACTCCGCTCGACCCCGGTTACATCAAGGGCTATCCACCGGGCATCCGTGAAAACGGCGGCCAATACACGCACGGCGCGCTATGGTCGGTGATCGCGTTTGCGATGCTTGGCGACGGCGACAAGGCCGCCGAACTGTTCTCGATGCTGAACCCGATCAGCCACGCCAACTCGCGCGCCGGAATCCATCGCTACAAAGTCGAGCCGTACGTCGTCTGCGCCGACGTCTACTCGACCCCACCGCATGTCGGCCGCGGGGGATGGACCTGGTACACGGGCTCGGCGGGCTGGATGTATCGCGCGGGCCTCGAATGGATCCTGGGCTTTCGACTGCACGGCGAAACCTTGCTGCTCGATCCGTGCATCCCTGCCAAGTGGCCGGGTTTTGAGATTAGTTATCGATACGGCTCAACGCGCTATGAAATCGCGGTAGAAAACCCGCGCGGCGTCAGCCGCGGGGTGACCAGCGTGGAGCTCGACGGCAAGGCACTTGCCGCGGGCCCGGCGCAAATAGCGCTCGTCAACGATCACGTGACGCATCGCGTGCGGATTGTACTCGGCTGATTAGGGAATTCGTTCCGGGTCCAGGCGCTTTTTTCGGATCGCGATCACGGTGCCCAGCACCCGGCCACGCTCGTCGCGGATCGTTGTGCTGTTTTCCTCGACTGCGATCTCGCTGCCGTCGCGCGCCGTGAGAATCCCCTCTGCGAAGCCCCCGCCGGCTAGTGCGACACTCGGCGACAATGGCCGCGGATTCGCCGTGAGTGAGACCCGCACGACTTCGGCCAACTCCTTTCCGATCGCCAGATCCGCGGTCCATCCGGTGAGACTCTCGGCGCGCGGATTCATAAACCGGATTCGCCATTCAGCGTCCGTCGCGATCACCGAATCCCCGATGCTGCGAAGGGTGGCGGTCAGCCAGCGCTCGCTCTCCTTGAGCTTGCGTTCCATTCTGTGGCGATACAGCGCCATCTCGACCACGATCATCAACTCGCGCTCATCGAACGGCTTCAGCAAGTAGCCGTACGGCTCAGTCAAGCGAGCGCGTTCCGTCGTCTCGGGATCCGCGTAGGCAGTCAGATAGACCACCGGCACGTCGAATTTCCTGCGGATAGCCTGGGCCGCCTCGATACCGTCAACGTTGCCGCGCAGCCGGATGTCCATCAGAACGAGATCGGGATTGAGTTCGCGGGCCAGCTCGATTGCTTCGTCACCGCTCGCAACGATTGCTGGAACGAAGTAGCCCTTTGCGTCGAGGATGGTCTTGATGTGAAGAGCAGTGATGCTCTCGTCCTCGACAATCAGCACTCGCGATAGGTGCCCACTCATCAGGCTACTCTGTAGGTTCGCGTTGACGACTCCGACTCCAAGGTAGCATACTCGATGCCGAACTTAAGGCTCCTTCCCGGCGAGAGGCTCAGATGGTTCACGCCTGGCCCGCCCATTTCGGATTCGACGACATCCTCGGCACCAGCGACGCGCTGCAAGGTGCGATCCGTCTTGCGCGTCGTGCGGCTGAAAGCAGTTATCCGACATTGATCGTGGGCGAGTCGGGAACCGGCAAAGAGCTTTTTGCCCAATCGATTCACAACACCAGTCCCCGCGGCGAAGGTCCCTTCGTTGCGATAAATTGCGGAACGCTATGCGGTGAACTCGCGATTGCTGAAATGTGCGGCTACGAAGCGGGATCGTTCACCGGCGCCGACCGTCAAGCGCGCGGTGGCCTGCTCGACGCGGCCGGCAACGGAACGGTTTTCCTCGATGAGTTGCAGGACCTGCCCCCCACTGCGCAGAGCGTCCTGTTGCGATTCCTCGAGACCGGCGATTTTGTCCGCGTCGGTGGCACGCGGCCGGTTCACGCCAGCGTCAACGTGATTGCGGCGTCGAACATAACCGCCGATCAGCTCGAATCGGAGCAGCGCGTACGGCCGGATTTGCTCTATCGTCTCAACTGTCTCGTGATTCAGATTCCTCCGTTGCGTGAGCGGCGCGAAGATCTCCGGCCGATTGCGGAAAAATGCCTGCGCGAGGAACTTCACTTCCTCGGCGAAGTCGAGGACCAGGTTTGGACCGCGCTGAGAACCTGCCCGTATTCGTGGCCGGGCAACGCCCGCGGCCTGCGCAATATAATGTTGCGAGCTATTCTCGCATCGCGTGAGGACCGGATCACGGCGGGTGACTTGCCGGCGGAGCTATGGACCGATCGAGGCACCGAAGCTTTGAACTCAGAATCCAACGGCAAACGACGCCACAATGGACATCGCGCCGACGGCATCAAAGCGGTGCTGGAGGCGTCGAACAACAACGTGTCCGAAACCGCACGCCGCTTGGGAATCCATCGCTCGACGGTATATCGTCGACTCGCCCGCTAGGCTTTTGTCGCGCGACATCGTGCGACACCTTTAACTCACGCGATTCATAATCCTGAGGAGCACCTGGCTTACTGATCCGAGCCCTTTAGATTGTCGCAGCTTGTCGGCGACGGTAACGGCTTAGTTCTCCGAACCGGATACGAATTTCCCGATATATTTCCTTGCTGCCATCTGCCTATCCGCGCGGCACACATGATGCGACGGCGGACCCCAGGGCACCCACTGATCTACCTGGATACGCCCGCAGGAGGGTATCGATGACATCAATCTGCGCAGTGCGGCCACTATCGGCACAAGTTTGTCTCGCTTTCGCAATACTCTGCATGCTGGCGCTCTTTGGCAATGCACCCGCGGCGCGGGCGGAGTCAAATGCTCGAATCATGGCACGGCTCGCGGCTATCGAGCGCGAGAACGCCGAGCTTAGAGCCGAAGTGCAGCAGCAAAAAGAAGCGTTCGACGCATTTCAGCAGAGAATCGAAGCTGCTTCGCAAAACCAGAGCGCGCAAGTCACCGAGCTGAATCAGAAAGTGATCGCGACCACGCAGCAACTGCCCAAAATCGAGAATCAGGTCGACTACGTCGAGCAACGGCAATTCGATCAGCCGGTGAAAGTCGGATTCCGCACCGGGTGGTCCGAGTCGCCATACGCCATGCCTGGTGGATTCTTTTACAGTGCCTACCTGGCAGACCGCCTGCTCAGTCATGAAGATAACGGCATTCCCGGCGGATACATCAGCGGCGAACTGATGGCCGGTATCGTGCTCGGAAATCATACTAACACTACAGCCAACCTGGTCGGGCAACTGACGGGAAAGCCCTCTTATAGCTATCTCGACACCATTGAGATCCAGCCCACCGCGCAATATCACCTGGATTTCGCGACACTCGGAATGCAGCAACTGGCCTTTTTCAAACCCTACGCGCTGGTGGGGCCGGGCATTTGGATCTCCACTTTGAGCACACCTTTGGTCGTCACGAGTAAGGTGCCGGGCAACAGCTACCGGCACTCCGACGCCGACGTCCAGCCCGGCGGCGTGTACGGTGCGGGCTTCGAGCTCGCGCTCTCGGGGGTGGACATGCCCGCCATCCAAAAAATCCTGAATCGTCTCTCGGTCGGAGCCGAGTGGCGCTACAACGGGTTGGCTAACGGCGAGGGCTTCCAGCAATACACTGGTTCGCTGGCGATCGGCTTCTAGTCGCGCGACAGGATGCGACAGTTGTTGCATAGGATGCCGATCGACAATATGGCATGCCGAAAGATCGCGGTGCCCGGCATGCTGGCGGGACTCTTTTATCGCGCACCAGCGTCGCATGGTGTCGCATCGAAATGTGGACTTGGCTGGCCCGCTCGAACTGAAAGGAGCGCATTAATGCGGTTCTCTTTGAGACAATTTACAGGAACGGCATGGCACATTTGATGCGTCGCCGTCTGGTACGGGGAAAACGCGAGCGAATCGCTCAACGTAAAAAATAAGAAACGAGAACCTCGTAAAAGTTTCTTGACGAGCCAGCGATTGACTGGTGACCTGCACTGTCCGCTGGCCATAGGAGGAAACCTCGATGCCGACCGATGGAAAGGACCCGGTGGTTCATGTCCTCTGGATCAACGCGGGCCTGTCATGCGACGGTGACTCGGTTGCGCTGACGGCTGCGATGCAGCCCAGCGTCGAGGACATCGTCCTCGGCACCCTGCCGGGCCTGCCCAAAGTTGAAGTCCACTGGCCGCTGATCGCATATGAAACCGGCCCCGTCGGTCATAAGACCGACGACTTCATCGAGTGGTTCTTCAAGGGCGAGCGCGGGGAGCTGGACCCGTTCGTGCTCGTCATCGAGGGCTCGATCCCGAACGAGGCGATCAAGAAGGAAGGCTACTGGTGCGGCTTTGGCAACAATCCCGCGACCGGACAGCCAATGACCACCAGCGAATGGATCGATCGGCTCGCGCCCAAGGCGTTGCTGGTGCTGGCGGTGGGAACCTGCGCGACCTACGGCGGCATCCATGCGATGGCGGGTAATCCGACCGGCGCGATGGGCGTGCTCGACTACCTCGGCTGGGATTGGAAATCCGGCGCCGGCATCCCAATCGTATGCGTGCCCGGCTGTCCGATTCAGCCCGACAACCTTTCTGAGACCATCCTGTACCTGCTCTACCAGGCGACCGGACAGGCGCCGATGATTCCGCTCGACGAAGAGCATCGGCCGCAATGGCTCTTCGGCAACACCGTTCACGAAGGATGCGATCGCGCGGGCTATTACGAAGGTGGCGACTTCGCCGACGAATACGGATCCCCAAAATGCATCGTCAAGCTCGGATGCTGGGGCCCGGTCGTTAAGTGCAACGTGCCTAAGCGCGGATGGATGGGCGGCGTCGGCGGATGCCCTAACGTCGGCGGGATTTGCATCGGCTGCACGATGCCCGGCTTTCCGGACAAGTTCATGCCGTTCATGGACGAGCCGCCCGGCGCCAAAGTCTCTACCCGCATGGCAAACGTCCTCGGGACCGTTGTTCGAACGCTTCGAGCGTATACCGAACGCACGCTCGAGGATGAACCCAAGTGGCGCACCCGCGGCAAGGTACTGAAGACCGGCTATCAGCCGCGATGGTAATGGCTCGCCAACGATCCCTGACGCACCGCCAATCAACTGGCTCCCGGATGGAGGACTGACAGATGGCGACGAAGACAACCGACGGCTTGGTCGAGATGAATTGGGATCCGATTACGCGAATCGTCGGCAGCCTCGGAATTTATACCAAGATCGACTTCGGCAAAAAAAAGGTAGCCGAGTGTCATAGCACGTCGTCGATCTTTCGCGGCTACAGCATCTTCATGAAGGGCAAGGACCCGCGCGACGCACACTTCATCACCAGCCGCATCTGCGGAATCTGCGGCGACAATCACGCCACCTGCTCCTGCTATACGCAGAACATGGCGTACGGCGTGAAGCCGCCCCATCTCGGCGAATGGATTGTGAACCTGGGCGAAGCCGCCGAGTACATGTTCGATCACAACATCTTCCAGGAAAATCTCGTCGCCGTGGACTTCTGCGAGCGCATGGTGCGCGAAACCAATCCGGGCCTGTGGGAGAAGGCGGTGAAGGCCGAGGCTCCCGGCGCCGCCGCGCACGGCTATCGCACCATCGGCGATATCATGAAGGCCGTCAATCCGCTCGAAGGCGAATTCTACCGCGAAGCGCTGCAAGTCAGCCGCTACACGCGCGAAATGTTCTGCCTCATGGAAGGACGTCACGTGCATCCCTCGACGCTCTACCCCGGTGGCGTCGGCACCGTCGCGACCGTCCAGCTCTTTACCGACTACCTGACGCGCTTGATGCGCTACGTCGAGTTCCTCAAGCGCGCAGTTCCGATGCACGACGACCTGTTCAACTTTTTCTACTCGGCGATGCCCGGCTACGAGGAAGTCGGCAAGCGCAGGATTCTGCTCAACTGCTGGGGCTCGTTCCAGGATCCCGAGTACTGCAATTTCAACTACCGCGACATGACCGAGTGGGGACGCAAGATGTTCGTCACGCCAGGCGTCGTGGTTGACGGGAAGCTGGTCACCAACGACCTGGTCAAGATCAATCTCGGCATTCGGATTCTGCTGGGTCATTCCTTCTACGACGATTGGGAAGACCAGGAAATGTTCGTGACCAAGGACCCGCTCGGCAATCCCGTCGATCGCCGGCATCCGTGGAATCAGCACACCGTGCCCAAGCCCCAGAAGCGCGACTTCGACGGCAAGTATAGTTGGGTCATGTCGCCGCGATGGTTCGACGGCAAGGATCACCTCGCACTCGATACTGGCGGCGGTCCGATCGCGCGACTGTGGTCGACAGCTCTGTCGGGCCTCGTGAACAACGACTACGTCAAGGCGACCGGCAGCAGCGTCCAGATCAACCTGCCCAAGAGCGCGACCAAGGGTCCCGTCACTTTCGAGTGGAAGATTCCTAAGTGGTCCAACACCATCGAGCGCGACCGCGCGCGAACTTACTTCCAGGCCTATGCGTGCGCCTGCGCGCTCCTTTTCACTGAGAAGGCGCTGGCCGAAGTGCGCGCCGGTCACACCAAGACCTGGGAGCAATTCAAGGTGCCCGACGAGGGCATCGGCTGCGGCTTCACCGAAGCGGTGCGCGGCGTCCTGTCGCATCACATGGTGATTCGCGACGGCAAAATTGCGAACTATCATCCGTATCCGCCGACGCCGTGGAACGCGAATCCGCGCGACGTGTACGGAACTCCGGGACCTTATGAAGACGCCGTGCAGAACACCCCGATTTTCGAGGAGAACGGTCCCGACAAGTTCAAGGGCATCGATATCATGCGCACCGTCCGCAGCTTCGACCCGTGCCTGCCATGCGGCGTCCACATGTACGTTGGCAAGGGCAAGGTGCTCAAGAAAATTCACTCGCCCACGATGCTCAACACTGTGGACGACTGATGGGCCGCGCCGAAAACCAGGTGGCCGACCGACGAAAGTTGCGCGAGCTCAGCGAACGGCTCGAGCCCCTGCTCGAGGAGGTTCGCTCGATGGCGAGCCCGCCCGTGTGGGAGCGGGTCGAGGAGATCGTCCGTTCGGTCGTGCAACTCTATGGCGAGGGTCTCAAGCGCATCGACGACATCGCAGCCGCGGACGGCGCGGCGGGCGAGCGTTTGCGCTCACAGCTTGCCGCCGACGATCTCGTCTCGAGCCTTCTCATCCTGCACGGGTTGCATCCTAAGGACTTCGAGACTCGCGTGCGCGAGGCACTCGAGCGTGTGCGTCCATATCTCGGCTCGCACGGCGGTGACCTCGAGATCACCGACCTCAGTGCGGAGACCGGCCTCGTGCGCCTGCGCATGAAGGGTAGCTGCGACGGATGTCCGTCGTCGCTGCTGACAGTGAAGCTCGCGGTTGAAGGTGCGATTCGCGAATCGGCGCCCGACGCCTTGAAGATCGAAGTCGAAGGCGTCACCGATCTGGCTGCCTCCGCCGCCGCGCCCAGTTCTCCGCGCGAGCCTTCACTCAATCTCGAGCCGACCTGGGTTTCGATCGCTGACCAGAACGGATTTCCCGCGAGCCTGCTCACGTGCACCGAAGCGATGGGCTCGCGAATCGTGCTCTGCCGCGTCGAAGGACAGCTCTACGCTTACCGCGACAGTTGCCCGGCGTGCGGCTCGGCCATGGGCGGCGGCAACGTGACCGGCAGTCTGCTGGTATGTCCGTCCTGCGACCGGAACTATGACCCGCGACTCGCCGGCCGCTCGACCGAGAGCGGTGGGCTGCATCTTGAACCCGTGCCACTGCTCGAAGATCAGGACGGGGTGAGAGTCGCGATCGCCTCTCCGCTCATGAATTGAAAGGCCCTTGAATTGAAAGGAATGAGCATGACTGGCGAGAGAAACGGCAGAATTGTCACGGACGCGCCGAACGCGTTGATGCGTTTTCTCGGGCCCGGGCTCAAGCGGCGCGCGGGTGAAGTCTGCGAGATGTGCGGCCAGCCGATCGTCGAGCAGCATTCCCACGTCGTCAACGTCGAGACCCGCACGCTTATGTGCAGTTGCCGCGCGTGCTACCTGCTGTTCACGCACACTGGAGCGGCGCAGGGAAAATATCGCGCGGTGCCGGATCGCATCCTCAGTCTGAACTCGTTTCGCCTGAGCAACGCCCAATGGGCCGCGATGCAAATCCCGGTCGGGATGGCGTTCTTCTTCTACAACTCCGGCATGAAGAAAATGACCGCCTTCTACCCAAGCCCGGCCGGCGCCACCGAATCGACGGTGCCAGCCGAGGCCTGGGATGAACCCGTCGCGGCGAATCCGGTGTTGGCGCAACTCGCGCCCGACGTCGAAGCGCTGCTCATCTACCGGCGCCGGGGCGAAGATCGATTTCAAAGCTTCATTGTGCCGATCGACGCCTGCTACGAGCTGACCGGCAAGGTCCGCCGCTACTGGAAAGGATTCGACGGCGGCGAAGAAGTGTGGCGCGAGATCGAGGGATTCTTCGCGAACCTGCGCGCGCGGTCGCGCGATTACGTCTAGGAGAGCTCGACCGTTGAGTGAGTTGAACTTTCAGATCACGGGCGCGCGTCCGGAGCGCCATGCAGCGTTGCCGACGCTGATGTTCGCGCTGAAAATCGAGGAAACCACCGGCGTCGTCATTCACAATATCGTGCTGCGCTGCCAGATTCGGATCGAGCCGAGCCGCCGCAAGTATTCCCACGAAGAAGAGTCGCGCCTCATGGAGCTGTTCGGCGACACGCCGCGATGGGGCGACACGATGAAGCCGTTCCTGTGGACGCATCTGTCGGCCACGATTCCCGCCTTTCGCGGCCAGACCGACGTCGAGCTGCCGGTCGCCTGCTCCTACGATTTTGAAATCGCCGCCGCCAAGTATCTTCATTCGCTCGAAAGCGGCGACATCGCGCTGTTGATGATGTTCAGCGGCAGCGTGTTCGAAAAGGGCACGACCGGTATGCAAGTCAGCCAGGTCCCGTGGAGCAAGGAGGCGAGCTACCGCCTCCCGGTGCGCGTCTGGCAGGAGATGATCGATCACTATTTTCCGAACAGCGGATGGCTGCGGCTCAATCGCGAGACTCTGTCGGAGCTGATGAAGTTCAAGTCCAGCAGGGCGCTCGCGACCTGGGACGAAGTCATCGAGACGCTGCTGCTCGGCGCGCGGGAGCGCTGCTCATGAGCATCGAGCATGCCCGCAAGATCGCCGACGCCGTGCTCTACGAAGGCTACGTGCTGTATCCATATCGGGCGTCGTCCGGAAAAAACCAGGTCCGATGGCAATTCGGCGTGCTGGCCCCGCGCCAATGGAGCGACGCAGGCGGCTGCGAGCATTGCTGGTCGCAGACTGAATGTCTGCTCGAAGGCGGGTTCGAGCTGGCGGGCAAAGTCAGATTTCTGCAAATCCAGCGCCGCATCGTCGAAGAGTCTGTCGACGCGGACCTGGACACGTTTCGCGAAGTGGAATCGCTCGAAGCCGAGGGTGAACTCTGGACCAGCTGGGACGAAGCCATCGAGCGCGAGGTCGACTTCGCCGAGTCATCGGAATCTTCTCGAGGCGAACATCTGATCGAATTCGAATTTCCCGCATCCCGTGCGACCGAAGCGATCGTCACTCGGTCGGGACGGCGAGTCGGCAGGTTCGTCCGCGAAAGTACCGCCCTCAAGGGAACGATTCGCCTGTTTGCGGAGCCCATCGAGGAATCGCGCGCGCTGCGTAGACTCCGCCTGCAAATCGAGAACGTAACTCTGTGGCATGACGCGACCGCCTCGCGCGACGTCGTAATGCGATCTTCGATGCTCGGGGTCCACGCGCTGCTCGAGGCCAAACGCGGCAAGTTTGTATCGCTGATCGATCCGCCGGAGTGGGCGAAGGGCGCCGTGCAGAGATGCTCGAACGTCCGCACCTGGCCGGTGATGGTTGGCAACGAGGGCGACCGTGACGTGGTGTTGTCGTCGCCGATCATTCTTTACGACTATCCGCAAATCGCGCCCGAAAGTCCCGGCGATCTTTACGACGCGACTGAAA
Organism: Candidatus Acidiferrales bacterium; assembly: GCA_035602775.1. Classification (GTDB taxonomy): domain Bacteria; phylum Desulfobacterota; class Binatia; order Binatales; family Binataceae; genus Binatus. The sequence goes on along the minus strand of DATNLS010000073.1, from coordinate 6,658 downwards.
TCGACGAAATCCTCACGCTCCGCACGATGACGCTCACCGAGGACGAGAAGCGTCAAGCACGCGCAACCGATCCGCGCGCGGCCGCGATAATCGATCGCGTGGACGACATGCCGCCGGAAATCCTCGACCGGCTTCACGGCGCGCTCAGATATCTTCGCGCTGCGACTACGAAGACTGAAACGCAGACGGAACCCCCACCCTGGTGGGATCCTGGCGCCGATGCGTCCGTATCTCCCGAGACCGACCGCGTGCAGGTCGGCGAAGTTTCAGTTTCGAAAGGATGCCGCGTGCGCTTGCGCCCCGGTCCGCGACGCTCGGACGCGCAGGACATGTTCCTGGCAGGCAAGACCGCGCGCGTCGAGGCCGTGTACTTCGACGTCGAGGAGAAGCAATACCTGGCGGTCACGCTCGAGGACGATCCGGCCGCCGACTTCATGCAGACCCACGGCCGCTTTCTGTATTTCTACCCCGACGAGGTCGAGCCGCTCGAGGTCAGCCGATGACGCAAGGTGTGACGACGAAGCGGGTGATGGTCGCTGGCGTCGGGAATATTTTTCTTGCCGACGATGGCTTCGGAGTCGAGGTTGCGCGGCGGCTGAGCGGTGAGAAGTTTCCGCCCGGAGTCGAAGTCGAAGACTACGGAATTCGCGGGATGCATCTCGCGTTTCAGTTGCTCGAGGGTTACGACACGCTCGTTTTGATCGATGCGGTGAATCGTGGCGACCAGCCGGGAACGATCTTTGTGATCGAGCTGGATCTCGAAAACGAGCCAGTCACTCCCGCCACCGACGCGCACAGCATGAACCCCGAGGCGGTCCTCAGTACGCTCGCCGCGCTCGGCGGACGCGTGGGCAGGGTGCTGGTGGTGGGATGCGAGCCGGCGGATCTGGTCGAGAGAATCGGTCTCAGCGAAGTTGTGAGCCGCGCGGTAGACGAGGCCGTGTCGGTTGTGCGGAAGCTGATAGACGAAGTCACAGTTGATCGAATCGAAACTACGAAAGGAGTCAGAGCCAATGTTTAAGCGAATACTTGCGACCGCGGTGATCCTGGGCGTCGCGTACGTGGTGGTGACGTCGCTGCCGGACATCGCTCGCTACATTCAGATTCGCGAGATGTAGCGGCACGCGCGACTTGTTGGGCGCGCGATGAGAGGGATTTGAGATGGCGAGATATCGCCTGGTGCCTGAGCGCTCAAAAATATGGGCGGAAGCGCGCTCGAGCTTGCATCCGATCAACGTCGAAACTGCGGGGCTCGAGGGTGTTGTGGAGATGACGATCGTCGACGGGCATATCGACGCCAACGCGCCGGTGAGCGGCAGCGTCGAGCTGGACGCGGAACTGCTGAAGACCGGTAACGGCCTCTACGATCGCGAGCTGGCGAACAGGCTCGAGATGCGCAAGTACCCGCGCGTTCGTGGCCGGGTGATCAGCGTGAAGGCGCTCGATTCCGCCGCGACCTATCGAGTGCAGGGCGAGTTGTCGCTGCGCGGACAGACCGGCGCGGTGCAGGGCGACGTGCGGATGCGAATGATCGATACCACCACGGTCGAGTTTCAGGGCGAGCAGACGATTGACATCCGCAACTTTGGCCTCGAACCACCGAGATTTCTGATGCTCAAGGTCTATCCGGAAGTGAAGCTTCGAGGACTGGTGATAGCGCAGCTCGAGCATTGACGGAGGCAACAGATGTGCCTGGGAATTCCCGGAGAAATCATCGCGGCTCGCGACGAAAACGGTTTACGCGTCGGCAGCGTTAGATTCGCCGGCATCACGCGCCAGGTCTGCCTGCAGTACGTTCCCGAAGCCGCGGTCGGTGACTTCGTGGTGGTCCACGTCGGATTTGCGATTTCAAAAATCGATCGCGAAGAAGCGGAGCGCTCGTACCGGATACTGGAAGACCTCGGACAAACTTCGGAACTGACCGACGATCAGCGCGCGAGGATCAAACCGTCATGAAGTACCTAGACGAATATCGCGACAGCGCCGTAGCCTCGTCACTGATCAAGGAAATCGCGAGGACCGCCACGCGTCCGTGGGTCCTGATGGAAGTCTGCGGCGGCCAGACTCACTCGATCGTTCGCTACGGCATCGACCGCATGATCCCCGAATCCATCGAGCTGGTGCATGGCCCCGGCTGTCCGGTCTGCGTCACCTCGCTCGAGATGATCGACAAGGCGCACGCAATCGCGAGTCATCCCGACGTGATCTTCACATCCTTCGGCGACATGCTGCGCGTGCCGGGCTCGCGCGGCGATCTGTTGACCCTGAAGAGCCGCGGCGCCGACGTGCGCGTGGTCTACTCGCCGCTCGACGCGGTCCAGATAGCGCGCGACAATCCCGGCAAGCGAGTCGTATTTTTCGGCGTCGGCTTCGAGACGACGGCGCCCGCCAACGCGATGAGTGTGTATCGCGCGAAGCTCGAGGGCGTGAAAAATTACTCGATGCTGGTTTCGCACGTGCTGGTGCCGCCCGCGATGGCCGCCGTGCTGAATGCGCCGGACAATCGCGTGCAGGGATTCCTGGGACCCGGACACGTCTGCGCGGTGGTTGGATATCGCGAATACGAATCGCTGTGCGATCGCTTTCACGTCCCGATCGTCGTAACCGGCTTCGAGCCGATCGATTTGCTCGAGGGAATCCTGATGACCGTGCGCCAGCTCGAAGCGGGCCGCGCCGAGGTCGAGAATCAGTACGTGCGCGCGGTCGCGCGCGACGGCAATGGTCCGGCGATCGACTTGATCTCAAAGGTGTTCGAAGTCGCCGATCGCAAGTGGCGCGGAGTCGGCCCGATTCCGCAATCCGGTTACCAGCTGCGCGACGAATATCGCGACCACGACGCCGAGAAAATTTTCGAGGTCGAATCGATCGCAACGCGCGAATCCGAAACCTGCATCAGTGGGCTCATTCTGCGCGGCGCGCGCAAGCCCTCCGATTGTCCGGCGTTCGGCAAGGAATGCACCCCGCAACGTCCGCTCGGCGCAACTATGGTCTCGGCCGAAGGCGCCTGTGCCGCCTACTATCAATACGGCCGCTACCTCAGCGGACGCGCAGTCGCGAAGGCGGCGCCCGCCGATGAGTCGAACGGAAAAGCGCACCCGTAAGGCAGGCAGATGGCATCATCCAACGGCCGCGTCATCGAAAGTTCGGGCGAGAGTTCACCCTCGACGCCATTCGCGCAATGTCCGCTGCCGATTACTGACACGCCGGAAATCCTGCTGGGTCACGGCAGCGGCGGCAAGCTGACATCGCGCCTCGTCGAGCAGATATTTCTTCCGGCCTTCAGAAATTCCGCGCTCGAACCGCTCGACGATCAGGCGATCCTCACGATCGGCAACTCGCGGATTGCGTTCACCACTGACTCGTACGTGATCACGCCGATCTTCTTTCCGGGCGGAGATATCGGCGAGCTGGCGGTCAATGGCACGATCAACGATCTTGCGATGGGCGGCGCGAAGCCGCTTTATCTCTCGCTCGCATTCATTCTCGAAGAAGGGCTGCCGATTGTTGATCTCGAGCGCATCGTCGCGTCGGCCAGGCGCGCCGCCGATCGGGCGGGCGTTCAGATCGTGACCGGCGACACCAAGGTCGTCGGTCGTGGTAGCGGCGACAAGATTTTCATCAACACGACCGGTATCGGCCTGGTGCCGCCCGCTATCAACCTGTCGTCGCGCAACGTCCGGCCCGGCGATGCGATCCTGTTGTCCGGCACGATCGGCGATCACGGAGTTGCGATTTTATCGACCCGCGAAGGACTCGAGTTCGAAGGCGCGCTCGAAAGCGACACAGCCGCGCTGCACGAACTGGCCGGCGAGATGCTTCAGGCGTGTCCCGAGATTCATGCGATGCGCGATCCGACCCGCGGCGGCCTCGCCGCGACGCTGGTTGAAATCGCGTCGCGCCAGCATCTTGGGATCGAAGTGGACGAAACCGCGATTCCGATTCGCGACACGGTTCGCGGCGCCTGCGAGCTACTCGGTCTCGACCCGATCCTGGTCGCCAATGAGGGCAAGCTGGTCGCGTTCGTTCCCGAACCGGCTGCGGCGGGAGTTCTCGCAGCGATGCGGCGGCATCCGTTCGGTCGCGACGCGAGTTTGATCGGACGGGTCACCACAGAACACCCGGACTTCGTAATTCTGCGCACACCGGTGGGCGGCGATCGCGTGCTCGATTTGCCCTTCGGCGAGGCGTTGCCGCGAATCTGCTAGCGGGGAGTTTCGAAAATGTGCCTCGGAATTGTCGGCCGAATAGTGACGCTCGCGGCGGAAGGTGATCATCCGGACCTTGCGCGCGTCGAGGTCGCCGGCCTGACGCGCAACATCAACGTGGGAATCTTGCGCGACGAAAAACTCGTCCCCGGCGACTGGATATTGATCCACGCCGGATTCGCGATGGAAAAAATCGACGAACAAACCGCGCGCAACCAGATGTCCGCGCTGAGGGACTATACGGGCGGCGACGAGGACTCGGCAGATGAGGACGCGTCGTGAAATTCCTGGTGATTTGGCGAATCGAGATTTCGCTGCTGTCGCGCGACATCCTGAAATCGGTGCTGACGATGCCGGAGTACGCCGAACCGCTGATGAAACAGGGCAAGGTAATCGCGCGCTACCATATCCCGGGCCAACACGGCGGTGCGTGGATCTACAACGTCGCCTCCAACGAAGAACTCGACATGCTGCTGGCGCGCTCGCCGGTCTTCAACTACGCGCGCTTCAAAGTTTATCCGCTCGCGGACATGGAGCCGCCCATGCCGAAGAAATCTGGATAGCGCAACGTGATGCGACCAGCTGAAACCATGACTTCCGTGTCCGTGCACGACGTGCCGCAGTTCGGAAAACGCGCGGCGATGCGCTTCAGGGTTGATGGAATCGTGCAGGGAGTGGGCTTTCGGCCGTTCGTTTTCAGCCTGGCGCAGAGGCTCGGTCTTGGCGGTTCGATCGTCAACGACCTGCATGGCGTCGCGATCGAGGTCGAGGGTAGCGTCGCGAGTATCGCGGAGTTCCGCGCGCGGCTGGTGAGCGAGGCGCCGCCGCTGGCATCGATCCAGAACGTCGTGAGCGAGATGATCCCGATCGCGAATCGATCGGACTTCGCGATCCTGGCGAGCCAGGTCGAAGGCGAGCGCCAGGTTTTGATTTCTCCCGACCTCGCGACCTGCGCCGATTGCCTCCGCGAGATCTTCGATCCGCAGGATCGACGCTATCGTTACCCGTTCACCAATTGCACCAACTGTGGTCCGCGATTCACTGTCGTGCGCGGCGTGCCCTACGACCGCCGGCTGACGACAATGGCCGAGTTTCCGATGTGTGCTGACTGTGCGCGCGAGTATCACGATCCGTCCGATCGCCGCTTCCACGCGGAACCGGTTTGTTGCCCCGCATGCGGTCCGAGCGTCCGTTTGCTCAACCCCAGCGGATTACCGCAGGCCGGCGATCCGATTCGCAGCGCCGCCGTACTGCTGAGCTCTGGAAAAATCGTCGCCGTGAAGGGGCTCGGCGGCTATCATCTCGCGGCCCTGGCGTCGTCCGAGAAAGCAGTGAGGTGCTTGCGCTCCCGCAAGCATCGCGAGGACAAGCCGTTCGCCGTCATGGCGCCCGATCTGACCGCGGCCCGCGATCTCGCGACTATCGACGAGTCGGAGCAGCGCGCGCTCTTGAGTCCGCGACGACCAGTCCTCTTGCTCCACCGCAAAGCCGGCTGCGACCTGGCGCATTCGGTCGCGCCTTCGAATCGCTTCATTGGCGTGATGTTGCCGTACACGCCGCTGCATCATCTTCTATGTCATTCGGTCAAAGCTCCGATTGTCTTCACCAGCGGTAATGTGTCGGATGAGCCGATTGCGTATGCCGATGACGATGCGGCGAAGCGACTTGCGGCCATCGCCGACTTTTTTCTGGTTCACAACCGGCAGATTCACATTCGCACTGACGACAGCGTCGTGCGCGTTTCGCGAGGCGGGGAAGTCTTGCAGCGGCGTGCGCGCGGCTACGCGCCGCAACCGCTCGAACTCCCGTTCAAACTGCGAAGGCCGATTCTCGCTTGCGGCGCGGAACTAAAGAACACGTTTTGCGTCGCGAAGCGGCAGCATGCTTTCGTCTCGCATCACATCGGCGACCTGGAAAATTTTGAAACCCTGCGCTCTTTCCGCGATGGTATCGATCATTTTCGACGCCTGTTCGATATAGCTCCGCAGCTGGTCGCCTACGACCTGCATCCGGAGTACCTCTCGACCAAATACGCTCTCGAGTTGAAAGGCGTCGAGTTCGTCGGCGTGCAGCACCATCATGCCCATATTGCCGCATGCCTGGCCGATAACGGCGCGCAGGGTCCGGCGATCGGCGTCGCATTCGATGGGCTCGGGTTCGGGCTCGACGGCACTATCTGGGGCGGCGAATTTCTGATCGCCGAGCTGGCGAAGTTTGAGCGCGTCGGCCATCTCGAAGCCGTCCCGATGCCGGGTGGGACTGCGGCGATCAAACAGCCGTGGCGAATGGCGGCATCATATCTGCATAAGGCCTACGCGGAGACGATTCCCGATCGTCTGGAGGTCGTCGCGCGACATTCGAATCAATGGCGGCAGATCACCGCGCTCGTGAAGAGCAACACAAATTCGCCGCTAACCTCGAGCGCGGGCCGGCTTTTCGATGCGGTGGCGGCG
>DATNLS010000081.1:0-4245 GCA_035602775.1 Candidatus Acidiferrales bacterium | reverse complement strand
AGCAGCTTGTGAGATTCGTTTTCGTCGACGTCGAGCACCAACACCGGCACCAATTGGTCGGGTGTGGTCTCCGCGCGAAGGTGGCCATCGATCAGCATCAGACGGCCGTCCGGCAATACGCGCGCGAGTAACGCATCTGCGTAGCCGATTTCCTGTAGAAGACCTCGCAGCGCCGCGGCTTGGCGCGCTGGATGACGCCGCCAATTTTTCGGATTAGGCACCAGCTCGCGTGCAGCAACCCGGCGCAGTTCCAGAATTCGATCGCGAATTGTCTTGCTCGTGATATCCATCATCCCCACCGACACCCCCCCACCCCAAACTTGCGGCCACACGCGTGTGGCTGCTAAGCGGTCAACGCTCGGCCGATCGTAGAGATTTGACCCCCCTACCCGGCAAAGGCCGTACCCGTTCGTGCGTCGTTTGCAAAAAGAATCCCGCGAACGCTGTGAGAGACGCGCCGACAACTGAAGCCCAGCGCAAGTGTTGAAACACGGTGCGTCTCGAAGAAACGGCCGGCTCGGCCCTTCTGACACAGATCTGACACAGCAGATGACTGCGTCGGTCACTTACTCGGAATGGAGCCTTTGAAAATGTTCGAGAATTTGGTGGACGCACCTGGACTCGAACCAGGGACCTCTTGCATGTGAGGCAAGCGCTCTAACCGGGCTGAGCTATGCGTCCACCGGAGCATCGGATTATCGCGCCGTGCGCGCGGCCTCGCAAGAGCGGGGGACATCGGCGATATTGGTGTCATCGAAACGGAAACGTTCGCGCGCGCGAGCGCCAGGAGCATCACATCATGGGACGACTACGTCAGGTGAGTAAGGCTGAAGCCACGCCGGAAATTCAGGAACTCTACCAGCAATTCTTCGGTGACCGCGATCCCGTCGCCGAGCCGGGCACTGCCACCGGCACGCCCGGCGATTACTGGACGACGTTCGCGCTCGTGCCCGACCTGCTCTTTCAGGCGCGCAACTCGCTGATGGCGTTGATGCAACCGGGACGCAAGCTGCCGGCGAAACTGCGCGAGCTGGCGATTCTGCGCACCGGAATTGTCGGCGACTCGCGGTTTGAGTATTCGCAGCATCTGAAGGTCGCGCGGATGGTCGGCGTTTCTGAAGACAAGCTCGCGGCGATAAAAGGTTGGGCGGTCAGCGACAAGTTCACCGACGCCGAACGCGCCCTGATGCAAGCGACGGATGAAATTGTAGGGCGCAACCTGGTCGAAGATGAAACCTTCGCCGCGCTGAAAAGTCATCTGCCCGACGAACAGATCATGGAACTGTTCTACGTGATCGGGCTGTGGCGGATGCATGGCATGATCGTGCGTGCGCTGCATCTCGAGTACGACGCGGATACGACGGCGCGTATGAAGGAAGTGCCTGCGCCTTCGCCCAAAAAGTAAGGATCGCGATGAAGCTGTACGACGAGCTCGCGGAATGGTGGCCGCTATTTTCCGCGCCCGCCGACTATGCGGAGGAGGCCGCGTTCTTTGCGCAGGTGCTGACAGATGCGTGCAAGCCTGCGCCGCGCACAGTGCTGGAGCTCGGATCGGGCGGCGGTAACAACGCGCTCTATCTCAAGTCGAAATTTGAGATGACGCTGGTCGATCTGTCGCCGCAAATGCTGGCTGTCAGCCGTGCGCTGAATCCCGAATGCGAGCATCGCGAGGGCGACATGCGCAGTGCGAATCTCGGACGCACGTTCGACGCGGTTTTTGTCCATGACGCGATTGCCTACATGACCACCACGGCCGACCTGGACGCGGCGATCCGCACCGCATATCGGCACTGCCGCGCGGGCGGCGTCGCGCTGTTCGTGCCGGACTGCGTGCAGGAGACCTTCGTCGCAGAGTCACGGCACGGCGGACATGATGGTGATGGGCGCAGTCTCCGTTATCTTATGTGGACCGTCGATCCCGATCCGGCCGACACTACGTATCGAACCGACTTCGCGATCTTGCTGCGTGACCATCGCGGCGACCTGCGCGTCGTGCATGACTCGCACATCGAAGGAGTGTTTCCGCGCGCCGAGTGGATGCGCCTACTGGGTGGAGCGGGATTCGAGGCGAATACATTGACGGATAAATGGGGGCGCGAAATTTTTGTGGCGAAACGTCCGGGGTAGCGCAAATTCTCGGGCGAGGCTTAGCTGGCGGACATCAGGCGGATTACTTCGGCGCGGCCCCACTCCACTTCGGCGCGGTGCCGATTTGCCATCGCGGTCAGATAGTCGTGGATGGGACCGTCGACAGGGGCGAGCGCGAGTGCAACTTCGGTTTTACGCGCAGCCCATTCCTGCCCGCGTGACAGCAGGTTCAGGCGATCGCGAATCGAGTCAAGCGCCGCGACTTTGCGCGCGAACGGGCCGACGCCAGTGGATGGTTGGCCGCCGTTGGTGCGAATCAGCGCCTCGAGTTCCTCGGCGTTGCGCTGTTCCATCGCGCGCGAGCCGGCCAGGAATTTCTTCAGCTCGGTCTGCTTGACGCCGGCGATCAACTGGTCGAGCGCGAGCACTCCGGCGCGTTCGGATTCGAGCAGAAGGTTGAGAGCTTGTTCGAGCGCCGCGTCCACAGCGCGAACTTAGTAAGGGTATTTCAGCAGTGCAAGGCGGTCACCGCGACTCAGGCCCGCTGAATTATTGGTAGAGCATCCGAATCGAGGTCAGCAGCAGGAACACGCCGAAGACGCGGCGCAGCGCCGTCCCCGGCATCTTCACCGCGTAAACCGCGCCGATGTAACCGCCGATCAACAGGCCGAGGCCGAGCAGCAGCGCGTACGTGAGGTTGAGATGACCGTGCTTGTAGTATTCGTACGCGCCCAGGATTCCGACTGGAGGCAACAGCGCGCCGAGCGACGTCCCGACCGCGAGATGTTGATCGAAGCCGAGCGCCAGCACGAGCACCGGCACGATCAGCACGCCGCCGCCGACGCCGACGAATCCGCCGAGGATGCCCGCGGCCAGCCCGAGTGCAAGAACGATAGCGATTTCGCCCATGGTCGATTTGTCTCCAGTGCTCACAATTTCGCGAGCGTATCAGAACGCGGGAGCACGATTGAAGATGGGATCGCGCGGTTATGGAAGCGCGGCAATCCCTTTTAGGAAGAGCTCGACCACCGCTTCCGCGTCTGATTCGAGCGGACTCGACGCCAGCTTGAGCAGACGGCGCCGCAGCGACCCGGTCAGCATCTCGCCGAGCATGAAGGCCGCGAATTGCGGATCGATTCGGCGAATCGCGCCGCGGGCGATCGCGTCCTGGAGCACCGACGCGACGAAGTCGAGATGGCCGGCATAGACGCGCATGTACTCGCGACCGGCGGCCGATTCGAGCTCGATATCGAGAGAATTGCCGATGATCAGCGTCTTCAGGAAATCCTGGTTCGAGGCCTGGATTCGGAACTGGGCCAGGATGAGTTTGCGGATTCGATCGAGCGGCGGCATCGACGGATCGTCGGACGCGATCGTCTCGGCGACCATCTCGCGCAGGCCGGCGAGCACCGCCGCATGGACCAGCGCGTCCTTGGTATCGAAGTAGAGGTAGATAGTGCCCTTGGCTACTTTGGCCTCCTCGGCGACGCGATCGACGGTGGTGCCCTGCATGCCGTTGCGAGCCATCACGCGGCGAGCGGCTTCGAGGATCTCGCGAACGCGATTCTCCTTGAGCAGCTCTTCTTTTGTCACGGCAAAACTGTACGGTCAGTTGTGAACGTGCAGTGTGTTTAGGCCAATCGCCAGATTGGTGGCAAGGGGAGCGCGGATGCAGCAGTGAGGCGGTCAGGGGGCCGGTTTGTCCAGCTCGTCGCCCAGGATTTCGGACAGGCGCTCGGCCGGGAGTCGGCGCAAATCGGGGATGGCGAAGCCTGATGCGGCCGCGTGACCGCCGCCACCGTAATGCTGTGCGAGCAGCGACAAATCGACCTCGGAGTCGGAGCTGCGCCGCAGGCTGACGCCCTGGCTCCGCAGATCGAACAGGGCGACCACTGTGCGCGTCTGCCCCTTGTAGAGCTGGGCGGCGACTTCGCTGCTGTAGCCGAAGCAGCACGCCGTCCGCACCGTGATCCCGTTGTCGAGTTTGCGATCGACCATCGTCGCATTCGCCAGCTCGAGGCTGCGGCGCATCGCATCCTGGCCCGACTCGAACGCGGAGCGCAGCTTGCGGCTCATGCGCGGCTCGCGCAGTTTCAGAATTTCGCGATACGACGCGATTCCGCCCAGCGTCTGCACGGCGAGTGCCCATTCCGACGA
>DATNLS010000030.1:0-43971 GCA_035602775.1 Candidatus Acidiferrales bacterium | reverse complement strand
GGTGGCGTAATCGAAAACTCGCGTCGACAGAACATAGAGTCCCGCCGTTACCATAGAAGTCTGACGGCTACCGAGCCGTTGGATCAACCCATTTGATGTTACATCGGCGAAAAGCGGCGTGGCCTCGCCGCGCCATCGGGTAACGGCCAGCACACCGGCCAGATTTTCATCGCGGCACTCCTCGATTTTCCTGCGCGACTCATTAACAAACCGCGCGAGTTCCGTCTGTGGAATTACAGCGTCAACCGTCGATGCGATAAACCATCCGGGCTCGAGCACGTCGGCGAGCTCGAGCATCGTCTCCATCGAGTTGGCAGTATCGCGCACGACCAGGCGTAGCGACGGCGGAAACTCGAGCGCCATTTTGGTCGCGACGCGCGCCGTCTCCGAATTGATCACCGCGACGACCGACGACGCGCCCGCTTCGAGCAGCGCGCGCGCTTGCCGCGAGAGCATCGCCTCGCCGCCGAGCATGACCAGCGGCTTGGGAATGTCGTCGCGGGTCGAGATGCGCAAGCGCTCGCCGCGGCCGGCGGCAATGATCGCTCCCTGTAATTCCTTCACCATTGGATTTGCGCAACTTCGTCGATACTTCGGATAGTGACGTCGGCGGAGAAGGAATCTTCATCGTGGCGCGGTTCGGTGCACAGCCAGACGGTGCGCATCCCGAGCTTGTGCGCGGGCGCGCAATCCTTGGCGAGCGAGTCGCCGATCATTGCGACCGATTCGGGCGCGCAACGCATTTTTTTCAATGCGGCTTCGAAGATGCCCGGATCGGGTTTGAAAATTCCGACGCGCGATGAGTCGGCAACCGCCGCGAAGAATCGATCGAGCTTCGCCTCTTCGAGAACGCGATCGAGATTTCCATAAAAGTTCGACACGATGCCCAAGATGAAGCGGCCGGGGAGCGGGCCGATCACCTGGCGGCTGTGCGCCAGCCCGGCGGCCGTCTCGCGGACGAAGGACTTCGTGACACTCTCGACCAACTGATGACGTCCACTGGCGCCCGTGTCGTCGAGTATTTTGCGCATCGGCTCGGGGCCGCTCTTCCTCAAATACTCGAATTGATGGCCAACGAGAAAGCGAACGAGATCAGTCAGGCCGAAGCGCGACACGACCCGCGTCGCGCCATAGCCGATTCGGGTCGCGTGATCGAAGGCCGGGTCGAGCTCGGCGCGCGTAATTTCGACTCCAGCGGCGCGGTAGCTCATGAGGAAACGATCGAGCCAATGCGCGGGCCCGTCGAGCGTGCCGCCGAAATCGAATAGTAGAGCGGTAATCGTGGCCACGATCTGGCCAGTTTACCAGCCGCGGTAGCCCGCCTCCAGTTGCGATTTTATTTGCCCCGATCAATAGACGAACTCATAATTGGTGGAGGATGTATCAGCACTACTACTTCCGCTGAGGTTATCGCTGTGTTACGGTTCCGGAATTGAGGAAGGGGGAAACCGGGTTTTAACAGGACGCCATTGATTGAAACTGCTTTAATCGCCGCGCCTGACCGAGCGGATAATGCGGTCTTCGGACGCCCGCTGTTAGAGCGGCTGATGATCAATTGCGAGCGCGCCGGGATCAAAAGGTTCGTCGTCGCGGCGTCGCGTGAGCGATATCCGGACGTTGCGCGCGCGATGGGCCGGTTCAAGAATTCTGACACGGTCTCGATGGTCGAATCGTTCGGCGAGATTCTGAATCTGCGGAATGCACAGGAATTGGGCATCGACTCGTCGGCGCCGTGCGTGTCATTTTCGGGCAACCTGGTATTCGCCAAGTCTCACCTCGCCCGCATCCTGGACGCCCATGTGGCCGATCCGAAGTCGGTACATCGCGCGGTCAGCACCGACCACGATTGCGGCGGCGAAATCGCGACCGGGCCGATCGGCGCAATCCTGAAGCGAGGCGGAATTGCCAACAGCGTTGCGGGGCCCTCGGCGAGTCTGCTGCCATTTGCGCTGAACGGGCGGCCCGAGGATCGCGAAGAAGCCGAACTGCGGCTGGCGAAATCGATTCGCGAGGAGTCGGCGCATAAGGACGCGCCGATGGCGCGATGGGTGGACCGCAAGATTTCGTGGCGAATCAGCTACTGGCTCGCAAAGCATACGCGCCTGACGCCGAACATGGTGACGGTCGCCAACACGATGTTCGGGCTGGCGTGTGCGTGGATGTTCGCCGTGCCGAATTACTGGATGCGCCTGTTCGCCGCGATTTTCTTTTTGATTTCAATCACGATCGACGGCGTCGACGGTGAACTCGCGCGGCTCAAGATGGTCGAGAGCGATTTCGGCGGGACGCTCGACGTCGTCACCGACAATATCGTGCACGCCGCGGTGTTCATCGGCTTGATGGTCGGATGCTACCGCGTCGCGCACAGCGTCGCTTACCTGTACCTGATTCCTGTACAGCTCGGCGGATTTGCGATGTGCGCGGTCGCGACCTGGCGCGCCTTCAACGTAAAAGGCGAGCAGGCGGCGCAATGGCTCGACAAGGTCGATCGATGGAGCGGGCGCGATTTCGCGTACATGCTCGTCGTATTGGCTTTAATTAATCGGCTAGAGTACTTCGCTTGGGGAACAGCGTTCGGAACTTACGTATTCGCGCTGGTGCTGATATGGCTAACCGGCCGAACCGCATCGTCAATCACGGCTCAAAGCCTGCAGGAATGAATCGAGGCCTGCGGGCGGAGGTAGTATGAACGGCAAGAAGCCACGAATTCTCCTGGTGCAACCTACGACGGTCCATCTGGATGGCACGCCGCACAAGACGCGGTGGCGGCTGATCATGGGGCTGATGATTCCGCTGATGGCGGGATTGACGCCCGACGAATACGACGTGACGCTGTGCGACGAGCGGCTCGAAAACATCAACTTCGACGGCGGCTGGGACCTGGTCGGTATGACGACCACCATCGGCGCGTCATTGCGCGCGTACCAGCTGGGCGACGAGTTCCGCAAACGCGGCATCCCCGTGGTCTTCGGCGGATTCCATGCGACGTTGCAGACCGAAGAGGCACTGCATCATTGCGACGCAGTCGTGAAGGGCGAGGCCGACCTGGTCTGGCCCGAGCTACTGCAGGACTGGCGCGACGGCAAGCTCAAGCAGGTTTACAAAGCCGACAAGGTTCACGATCTGAAAAACCTGCCCCGCCCTCGTCACGAGTTGCTCAAGCTCAATCGCTATCTGTTCAAGGCGGTGCCGGTTCAGGCCAGCCGCGGATGCCCGTATCGATGCTCGTTCTGCGAAATTCCGGTGTTCTATGACGGCGCGTATCGCACGCGGCCGATCGAGGACATCGTTGAAGAGATCAAGCAGGTCGTCAAAATCACCGGCTTCAAACGCTTTCAGTTCATCGACGATCAGATCACCGGCAAGCACAAGTTCGCGCGCGAGCTGTTCAAGGCGCTCGAGCCGCTCAACATCCGGTTCTCATGCCTGTGGACGATCAACTCGAATCACGACGACGATTTGCTCGAGCTCGCGGCCAAGGCGGGAATTTTCCACGTCAATATCGGGGTGGAATCGATCAGCCAGGATAGCCTGCTGTCGATGAACAAGATTCAGAATCACGCGTCGCAGTACAAGAAGTTGCTCAAGAAACTGGAAAAATACGGGATCTACTACTCGCTCAATTTCCTGTTCGGCCTGGAAGAGGATCGTCCGGGAGTTTTCGACGAAACGCTGAAGTTCCTGCACGAGGTCAAGGCGCCTGAGGCCTTCTTCAACACGGTGACGCCACGCGTCGGCACTCCGATGCGCACGCAGCTCGAGAATGAGGGCCGCGTGATAATCCCCGACGCCGACCTCTACACCAACAACTTCCGTTGCATGTTCGTGCCCAAGAACATGTCGCCGCAGGAAGTCGAAGAAGGCGTGTGGCGCTGCACCAAGGAGTTCTACTCGCTGAAGTCGATGTTCAAGCGGCTGCTGATGCCGCCGGGCAAGTTCACCTGGCAGGGATTGACCGAGAACATGCTCTTCTATTGGGGCGCGAAGCGTCAGATCGATCCGGTTGATTACTATTAGGCCAACCGGGCTTTGATTCTAAAGACTCTCGCGATCCTGCTGCTTGCAGCAGTGCTTGAGGTAGGTGGCCTTGCGCTCGTTCGGATAGGACTGCGCAGCTATGGTTACCCGCTGGCGGCAGGCGCGTTCACGCTCGTCGCGTACGGAGTGCTGGTCAATCAAAGCAGCGTAGATTTCAATCGCCTGATGGGAATCTACATCGCGGTCTTCTTCGTAGTGTCGCAGACGATTTCGCTGATTCTCTTTAAGCAAATCCCCGACGACCGAATCATGCTAGGCGGCGGCTTCATCGTAACCGGCGGCCTGCTGATCCTGCTGATGACCTGACTGCGTCCTGGCCCTAGTCGCGGAAGCGGATGTGCGCTCAGGGGTTGAGCACTACATTGTCGATCAGGCGCGTCTTGCCTACTCGCGCTGCGATTGCGATCAGGATTGGACGATCAAGAGACGGATGACGCGCCAGCGTTTCGGCATCTACTGCTTCTACGTATTCGATCTCGACAGTTTTCGTCCGCTTCAGGACTCGGGTTGCTGCGAACACTATTTCCTCGGCGCAGCATGGGTCGGTGCGATGCTTGTCGCGGGCGGCGCGTAACGCGAGGCTCAACGCTAGTGCGTCTTCGCGCTCGGTCGGCGAGAGGTAAGCGTTGCGCGAACTCATTGCGAGGCCGTCTTTTTCGCGCACTATCGGCACCGGCACAATTTCCACGTCGAAATTCAGATCGCGCACCATCTTCTGGATCGCGCGCAACTGCTGAAAATCTTTTTCGCCAAAGACCGCGAGATGCGGTTTCACGATGTTGAACAGCTTGGCGACCACCGTAGTCACGCCGCGGAAATGTGTGGGGCGATGCGCGCCGCAGAGACCGCTGGTGATGTCGCCGGCGTCGACCGTGGTCTGCGCGTCAGGCGAGTACATCGCACTCGGCGCGGGCGCGAAGACGACGTCCACCGGTACCGTCTCGAGCATCGCGCAGTCGCGCTCGAAGTTGCGAGGATAGCGCGCGAAGTCCTCGCCGGGTCCGAACTGCGTCGGATTGACGAAGATCGACGCGACCAGCACTGACGACTCGCGGCGGCCCTCGCGCATCAGGGTCAGATGGCCGTCGTGCAGAAAGCCCATCGTCGGCACCAGCCCGATCCGCTCACCGCGTTGGATCGCGTCACTGGAAAAACGGGTCATTTCGGCGGGCGAGGTAATGATCATCATCGCGTGGGCGCCCTCCTTGATTCGGCGTAGCAATGTTCCGGCGCGGGAAACGCGCGCTCTTTTACTTCGCGCACGTAGGCCTCGGCAGCGGACGCGGCTTCGTTCCACAAGTGCGCGAACGGCTTGGCGAAGCGCGGTGCGCACGATTCGTAGAGGCCGAGCATGTCGTGCATCACGAGCACCTGGCCGTCGCAATCGGGGCCGGCGCCGATGCCGATAGTCGGGATCGCGACGCTGGCAGTTATCTCGCGCGCCAATGACGGCGGCACGCCCTCGATCACGATCGCGAAGGCGCCGGCGGCTTCAAGTGCGGCGGCGTCTTCGAGCAGGCGTTCGCGGCATCCGGCAGCACGCCCTGATTTGCGGCCTTGCACGCGATGACCACCCATCCGATGAATCGATTGCGGCGTAAGCCCGACGTGGCCCATCACGGGAATATCGACCGCCGCGATTCTCGCGACCGCCTCGGCGATCGCGACCCCGCCTTCGAGCTTGACCGCTTCGGCGCCGCCTTCCTTGATCAGACGGCCGGCGTTGCGCAGCGCATCTTCGGGACTCACCTGATACGAGAGGAACGGCATGTCCGCGACGACCAGCGCACGGCGCCGCGCACGCGCGACCGCGCGGGTGTGGTAGATGATTTCGTCGATCGTGACGGCGAGCGTGCTGTCCTCGCCGCGCACCGCCATGCCGAGGCTGTCGCCGATGAGCAGCACGTCGACGCCGCAGTTGTCGAAAATCCTGGCGAACGGAAAGTCGTACGCGGTCAGCATCGTGATCGGCTGGTGCGCCGCCTTCATGCGCGCGAGATCGGGCACGCGAACTTTTTCTTGCGTCATATTCTCACTCACTCGCTTCGGTTGCTCCCTACTCAAAAAAATCGGGGCTGCCGCGCACCGGCAACCCCGCATCAGAGCAATCTCGAAGGAACGAGCGCTCGAATCACTCGGAGTCCCGGTCCTCATCGGATCCAGGCGCGAGCAGACTACAAATGTCCTCTCAACCCCGTCTCGCCGGGAAAAATCCTCGACGGACCAATTTCAAGTATATAGAGAAACCGGGCGCGCGCGTAAAGGAGAGAATTGCAGCGGCGTCAGTTGGTGGCTTGTAGGGTGGTCGCGGTTATCGGGATTGTTACCTGCAAGCGCTTACCGTTGCGCAGGACGCTCAGGTAAATGATTTCGCCCGGCTGCAGATCGCGCATGCGATCCTCGAAGTCGAGAAAGTTCGTCACGCGCGAACCGTCGACGCCGATGATCATGTCGTAGCTCTCGCCGATTTGGAAAATATCGAGCACGGGTATCAGAAGAATCGCGGGCTGTCCGCCGGGAACCATCGCCCCCACCATTGCGACACCCGCCAGCGCGTCATGCACAGCATGACTATAGGGGTGCAAACCGGCCACGGCCGCGGGGCTGCCCTTCGCCACCGCCGTGATGAGCAAGCCGTCGGCGTCCTCGCCGGATTTGAGCGTGCGCTTTGCTTCGCGCAATTGCATTCCGAACGGAGTCGAAAGCTCGCCGTCGGTGCCGAACTGCTGGAGAGCCTGCTGCGGCGGCATCCCGTTCTGCTCTTCCTGGTAGCGCGCGATGTCGTTGTTGCTTTCGTTCGACGACTCCGGATCCGCGGATGTCTGCGAATCGGCCGCGAAGTCCGGGGACAGTTGCTGCTGCAAGGCGTCGGGGGAAGGCGCGGCTGGGATCTCGGCGGTGCCCGGCAGTGTTGTTCCGGTGTTTTCCACTGGCGTCGGGACCAGGTTCGATGGAGTTCCGGAGGCAGCACTGGTGGCCGCGGCAGATGCGGCGGCGGTCTTCCAGGTTTCGGAGGCGGTGGTCGTATCGGCGCCGGACTGCGCCCTGGCGAGCGCACTCGCGAACAGGACTAGCAGCATCGCGGCGAGCGATGCGCCCAGCGCGTAACGATCGCGCGTCCGGCTAGTTGAGACTCCAGCGCTTTTCATGCTCCACCACGCGGCCCTCGCGCTCGAGCTTTTTCAGATGAGAGCGAATCGAGCTTGCAGCCGCAGCATGCAGATACTCCGGATAGTCGACGTAGATCTTCTTCACGATTGCCATCGCGTCAAGCGGCGCCGCGCCGTCGGCCAGCGCTTCTAGCACCTGGCGCTCGCGCAGTTCGCGATGAGCAATATACTCGCCGATCTTTTCTTTCGGATTGCGGATGACCGGGCCGTGCGCCGGATAAATCGTCTCGAGCTCGAGCGCGAGCAGCCGGCTGAGCGAATCCATGTACTCGCCCAAGTCGCCGGTATCGTCCGGAATGACTGTAGTACCTGCCCCCAGCACGACGTCCCCCGTGAACAGTGCGCGCTCTTCCTCGAGATAGTAGCACAGGTGATCAGGTGCGTGGCCAGGAGTAAAAACCGCGCGCAGGGTGGCGCCCTCGGTATGAACGACCGTGTCGTGGCCGATGGCGGAAATCTCGCCGGCGGGAGCGTCGTGGCCCTCCCACGGCATCTTCAGCACTTCCATCTCGCCGAATCGCTCGGTGACCTGCTTGACGCCTCCCAGGTGATCGACGTGCGCATGCGTCAGCACAATTCGCTCGAGCTCGGCGCTGCCGGAAAGTTCCTTGAGCGCCGTTTCAAGCAAGTCGGCGTAGATGGCGACGCCCTGCCCCGTGTCGAGAAGTATTGGACGCTTCGAAGTTCCGACGAGGTACGTGTTGGTGCCCGGGCCGGTGAACGGACTCGGATTCTGGCCGAGCACGGTCGCGACGCGCGGTGAGATCCGCGAGTAATCCGGCATCTTGAGACCGATCATCGAATCGGTCACGACCCGCCCCTGCTTGCTCATCGAACGTCCCCTCGAAAGCCTAGCGCCGGTTCCGCTCAAATATCAGCCGAAGTCCCTTCAATGTCAAAAACTCGTCGACCTCTTCAATCGTTTCGCTTTCGGGCGCAATCAATTCGGCGAGGCCGCCGGTCGCGATGATGCGCGCTTTTTCGCCGCGCTCTTTCAGGATACGCGTGACGAGGCCGTCCACCAGCGCGGTGTAGCCGAAGATCAGCCCCGACTGAATCGAGCCGACCGTGGTGCGCCCAACCGCCTCGCGCGGACGGACCAGCTCGACCCGATAGAGCTTGGCCGCGTGCTCGATCAACGCGTTCATCGAAACGCCGAGGCCGGGCGCAATCGCGCCGCCGGCGTACTCGCCCTTGCCGGTCACGTAGTCAAAGGTGGTAGCAGTGCCGAAATCGACGACGATCGTCGCGCACGCGTAGCGCTCGTAGGCGGCGACCGCGTTGACGATTCGATCCGCGCCCACTTCCTTTGGATTCTCGTAGAGGATCGGCATCCCGGTTTTGATTCCCGGACCGACCATCAGCGGCGTGCAATGGAAGTAGCGCTCGGCCAGCTGCTCCATCACTTGGTTGAGAGGTGGAACCACGCACGCGATCGCGACGCCTTCAGGCCGGACGCCGCCTTCCAGGCCGCCGCCGGCGAGCAAAGTGTTGAGCAGCGCGCCATGCTCGTCGGTCGTGCGATCGGGAATGGTCGAGATGCGCCAGTGATTGCGCAGGCGCTCGCCTTCGTAAATTCCAATCACGGTGTGGCTGTTGCCCACGTCAACCGTTATCAACATTACAAATCTCCGTCCGACGGGCGCCGACGATAGCGACGCGATCGGGCAAAGATAATAGCGCGCGAACTTGATCTAAAAGAAACGGGCCACGAGGCGTTGCTAATGATGGAATCCGAAGGCCGGACCCGGTCTCATCATCCCCATCATCGGACTGCCGGCGGGACGGCCGAAATAGGACGCATTAGCGGAATTCACCCACGCGCCCTGATTCAGCGGGAGGGCGGCCTGGGTGAGCGGGAGAGCAGCTTGGATTCCGGGGCTCGCCATCGTAGACCCGTAAACTCGCGGAGACCGGTTCACCGACCCTGCGCCGCCGATTGCGTTAGGGTTGACTGCGTAAGGGTAAGGATACACCGCGTAGGGAGCCGCGTACTCCTGCTGATTCGCGTACTCGTCGGCGGTGCCAAAATCGACATCGGGCACGCCACCGTTGGCAGTATCTTCATCGGCAGTTGCCGGTGGCGCACCCGGCGAAGGCGCATTGATGGCTTCGCCGTCGGCGTCATCGTCATCGTTATCGTTGCCCGCGCAAGGAGCGGGCGCGCCACCGGGACAGGTCGCTTGTGGAATCTCGAGTACCTTGTCCGCTGTGTCTGCGTCCTCATCTAGCGCGGGTCCGCCGGATTCCCAATCGGCATCGACGCTGGTGCCGGACACAGCGCCACTCGAATCGGCATCGGCCGCATCAGCCGCATCCTGTGAGAACGCGAGCCGGGCATTCACAAAAACGGTCATCGCGAGCGCTGCAAAAATTGCTACGAATAACCGCGTGGTCTTCATAGAAGAAAACATTACACCGGTTGGGTGGAGGGGCCAAGGCGAAATCTGCAGTTCGCCTGCATAAGGTTTGCACGCTGGCCGCGAGCGGCTAAGATTCCGCGTTATGTCGGAAACAAAAGTCGCATTGGTAACCGGCGCAGGCCGCGGCATCGGCCGCGACATCGCGCTTCGGATGGCAAAAGAAGGCTACGCGGTCGGGCTGATCGCGCGCACCAAGTCGCAGCTCGACGAAACCGCCGAACTGATTCGCGCGCAAGGCGGCAAGGCGGTCGTGACGCCGACCGACGTCGCGCGCCGCGATCAGGTGGTCGCCGCGGTCGAGACGGTCGAGCGCGAGCTCGGACCGATCTCGGTGCTGATCAACAACGCGGGCGCGTACCTGCGCAAGCGCTTCACCGAAATCACCGAAGAGGATTTCGACTTCCAGCTCAAGGTGAACGCGTACGGGCCGTTCTTCTGCACGCAAGCCGTAATCGGCAAGATGGCCGAGCGCAAAGCCGGCACGGTGATCTTCGTGCTGGGGTCGGAGTCGCGCAGCGGACCGGCGCAATACTCGGCCTACAACGCGTCAAAGCTGGCGCAGCGCGCGATCGCGGAGTCGGTGGCCTACGAGTTCATGCATCTTGGCGTGCATGCGGCCGCGCTCGACGTGGACGGCGCGGTGGACAGTGCGCGAGTGCGCGAGTCGATGCCAGACACCGATCCTTCGCACTTCGTGCCGCCCGCGGCGATCTGCGACGAGATAGTGCACCTCATCAATCAGTCGAAAAGCGCGTGGACGTTTCAGGTCGATATGCGAGCGTTCGTGCAATGGCGTCCGCGCGTCGCGCCGAAGAAGAAAGTCTGACACTCGCGCACGCTGGTCTTGCCGGAAGCGAATATATAATGTTCGACGCGTCGGGGTGTGGCGCAGACTGGTAGCGCACTCGCTTGGGGTGCGAGTGGTCGCCGGTTCAAATCCGGCCACCCCGACCATTTCAGCTCACTGGAATATTCCGCCGAAACATACTGACCTTCTCTTGCACACAGAGAGTGGTGAGCTTAATACATGCATGCTGGACTGAACTGTCAGTCACTCTGCGTTGGGATTAATCGATGCGAAAAATTGGGCCCCTGGCTGCGCCTCTAATTCTGGCCGTTACGGCTGCCTCGTCCTATGCGGGTGTCACGTGCAAGTCGAGCAACGGTTCATTCCAGGCTAAGCACAGTTTCACTGCCGGCCAATGTGAGGCGGAGTCCGATGGCAGCGGCGCGAAGAGTATTGCGCATGGCAATGGCCCGGGTTCCAATGGCTACGCGAGCTCTCAAACTCTTGGTGTCGCGAATGCCACTGCCGGTGCGCACTCGGCCGCAACCGCTTACGCATCAAGCAGCGGTGTAGGAAAGGCAATTTCCGATTCGCGCAGCCTCTCGACGGTAAACGCGAGCGGCGGTCAAGCCAAAGCTGTTTCATCCTCCGGCGGTAATGCCGAGGCGGATACTTCGCCCGGCGATGTCGCGAATGCGACCGCAACACACCATGGATCGTCGAGCGCCTCCGCGGACGGGAGCGGCAAAGGTTCTGCGACTGCAAAATCGGACGACGGCGATGCGAACGCCAACACATCCGCCGCATGCAGTACCACGGCAACCGCAGACTCGAAGGGGGAAGCTGACGCGTCGTGTTCGATCGATGGAAGCGACGTCTCGGCGCAAGCAACGGGCGGTGCTACAGCACAAGGCAGCGACACTATTGCGCCCGTATGCGACAACAGCAGCGGCGGCACCGCCAAGGTCCAAAGTCCGATGGGAAATTGCGATAGCCAATAGCGCGACTGCCTTTTCTATCTTGCACAGTAATTAAGCTCGGCTTCGCTTTCGATCCGCCGCGCGCTCGCCGCGTAAAATTTTCGCACTTCCAAAAATCGTTGAAAAGCGTGGGTTTCGCTTTGCAGGCGTTATCTAGGACTTGGCCGCGAAAATCGATGGCATGGTTTTCGCTCCTACTGCGCTTTGATTCTCGAAGCGCATTGCCGCTTAGAAGGGGAGCTTTCTTGTCGGTCAAATTTTTTCACAGTCAGGGCGGAGAGATTAAATTGGATACCAACGGGAATTTCGGAAGCGCCAGCTCTCGACGCTTGCGCGTCGCACAGATCGCTCCTCTCTATGAAAGCGTGCCGCCCAAACTCTACGGCGGCACTGAGCGTGTCGTTTCGTACGTCACCGAGGAACTCGTGCGGCGCGGCCACGAAGTGACGCTGTTCGCGGCGGGTGATTCGCAGACGCGCGCGAATCTGGCACCTGGGTGTCCCCAGGCACTGCGTCTTATGGGGAAGCCTGAACTCGGGGCGTCACTGCAGTTGGCGATGCTGGCGGAGGTTTTCGAAAGCGCTCGCGACAGTTTCGACATCGTGCATTCGCACATCGACTATTGGTCGTTCCCGTTTGCCAGGCTGACGGGAGTGCCGACCGTTTCCACGATGCATGGACGGCTCGATATCCCCGACCTTCATCCGGTGTACCGTTGATTCCCCGAAGCTGCGTTGGTGTCGATCAGCGATTCGCAACGCGCGCCGCTAGCGCACATGAATTGGGTCGATACGGTGTATCACGGCATGCCGCGCGACCTGCTGCGCTTCAACGAACGAAGTGGAAAGTATCTTGCCTTCATCGGACGCATATCGCCTGAAAAAGGCATCGATGTCGCGATCGAAGTCGCGCTCAGATCGGGAGTGCCGCTCAAGATTGCGGCCAAGGTCGATGCGGTTGATCGCGTGTACTTTGACGAGGTGATCAAGCCGCTGATCAAGCCGCCGATGATTGAATATATCGGCGAAATCGACGACACGCAGAAGAGCGAGTTTCTCGGAGGCGCGCTCGCGCTGCTGTTCACGATTGACTGGCCCGAGCCGTTCGGCCTTGCGATGATCGAGGCGCTCGCGTGCGGCACACCGGTCATCGCGCGTCCGTGCGGAGCCGTGCCCGAAGTCATCCGGCCGAATGTCACCGGATTTATCGCAAGGGAAATTGACGAACTGGTGGCCGCGGTCGGCAAGATCGAATCGATTCCACGCGAGCGATGCCGGCTCGAATTCGAGGAACGCTTCACCTCGGAGGTGATGATCGAGAAATACGAGCGCGTCTACCATCGACTGATCGGCCTGGACGCGCCCGTGCCGGAGTTCGAAACGCAGCAAGCGGCTGTCGGCCGATAATCGGCGCTTCTGTCTCCTCGCCCTGTTAGGGCGAGGATGAAGGTGAGGGTCCGACTACAGCGCGCATTTTTTGCGCGCGATTCAAGATTCTGCCCCTTCTCTGAAACCAAGATGAGGTATGTGGGGTGAACTATTTTGCCTGCCCCCGTCAGATTTTCTGTGTTAGCTTTTAGGGAATGGACAGCCGAAGCAGATTCCCCAGCTCACCGAAAGTCTGGCGAAGGCCATGCACCGCAAAAATAGATTTTGACGGAACGAAACTACCCCTGGTGGTTGGCCGTTTCAGAACCACGACATATGGTATGAGGACGCCCTTTTCACCTAAACTCGACGAGTCAGAGTCGCGCCAGTTTGCCTCCTCGGCAAGCTGAAACCGCACCCATCATGGCAGAACTTAGGGCTCCCGCCGCGCCAGCGCAGGTCGTCAAAGTAGGCTCGGACTACTATGTGCTGGCGTCGTCGCTCGCGTCGCGCCGGGCGAGCGCGGTGCTCGCGAACGGGCGCAGTTTCGCGGTGTTCGAGACGGCCGGCGACATTATCGATTCGCCGATCGAGGCGCTCGGTTTTTTCAACTCCGATACGCGGCATCTGAGCCGCTTCGAGATGCTGATTGCGGGCAGTGAGCCTTACTTTCTCAATTCATATTTGAGCGACGACCGCGCGCAGTTCCGCGCCACGCTTACCAACGCCGATCTCGGAAAGAAGGGGCAGCCGGATTGGCTGCCGCGCAATTCGATCAGAGTGAACCGCGGATGGGTCCTCAATGGCGCCGCGCTGTACCATCGGCTGGCGCTGCATAATTACGTTGACGTGGCAGTCGAAATCGAGATCGATTTTTACTACGCGGTCGATTTCGCGGATGTCTTCGAAGTGCGTGGCCTGCGTCGCGCGCGCCGCGGTGAAATGTTGAGTCCCTCGGTTGACGACAGCGGCGTCGAGCTTCGCTATCGGGGTCTGGATAACGTCACACGTTCGACCGAGATTCGTTTTGATGCTGCTCCGACCAGGGTAGACGAGAATCGCGCGGTGTTCGTGTTGCGCCTCGAGCCAGGTGAAAACCGCCAGCTCGAGTGCCGAATCACGGCCGTAGGTGAAGCGCCAACATACTCCTGTGCTCCGCCGAATCGCGCCGCCAACTTCGGCGCGGCGCTCGACGAACGGCAATCCGAGCTGGCGAATTTCCGCGGCGAATGGGCACGCATCGCAGCCAGCAACAACGAATTCGCGACCATGATTGGGCACGCATGCGTCGATCTGACTTCGATCGTTGCGCGCGGTGAGAAAAGCGCGTTCATCATGGCCGGCGTTCCGTGGTTCGCCACGCTGTTCGGACGCGACAGCATCATCACGGCGCTGTCGATTCTGCCGTTTCATCCGCAAATCGCCGTGCGAACGCTGCGGACGCTGGCCCAGCTTCAGGGCGAAACCGTCAATGAGGCGCGCGACGAGCAGCCCGGCAAAATCGTGCACGAGATGCGCAGCGGCGAGATGGCGGCGACCGGCGAGATACCGTTCGGCCGATACTACGGCAGCGTAGATTCGACGCCACTTTTCCTGTGGCTGTACGGACGCTGCGTCGAGTCGACCGGCGACCTCGAGCTCGCAGACGAGCTCTGGCCCAACGTCGAGCGTGCGATCGGATGGATCGAGCAATATGGCGATCGCGACGGCGACGGTTACGTCAAATATAAGCGCGAGACTCGGCGCGGGCTGGCCAACCAGGGCTGGAAGGATTCCGAGGACGCCATTTTTCATCATGACGGCCAGCTCGCACGTCCGCCGATCGCGCTGGCAGAAGTGCAGGGCTACGTTTACGCGGCCTGCATGGACGTCGCGTCGGTCGCGACGCGGCTGGGACGCGGCCACGTCGCGGATCGGCTGCTGACGCGCGCGTCCAAGCTGAAGCAATCGTTCGAGCGCGACTTCTGGCTCGAGCCCGAGGGCATGATCGCGCTGGCGCTCGACGCCGACGGACGCCCATGCCGCGTGATGGCGTCGAACGGCGCTCATTGCCTTGCGACCGGGCTGGTCGATGGCGAGCGCGCGGCCGCGATGTGCAAACGTTTGCTCGCCGACGACATGTACTCGGGATGGGGAATCCGCACGCTCTCGGGCAACGAGAAACGCTACAACCCGATGAGCTATCACAACGGCTCGGTCTGGCCGCATGACAACGCGATCGCGGCGCTCGGACTCGCGCGCGCTTGCGACCATGCCGGCGTGCTGAAGGTGCTCGAGGGCCTGGTCCTCGCGTCGGAAAAGCTCAACACTTCGAGTCTGCCTGAACTCTTCTGCGGCTTTCGCCGTGAGACTGGCTTAGGCCCGGTGCCATATCCGGTGGCGTGTTATCCGCAAGCGTGGTCGGCGGCGAGCATCTTCATGATCCTGCAGGCGATGCTTGGGATGCGCGTGCTGGGATTCGAGCGCCGCGTCTTTTTCGACACGCACGTGCTGCCATCGTGGCTGGACTGGCTCAGCATCGATGGACTGAAGGTCGGCGACGGCAGCGTCTCGTTCGTGCTGCGCCGATTCCCCGACGGCGCAGCAATCGAAGTGAAAGAAAAATCCGGCGGCGTCCGCGTCGAAATTTGACTACGTCTAATGCTGCGGCGTCTCTGTTGCCGATGGCGTCGCGTGCGGGCGCTCAGTCGGGGTCGGACTGATCGTCGGCGTCGGCGTATCGGTAGGAGTAATCGACGGCGTCGGACTGATCGTCGGCGTCAACGTATCGGTGGGAGTGATCGACGGGGTCGGAGTCGGAGTGTTGGTCGGCGTGATCGAGGGAGTCGGAGTTACCGACGGCGTCGGCCGAATCCAGGTGATCGGCTCGCGCGCGAGGATGAGCGTCGCGCTGTGTCCGGCGCGTCCTTCGGTCATTTCGCCGGTGGTAACGAATCGGTTAGCGACCGGATCGAAAATTTCCGCGCTGGAAAGCGGCTCGTAGTCGGGATCCCATCCGCCTGCGAGCAGCACGGTACCGTCCGGCAGGAGCGTCGCCGAATGTCCCGAACGAGCTTCGACCATCTCGGGCCCCACGACGAACTGGTGCGATTCCGGATCGTAAAGCTCCGACGATTTGTCGGCGCGTCCGCCCGCTATCAGTACCCGTCCATCGCCGAGCAGCGTTGCCGTATGTCCGGCGCGGCTCTCAGTCATCTTCGGTCCCTCGCTGACAGTTCGAGCCGATGGGTCGAAGATTTCGCTGGTGTCGACCGCGCTGCTCCTCGCGTAAGGACAGCCTCCAGCGATCAGAACGCGGCCATCACCGAGCAGCGTTGCCGTGTGATAGACGCGATTGTCATTGAGTTTGCCGGCGAACTGAAACTTTCCGCTGACAGGGTCGTAAACCTCGACCTTCTGGTAGCCGCCGCCCGCGATCAACACGCCGCCGTCGCGCAGCAGAGTCGCAGTCTGGCCGTGGCGGCTCGAGGCCATCGCGCCGGTTTCGGTAAACTTATTCGACGCCGGGTCGTAAAGCTCGGCGGCCGGCGACGCGCCACCCACAATCAACACTTTGTCGTTTTGCAAAGTGGTGGCGGTCGGATCGTCGCGGGAATCCTTCATGTTCGGGGCGGCAACGAACTTGCCGTTGCCCGAGTTGAAAATCTCGGTGGACCGCAAAACCCACGGCATCGCCGGACCCGGAAACACGTTCAGCGGGACGAGCAGAGTATTGATGCCGCCCACAATCAGAACCTTGTCGATGCCGATGGCGGCCGCGGTGAATTGGTCGCGCGGATCGTTCATCGCGGCGATCGGCAGAAACTGGTGGAGTGCGGGATCGTAAATCTCG
The DNA here is from genome assembly GCA_035602775.1 of Candidatus Acidiferrales bacterium. Lineage (GTDB taxonomy): Bacteria > Desulfobacterota > Binatia > Binatales > Binataceae > Binatus. The sequence goes on along the minus strand of DATNLS010000030.1, from coordinate 27,374 downwards.
GCGGAGTTCAGCACTTCCGGACTTTGTCCGGCGGCCCCCTCGACGTAACCGGTGCCGCCCGCAATCAAGACAATCGGAACCAGCGCCCCGGGAGTTACACTCGGCGTAGCCGATTCGGGAGTGGCACTCCGCGTAGCCGACGCTTCCTGCGCGAACCCCGGCGCGGGACCGACGCCGAAAGCAATCGCGTATATGAGGATAGCGAGCCTCCGCGCAAGGAGTGAAACCTTCAGGCGTTCTCTCATCACCTTACCTATCGGCCGCCTTGCGGGGATTTTCGGCGTCGGTGGGCCACGGGTTGTGCCGAACTTCGTTCCATTGATCTTCGAGCGCGGATTGTTCCAGCGTCAGGCCGCGCGTCTCGTCGATGAAGAGCCCGAAGATCACGGCGCTCGGAATGCCGAGCAATGCGAGGTAGCGAATGACGTTCGCGAGTCCGCCCAGCGGTCCGATCAAAGCGGCGATCAAAACCTGCGCGAGCATCGAGAACGCGGCCGCGGTTATCCCCTGCCAGCCGATCATGGTGGTGCGGAGCGCCGCGGGGAAAAGTTCGGTCGCTGCGGAATTCGCGCCGACGGTCATCACGTCAGACGCGAGTTTGAACCAGCAATACACTACGACCAACCACATGAACGGCCAACTCACGAACGCGGGCGGCCCGAGGTAAAACGCGAAGGCGCCGAGCCATGCCGCGCCGCCCATATAGACCACCGTCGGCACGCGGCCGAATCGTTCCGAGGTCCACGCGCCCAGCGGAAATCCGATCATCCCGACGCCCATGCCGGTCACAACCAGCGTACTTGCGGCGACCGGCGAGAGGCCGAGGATCGAAACCGCCTGATAGTAGAGCCAGCCGTTGACGGCCGTGCCGGCGATAGTGTCGAGCGCGGCGCAGGTCAGCAGCGCGATCGAGCGGCGTCGATATATCGGATGAAAAATATCGTAGAAGTGCGTGCGCTTCGCGGTTCCACTCGAAGCGGCGCTCGACCATTTCGATTGCGCGGGCAGCATCATCGCCACCGGCACGGTGAGTAGTATGCCGGCCGCCGATGGTGCCAGGAGCCATCGCCACGAATAGTTCCACGCCAGCAATGCCGGAATGATCAGATAGCCAAGAACGCCGCCAATCGCGCTCGCCAACGCCGCGGCCGCCTGCCCACGAGCGCGCTGCTTGACCGGAAGTTCCTCGGCTAGCAGCACGATCGCCGACGAGACTGATCCGCCGAGCAGCGCGGAGACCATTATCTCGCACGCAGCGAACGTGTTGGCGGTGGGGGCGAGTGCGGCTCCCGCGGAGAAAATCGGGGCGAGCAGCAACGCGCCGAGAATTACGAGGCGGCGTCCGACTCGGTCGGCCAGCCGCGCGAGCAACAGCGAGCCGAATGCGGATATCGCCATCCAGGCGAAGAGCCGGGCGAGCTTGCCTTCGTCGAGCGCAAAACTTTTCGCTATCCATGGTGACGCGATGCCGACGATCGACAGCGTGTAACCCTGGTACAACAGCAAGATCACGATCGCGCCGACGGTCGTGGTCGACCGCGGACCGCCATGTTCGGGCGCGTGCGTCGAGTGACTCGCAGAAGCCTCGCTTACCGCCTTCGCTTTAATCTTTTGCTTAGCCACCAAGCACTCCGCATCAAAATGAAGCGAAATTCGCGCCAACACCAATTCGCTATTCTTCAATCAGCGAGCGTTAAGCTTCCCATATCGGTTAGTCGGCTTGACGATTTGGAACGTCCAAAATTTCACAGGAGGCGTTCAGTGAGAGTAATGCAGGCGAAAATCCCGCGAGTAATAAGGGCCTGCGATAGGCATGTCCGTTGCTTTTCCATAACAGCTCGCGTTTCCCCTCGCCCGCGTAACGTGTCTGTCAGGAATCTGTTGAGGAATCGGTATGAACCCGCACGAGGTAAAAATTTCCAACTCGGTAATTTTTAGATTTATCGGATATCTTAGACCGTATCTGCGTTTGGTGGTTGGCGCCGCGCTGATGGGCGTAGGCAAATTCACGTTGCCGCTCGCGTTTCCACTCGCGTTTAAGTACGTCATCGACGTTTTACTGACTTCGCCGCCGAAGCTCGACCGCGTGATGAGCATGATCGACGGCTGGTGCAGTGGACTTTCCGGGCTGGCCGGTTTCGCCGCGACGCCTGCCAACAAGCTGGCGGCGCTAAGCGTGGTGATGCTGTCGCTGTACGCGCTCCAGTCGCTCGCCAGCTTCTATCGTAACTATTGGGCGGGCCTTGCCGGCAACAAGCTGATTTTCGATCTTCAGTGCCGTTTGTTCTCGCATCTGCAAAGTCTTCCGCATTCGTTTTTCGATCGAAATCCGAGCGGAACGATCGTCTCGCGCGTGCTCAACGACGTTCAGCAGGCCAATGAATTAGTGGGATCCGCGCTGATCGACGTTTGGATGGATGGCATCTCGCTGACGCTGGTAGTCGTTGCGTTGCTCGCGCTCAACTGGCGGCTGGCGCTGGTCGCGCTTTGCATCTCGCCATTGTGGGTCGCGTTCATGCGGTTCTTCGCGCCACGAATCAAATCGGTCAGTCATCGGATGCAGGAAACCGTCGCCGAGATCTCAGGCGAAGTTCACGAACGCGTCACCGGCGCGAGCACGATCAAATCTTTCTGCCGTGAGGAGCTCGAGGTCCAGCAATTCCGCGGTCAGACCGAGCGGCTGCTGGAACGCACGATCGACAAGGTGAAGCTCGCGGCGCGCCAGGAGATGCTGATCCAGCTGCTGACTCGCGCCGCCCCCATGGTCGTCATCTGGGTAGGTGCGCTCATGATCATCCGCGGCACGATGACACTCGGCACGATGGTCGCGTTCTTCTCCTATCTCGGTTTCCTGTATTTGCCGCTGGAACGTTTCGCGCAACTCTCGGTAGTCGTGTCCACGTCGATGGCGGCGATCGAGCGGATCTTTGCGTTTCTCGATCTGAAACCCGAGATAACCGATCACGCGCTGAGCCGTCCTTTTGCGGTGCGAAGCGGGACCGTTCAGTTCGACGACGTGTACTTTGCTTATGGCGCACGCAACGGCACGTGGATGGGGCTGGCGCTCGAAGGCCTCAACCTACACGTTCCAGGCGGGTGCCGTGTCGCGCTGGTCGGCAAATCGGGAGCCGGCAAGACCACGATGGCGAACCTGATTCCGCGCTTCTATGATGCGACGCGCGGGCGCGTTCTAATCGACGGCCGCGATGTGCGCCACTACACGCTCAAGTCGCTGCGCGAGAACGTCGCGCTAGTCGCGCAGGATGCGCTGCTGTTCAGCGCCAGCATCAGGAATAACCTGCGCTACGCGCGTCCCGATGCGACTGACACGATGCTGCTCCAGGCGCTCGAGATGGCTAACCTGCGGGAGTTTGTCGAAGGTCTGCCGGACGGACTCGATACAATCATCGGCGAGCGAGGCTTCAAGATTTCCGGCGGCCAGCGTCAACGTCTGGCGATTGCGCGTGCATTTCTGAAGGACTCGAAGATAGTCATCCTGGACGAAGCGACCTCGTCGGTGGATTCGGAATCGGAGAATCAGATTCACAGTGCGATGGAACTGCTGATGAATGGCCGCACCGTGTTTCTCATCGCGCATCGCCTGCGCAGTGCGGTTACCGCGGACCTTATCGTCGTCATGGATCGGGGCCGTATCGTCGAGACCGGCAAGCATGCCGAACTGATCCGCCGGGGCGGCGCGTACGCCAGGCTCTTCGGCGAGCAGGCTCGAGGGCTATCGCTGGAATCGATGGAGGCGAGCACTCGCTCGCGGATAGCGTCGTTCTAGCCGCAACGAATAAAAAGACCTGCCTGAATCAGACGTTCGTGATAGGATTGGTGGTGTTCACCGACTCTCAAAAGGTTCGGCAATTTCCCACAAATAAGATCACGACCTAAACTTTCATTCGCCGGCGATGCCTTCCTATCAAGCACCAACTGATTCCCGGCTCGCCTCATCCGGTCGGCGGCTGAGCCACATCATAATCGAAGATGTGACGCCTTCGGTTGACGGCGGCCGCTATCTGGCGAAGCGGATCGTGGGTGAGCCTTGCGTCGTCGAGGCGGACATCTTTCGCGACGGGCACCAGGTGTTGCGCGCCGCGGTCAAATGGCGGCGCAAGCAGGACGAGGTTTTCGACGAGGCGCCGATGCTCGCGGTCGACAATGATCGATGGCGCGGAGAGTTCTTGCCCACCGACAATACACGCTACGTTTTCACGATCGAGGCGTGGACCGATCTGTTCGCATCGTGGCTTGCGGACTTCACCAAGAAAGTGAAGGCGGCGCAGCCGGTTGCTTCCGATGTGCTGGAAGGAATCGCACTGGTCGAAAAAATGATCGCGCGCGCGAATGGAGCTGATCGCGAATTGTTCGAGCGCACGCTCGCGCGATTGCGCAGGACCAACGATGGCGCGACGGCGCTTGCGGCGATCAGCGACACAACGATTTCTGCTGCGGCGGAACGCGTTGGTGAGCGGTCTGGCCTGACGCGATTCGAGCCGTTGCTGGAACTGGTGGTCGATCGCGAGAAGGCTCGCTACGGAACGTGGTACGAGATGTTCGTGCGATCGCAGGGCAGTGAGCCCGGCAAGCCTGGCACCTTCCGCGATGCAGAGCGCCGGCTGCCCGAGCTTCGCGACCTCGGTTTCGATGTCGTGTACCTGGCGCCGATCCATCCGATCGGTCATACCAATCGCAAGGGTCCAGGCAACTCGCTGAACGGCGGGTCCAGCTCCCCCGGCAGCCCGTGGGCGATTGGCAGTGAGGCCGGAGGGCATACGGCGATCGATCCGTCGATTGGGACGCTGGAGGATTTCGATCGGTTCAACGCTGCCGCTAACCGTCTTGGAATCGAGGTGGCTCTCGATTTCGCGATCCAATGCTCGCCCGACCATCCGTGGGTGCGCGAGCATCCGAATTGGTTTCAACACCGGCCAGACGGCAGCATCAAGTACGCCGAGAACCCGCCCAAGGAATACCAGGATATCTATGCGATCGATTTCGATACTCCCGATCAGCGCGGATTGCTCGAGGAGCTGATGCGGGTAGTGAAGTTCTGGCGCGGGCATGGCGTGAAGATCTTTCGCGTCGACAATCCGCATACCAAGCCGGTGCAATTCTGGAACTGGCTAATCAATGAAGTGCAGGCTTCCAATCCGGAGGTCATTTTCCTGGCCGAAGCGTTTACGCGTCCGAAGATGATGAGGGCACTGGCTAAAGCTGGCTTTACTCAGTCGTATACCTATTTCACCTGGCGCAATAGCAAGGTCGAACTGACTGAGTATCTCACTGAGCTGACGCAAACGCCGATGAAGGAGTACTTTCGGCCTAACTTCTTTACCAATACTCCCGACATTCTAGCGCCGGTATTACAGCTTGGCGGACGTGCTGCTTTCAACATGAGGCTCGTACTCGCGGCGACCTTATCGCCCTCCTACGGCATCTACAGCGGGTTTGAATTGTTGGAGAGCGAAGCGGTACCGGGCACCGAGGAATACTTGCACTCGGAGAAGTACGAGCTCAAGAAGCGCGACTGGAACCGTCCCGGAAATATCAAGGAGCTCATCGGACGCGTCAACTCGATTCGCCGCGACAACCCTGCGCTCCAACAGTTTCTCAATCTTGAGTTTCTAACCACCAACAACGATCAAATCATGTTCTTCGCGAAACAGACACGCGACAAGAGTAATATCATCCTGGTCGCCGTCAATCTGGATCCACTGAACGCACACTTTTGCACGGCCTTCGTCCCGCCGGAGTTAATCGGCGTGGCTGCGGGCCGCAGCTATCGAGTCACTGATCTCCTGACCGGCGCGAAGTATGTGTGGTCCGACCGCAACTACGTGCGGCTCGATCCTGGTGTCGAGCCGGCGCATATCCTCCGCGTCGAGGAGCGGCTGTGAGTTTTATTCGTGCCCACTAATCATCAACCTGAAGACGGTTTCACCTCTGATCCTTTGTGGTACAAAGATGCCATTTTCTATGAACTGCGCGTCCGTTCCTTCTACGACAGCAATGGTGACGGGGTTGGTGATTTCTCCGGCCTCACGGCCAAACTCGACTACCTGCATTCGTTGGGAGTCACCACGCTCTGGCTACTTCCGTTTTATCCGTCGCCGATGCGTGACGATGGATATGATATTTCTGACTATACCGATATCCATCCTTCCTGCGGGACCTTGCGCGACTTCAAAATATTTGTTCGCGAGGCGCATCGCCGCGATCTGAAGATAGTCACTGAGTTAGTATTGAATCATACTTCGGATAAGCATGAATGGTTTCAACGAGCGCGCCGTTCGCCGGCGGGAAGCATATATCGCGACTACTATGTCTGGAGCGACACGCCCGAGCGCTACAAGGACGCGCGAATAATCTTTCAGGACTTCGAGCCCTCAAACTGGTCATGGGATCCGTTGGCCAAGGCGTACTACTTCCATCGGTTCTACGCTCATCAGCCGGATCTGAACTACGACAATCCCGCGGTCATCCGGGAAATTCGGCGAGTGATCGCGTTCTGGCTGGGTCTTGGCGTCGACGGTCTCCGGCTCGACGCGGTTCCTTACCTGTTCAAGCGCGAGGGAACCAATTGCGAGAACCTGCCCGAAACCCACGCATTCCTGCGTGAATTGAGATCCTATATCGACTCGAAATTCGCCAACCGGATGTTGCTGGCGGAGGCGAATCAGTGGCCGGAAGAGGCCGTCGCGTATCTGGCGGAGGGCAAGGAATGCAATATGGCGTTCCATTTTCCGCTGATGCCTCGAATGTTCATGTCGGTGCGGATGGAGGATCGATTTCCGCTTACCGACATCTGGGCGCAGACCCCGGAGATCGATCCCAGCTGCCAGTGGGCATTGTTTCTGCGTAATCACGACGAACTGACTCTCGAAATGGTTACTGACGAAGAGCGCGACTATATGTATCGGGCTTTCGCACAGGACGCACGAATGAGAGTCAATCTGGGTATTCGCCGGCGCCTCGCACCTCTGCTCGGCAACCATCGACGTACTATTGAACTGAATAATGCCCTTTTGTGTTCATTGCCGGGAACGCCGGTGATTTACTACGGCGATGAAATTGGAATGGGCGACAATGTGTACCTTGGCGATCGGGATGGAGTACGTACTCCGATGCAATGGAGTGCAGACCGAAACGCCGGATTTTCCGCGACCAATCCGCAGCGTCTCATCCTGCCCGTGATCATCGATCCCGAGTATCACTACCAGAGCGTCAACGTTGAGGCGCACGAGAGCAATCGCCACTCGCTGCTCTGGTGGATGCGCCGTTTGCTGGCGCTGCGCAAACAGATCAAGGCATTCGGCCGGGGAACGATGGAGTTTCTCAGCCCAGAAAATTCACACGTGCTGGCCTTCATTCGCGCTTACGAACACGAGCAGATACTGGTGGTCGCCAACCTTTCGCGCTTCGTGCAGTATGTCGAACTCGATCTCTCCAAGTACAAGGGCACGACGCCGATCGAGTTGTTTGGCCGCACACCTTTCCCACCTATCGGAGACCTACCCTATCTACTCACGCTCGGACCGCATGCCTTCTTCTGGTTCTCTATCGAACCGCCCAAGGCAACAACCGCGGCCGACCGCTCCGAGTACGAGGTTCCGCGCATCGAGATGAACGCGAGCTTCAACGGGATCCTGCGTGGTGAAGCTCGCCGGCAACTCGAACGCCTCATGCCCGCTTATCTGCGGCATAGTCGGTGGTTTCGCGCAAAAACCCGAACGATAACCGGCGTCCACCTCGCCGACGCGATGCAGATGTCGGAGGGACCCGGCGTTCCGCAACTTATGCTGGTGAATGTCGAATACTCAGATGCCGAGCCCGAGACTTACGCATTGCCACTGGCTATTGCTACCGGGGATCGAGCGCGCGACATCCGGTCACGCTGGCCGGAACATGTCATCAGCGAAGTGACTAGTGCGGGACGCAATGGCGACGGCGACGGAATTCTGTATGATGCGGTCGTCGATCCGGATTTCCAGAGTGCGCTACTCGACATCATCGCCAGGCGCCGCCGTCATCGAGCCTCGGTGGGCGAGCTTCTGCCCGGTGCCACGCAGGCGTTTCATCAGCTGCGCGGCGATCCCGAATCGCGGCTTGAACCGCGTCTCCTGAAGGTGGAACAGAGCAACAGCTCAATCGTGTACGGCGATCGTTTCATCATAAAACTCTTTCGACGCATCGAAGCCGGTTCGAATCCCGACCTCGAGATCGGGCGCTTCCTGACTTCCCACGCGTTGTTTTCTCACGTTCCACCGCTGGCCGGATGGATCGATTACAGCTCCGCCAGCAGTGAGCGGAGGACGATCGCGGTGCTGCAGGGCTTCGTCGCCAACGAAGGTGACGCCTGGAAGTTCACGCTCGGAGAATTGCACCGTTATCTCGAGAATGCCGCGACCAGATCGGAGTCGGCGCCCACGATTGAGAAGACCCTTCTCGAATTGCTCGCACTTAACGAGCCGGACCCATTAGCCGCCGAGTTGATCGGCCACTATCTCGACGCGGCTCGGTTGATGGGCAAGCGTGTTGCCGAGCTTCACCTCGCGTTGGCTTCCACAGCCGATGACCCGGATTTCGCTACCGAGCCGTACTCGACCCTCTACCAGCGTTCGACCTTTCAATCGATGCAGAATTTGCTCGCGCGAGTGATGCGAATGCTCGACAGCCGCGCGTCGACTATTTCGAAGGATTTGCGCGATCGAGCGCAACTGATCGCCTCGCATCAGCGGGAGATCGCGGCGCGCTTCGACGCTTTTCTTCGCTGCCGGTTGAGCGTGGACCGGATGCGGATTCACGGCGACTTGCATCTCGGGCAGATTCTTTACACTGGCCGGGACTTCGCCATCATCGATTTCGAGGGCGAACCTGCGCGTCCGCTGAGCGAGCGGCGTCTCAAGCGCGCCGCATTGAGAGACGTCGCCGGGATGCTGCGTTCGTTCCACTACGCAGCGCTTACCTCGACCATCGAGCAACTGCGAACCGGCGCGACGGGCAACTTCGACTTTGCCGGCATGCAGCCATGGGCGAACTTCTGGCGGAACTGGTCCTCGTGGGCATTCCTGAAAGGCTATTTGGAAGCCGCCGGTCACGCGGCCTTTATACCCAAGAACGACAACGAGCTCACAATCCTGCTCGACGCCTTCGTGATGGACAAAGCCATTTACGAACTTGGTTACGAACTCAACAACCGTCCCGACTGGCTATTGATTCCATTACTCAGTATTAGTCAGTTGCTCGGACTGGAGAGCAGTACACAACCCCTGATCGTCCCCAACCCCGGAATCCATGAAAGTCCGCGAGCATAGCCAGCAGATTCCGGAATCCAGCGACCCCGCGCTGTCGAATATTCCAGCCGAGCAGTTGAAGTGCCTTTTGGCGCTCAGGCATCACGACCCGCATTCGATTCTCGGCGCGCATCCGACCGAGCGCGGAGTGATTGTCCGCGCGTATCGTCCTGATGCTCGAAGAATATTCCTGATCGTTGACGGCGAACCGCCCCGCGAGATGCTCGCGCGGCCTGAACCTGGGCTGTTTGAGATCCTGATAGCCGGGAAGCGCCAGGTCTTCCCGTATCAGCTCAGGGTTCACTATGACGGCGACTATATCGTGACGATTCGCGAACCCTACCCGTTCCCGCCGACGCTGGGCGACCTCGACCTTCATTTGTGGGCCGAACAGAAGCACGAACGCATCTGGGACAAACTGGGCGCCCACGTTCGCGAGCTGCAAGGCGTGCCGGGTACGTCCTTCGCCGTATGGGCGCCGAACGCGGATGGCATCAGCGTGGTCGGCGACTTCAATAGCTGGGACGGCCGCCTCGACATGATGCGAATGCTCGGCAACTCGGGTGTCTGGGAAATCTTTGTCCCTGATTTGGAGGCAGGGGCGAAATACAAATTCGAGATTCGTACCAGGGAGGGTGGACTGACTATTAAGAGTGACCCATTTGCATTAGCTACTGAAATCCCTCCTGCTACTGCGTCGAGGGTATACAGTTCCGATTACTCATTTAACGATTCGGCCTGGATGATCGAGCGAAACAGCCGCGACCCGTTGCGCACCCCGGTCGCTATCTATGAGATGCATCTCGGTTCGTGGCGGCGAGTTCCCGAAGAAGGCAACCGGCCTCTCAGCTATCGCGAACTGGCCGTGCAACTCGTCGAGTACCTGCGGGACGTAGGCTTCACGCACGTCGAATTCCTTCCCGTGATGGAGCATCCGTTCACTGGTTCCTGGGGATACGAGACGACGGGTTACTATGCCCCCACTTCCCGCTACGGGTCGCCCGACGACTTTCGTTACCTGGTCGACTGCCTGCATCAAAACGGTATCGGAGTGATTCTCGACTGGACTCCCGCGCATTTTCCGACCGACGCGTTCGGCCTTGGGCGCTTCGACGGCAGCGCGCTGTACGAGCATATCGATCCACGCCAGGGCTTCCATCCTGAATGGAACACCTTCATTTTCAATTTCGGACGCGACGAGGTGCGGAGTTTTCTGCTGGGCAACGCAAAGTACTGGCTCGAAGAATTTCATGCCGACGGGATTCGCGTCGATGCGGTTTCGTCGATGCTCTACCTCGACTACGGCCGCAAGAACAGCGAATGGGTTCCGAATATCCACGGCGGCAACGAGAACCTCGAGGCGATTTCTTTTCTCAAGGAACTCAATCAGCAGATCTACCAGCGCCATCCGGGCGCGATGATGATCGCCGAGGAGTCCACTTCATGGCCTGGCGTCAGTCGTCCCTTGTACGTCGGCGGTCTCGGTTTTGGTTTCAAGTGGGACATGGGATGGATGCACGACACGCTCGACTACTTCAGCAAGGAGCCGGTCTATCGGCGATTTCATCATCGCGATCTCACGTTCGGATTTGTCTACGCGTGGTTCGAAAATTTCATGCTGCCGCTCTCGCACGACGAGGTCGTTTACGGCAAGCGCTCCCTGCTGGACAAGATGCCGGGCGATCGCTGGCAGAAGTTCGCCAACTTGCGCGCGCTGTTCGGCTACATGTGGGCGCGGCCGGGGAAGAAAATCCTTTTCATGGGTGGCGAATTTGGTCAATGGCGCGAATGGAATCATGACGCCAGCCTCGATTGGAATTTGCTGGATGAGTCCGAGCATCGCGGCGTGCAGAATCTGATCCGCGACCTCAATCGCATCTACCGCGCCGAGCCCGCGTTGTGGGAAGCCGATCATCAGCCCGCGGGATTCCAGTGGATCGACGCCAACAATTCTGACGAGGACGTGATCGCCTTCATGCGGATTGCGCCCTCCAGCGGCCGCAAGCTGATTTGCGTGTGTAACTTTGCGCCGGTCGTGCGCACCGGCTATCGCGTGGGCGTTCCAGCGCCCGGGTTCTATCGCGAAATTTTCAACAGCGACTCGAGTCTCTACGGCGGCAGCAATCAGGGCAACGCAGGTGGAGTCCCCGCGGCGCAAATCCCGTGGCATGGACTCCCGCATTCGCTGTCACTCAGGCTGCCGCCACTCGGGACCGTTTGGTTCGAAGTTCCGGCTGCGGCCTGAACGCGCCGACGTAACCGGATCTTCGCCGGCTGCGTCTATATAGCGGTCACCTACGAGTGGATGTTTTTCTCTTGCGGGCAAATCAAAAAATTCGCGGTCGACAGAGTTTGCGCGCGATTGGGCTCGCGATGCTGGCGACTCTGATACTTGCGGCCGTGCGGGGCGCGTCTGCCTTCGCTGATGTTTCGCCCGAAGTCGCCAACTATGCGGCTAGCGCCAACATTGACGATCAACCGGTCCAATTGGCGGAAGCGAATCTCCCACCCGTCGGTGGTGTGGATGACTACATGCGCGAGGGGAATCCCGACGGCGGCGAACCGGCGGGTTCGCAGGGTTATCAGCCGCAAGGCGTTCCGCCGCAAGGTTATCAGCCACAGGCGGTACCACCGCAAGGATACTATCCCCAAGGCGGCTCGCCGCAAGAGTACTATGCCGACCCCAATGCGGAACGCTCGGCCTTGATCGGCGCAGCAGTTGTCGGTGCCGTAGCGATTGGAGTGTGGGCCTGGCAGCAGCACGAAGCCCTCCAGGCTCAACGGCAAGCTCGCAAACAAATTTATCGGCACCCCCACGCGAACAATAATCAGATTGAATAATCGCGTCGCGACGTCAGGGTCCGACGCGCCGGCCGGTCGAAGGATCGAAAAGATGCACTCGCGCGGTGTCGAAGAACAACGTGAGATGCGCGCCGGCTTCAACGCGTCGGGACACCTCGGCGCGAATCGAAGTATGCCCGAGTTTTGCATAGACGACATAGGTCGCGCCTGAGAACTCGACACTCTCGACCACGACCTCGATCGCAACCCTGCGCTCGTCCGCTTCCATGCTCAGATCGTTGGGACGAATTCCGACTTTGATTTCCGCGGGACTCCGTTCCGGCGGCCTGATTTTGAAATCGATGCCGTCGACGGTGAGGCTTCCGCCATTCGGCGCCCTCTTCGCGACGAAGAAGTTCATCGGCGGATTGCCGACGAAGGCCGCAACAAATTCGCTCTGCGGGCGATCAAAAATCTCCTGAGGTCCCCCCACCTGCTCGACTCTTCCTTTGCGCATCACCACCAGCCGGTCCGCCAGCGCTAGCGCTTCGACCTGGTCATGAGTCACATACACAAAGGTACGCCCGGTGCGTCGCTGGAAATCCTTCAGCTCGAGCCGCAGCGACGAGCGCAGTTGTGCGTCGAGGCTCGCGAGCGCCTCGTCCATCAGAATAATTTCCGGCTCGCGCACCAGCGCTCGAGCGAGCGCGACACGTTGCCGTTCGCCTCCTGACAGCTCCCGCGGATAGCGTTTGAGATCGACCGTAAGTCCCGCTTTGGCTGCGCTTTCCCTTACCCGCCGCTCGACTTCCTCCCGCGCGACGCGCCGAAGCCTCAACGGAAACGAGATATTCTGAAAAACAGTCATGTGGGGATAGAGCGCGAAATTCTGAAACACCATCGCGATCGACTCGCGATGCGCCGCCTTGCCAGCCCCGTTCCCTCCGCCAATTTGAATCTCGCCGCTGTCAGGCGATTCGAGTCCCGCGATCATCCGAAGCAGCGTGGTTTTCCCGCATCCCGAAGGTCCGAGCAGAACCACAAATTCTCCGCTTTGCACGGTGAGAGAAATGTCAAAAACGCCACCGCCAGAAGGGAAACTGCGCGTCAGGTTGCGAACGACGAGATCAGCCATGCCGCGCCTATCGCGAGCTCCCCGCCGTCAGCGTTCCGCGCAACGCCGGACCCAGCGCGACCACAACGCAGACCGCCGGTATCATCATCAACAGCGCGAGCGCACTCGCTGGGCCGACGTTTCCGAACACCGTGTAGTAGTACAGCAGCGGCGGAAGTGTGCGATTAGTTTGTTGCACAAGCAGCGCAAATCCAAATTCATCCCAGCTCAGGATGAAGCAAAGGATCAGCGCCGTCGCGATCGAAGCGCGGGCCATTGGCAAATCGATCGTCAGAAAGATTCGGATCGGCGACGCGCCGTCGATCCACGCCGCTTCTTCGATCTCGAGCGGAATCGCAGCAAAGGCAGCGTACAGCGTCAGCGCGGCAGTGGGGATCGCGATCGCCGCATGAACAATCGCCAGCCCGATTCCGCTCGGCGAGTCGTAGATTCCAACTGTCGCGAGGATAATCCCGAGCGGGATCGCCACCGCGATCATCGGCAGAAGCCGGATGCCCGACACCGTCGATAAACCGATGCGCTGCGCGATCGAGCTGCGCGCCATCGCATGCGCCAGCATCGCGCCCAGCAGAGTCGCAATCGCGGCGGAGACCGCGGCGACGCCCAGGCTTCTGAGCACCGCGCTGCGAAGTTCGTTAACCTCGAACACGCTGATGAAGTGGGCGAGCGTCAAATGATGCGGCGTCCAATGCGGCGGCCAGGCAAAGGTCTCCAGCTCGGGTGTTACCGACTGTTTGGCGAGCAGGTAGAGCGGCAACACGGCCGCTACGATTACAAACGCGCTCAACGCGAATCGCGCCGCTGCCAACGCGCGCGATCGAGTGTTCACGCCCGCGCTCCGTCGTCGCGTGAAAATCGGCGCGCCGCCAAGAGACCGCCGACTCCGATCATGGTGACCATCAATGCCAGGATCATCGAGGCTGCCATCGCTTCGTGCGGTTTCTGCGCGTCGTCCCACAAGCTGTACGAATAGGTCGACAGGACAGGAACCCCTTCTGGCCCAGTGAGTACGAGGACGGTTGAAAAAATCCTGAGCGCGTCAATGCCGCGCAGAATCAGGGCTCCAACTATTGCCGGCATCAGCATTGGGATCGTCACGAACCAGAAAGTGGCGAACGTTCCCGCGCCGTCGAGCCGCGCTGCTTCGTAGAGTTCGTCGGGGATCGTTTGCAGACCCGCCATTAACATCAGCATCACGACCGGGGTCACATGCCACGCGTCAACCAGGATCACTGTGAACGTCGCGAGCGGACTGCGCGGGCTGAGCCACGGGAGTGCGTGCATCCCGGCCATTGCGAGGGCGCCGTTCAGGTACCCGCGCGGCAAAAAGATATAGCGTGCGAGAGTAAGGATGACGATTTCTGGGATCGCGAACGGCAGTATCGCGGCGGTTTCAATCAATGCCGAGCGACTGCGCCGCGCGGTCAGCATCAAGGCCAGCGCGAGTCCGAGAACAAATTCGACGATGACGCTTCCGAATGGCACCAGCAGGTTGTTCCCGAGTGCGCGCCAAAACATCGAATCGTCGAAAAGAATTCTGTAGTTGGCAAGCGAAGGACCGTGATGATCGAACGACAGAAGCAGTCCGTTCAACGCGGGCAGCAGCAGCATCGCGATCATGAAGATGCACGGCACCACGACGAAGACCGTGCGAAGCCTCTTTGAGGCGGCGTTCACAGTTGTGAACCTGGAGCGGATTCCGCACAGACGCATCGATCCGCGGCGTTGAGGACGTTCGACGCGATTGCCGAAGTTGGCACGGCGTCATCGAACAGTACCGCGCGAATCGCACGCCGCCATTGATCGCTCAGGTCGGAGTAGCAATCGACTGTCGGACGGGCTCGCACATAAGGACGCATCGCGGTGTAGCCGGCATAAAGCTGCGCGTCTTCGCTACCGGGCGCCGGCGGCACACTCCCGTACCAGCCGAGCTCGCGGCTCAACTTCGCTTGCGTGTCAGCCGTTAAAAGATACTGAATGAATTCTGCGGCGAGCTTCGGATGAGGTGCGGAATTCGGAATCGCAAGGTAGCCGCCGCCGAGCGCGGTGGCTCTGCCGTCGGGTCCCGCCGGTATGGCGGCGCTCAGATTCACGTTGGGGGCGAGGCCTTTCGCGTGCAGATAGCCCATCGCGAACGGCCAGTTGAAATGTATCCAGACCGAGCCGCGAGCCTGCGCTTCGAGCACCGACATCTCGCGAAAAACCGCGGACTCGTCGTTCAAGTTGGGCGCGAGTTGTTGCAGAAAGTCCAGCGCTCGGATCGAGCCGGGCGCATCCGGCGTGCATTCGTTGCCGCCCGCGGTCCATATGAAAGGCATCACGTCGCAGATCGCGCCTTCATAACGCGCGCCCTTCAGCGCCAGCTTGCCGGGATGATCGCGCGCGAAACGCTCGAGCTCGTTCCAGGTCGCGGGCGGATTTGGGACCTCGACGTGATTGTAAATCATCGCCTGCCACATCAGCCGATGCGGAACAAAGTAGAGCCGGCGATCGATAGTCGCGGCATCCCAGGCTTCTTTGGAAAACAGCGGCCGCGCAGATGGTGACACCACGGCGTCGAGCGGCTGCGCATATCCATGAGCCTCGCCGAGCGTCGCGAGATCCAGTTCAACCAGGTCGAGCGCTCCATGACTCCCCGCTTGAACTCGCATCGCTTGCAGTATGTCGGAGTAGGTTTGCGCGAGCACCTTCACATGCACGTGGTGCTGCGATTCGAAGTCGCTCACGAACGAGCCATAGCGCGCGGCTTCGTCGGGGAAAACTGCAAGCGCGATGTTGAGCTGATCAGGCGGCGGTGAACCTTGGCAACCGGCAAGAAGTATCAACAGCAAGGGGGTCGATCTGCACAGTAGATGCACGGCTCGCATCGCCTTCATCGATCAATGCCCGGATCGATGTTCAGCAGGACCTTTGGCCGGCATGAGATTGTGGGCGGTGTTGACCAGCGAGACGTGGGTAAAAGCTTGCGGAAAATTTCCGAGCTGCCGGCGAAGCACGGGATCGTATTCCTCTGATAGCAGGCCAACGTCGTTGCGCAGACTGAGCAGACGCTCAAACAGACTGCGCGCCTCCGCCGTGCGGCCGGCCATCGCGTAGTTGTCGGCGAGCCAGAACGTACACGGCAAGAACGCACCCTCGCCCGGCGGCAGTCCATCGACGCCAGTCTCAGTCGGGTATCTGAGCACCAGTCCTTTGTACATAAGCTCGCGCTCGATTGCGCTGACAGTCGACATCACGCGCGGATCGTGGGCGGGCAGAAACCCGACCATCGGAATCATCAGTAATGACGCGTCGAGAGATTTCGAGCCGTAGTATTGGACGAAGGCGTTGCGTTGCGGGTCGAAGCCGCGGCTGCAAACGTCGCGATGAATCTCGTCGCGCAGCGCAATCCAGCGATCGACCGGACCCTCGCCAAAACCCTTACGCACTTCCTTTACCGATCGATCGACCGCCACCCACGCCATCACCTTCGAGTGTGTAAAATCGCGGCGCGGCCCGCGCACCTCCCAGATTCCCTCGTCAGGTTGCTTCCAGCCCGACTCGAGGAAATCCATCAGCGCGGTCTGAAGCCGCCAGGCATCCTCGTTTCGTTCCAGGTTGTACTTGCGCGCGACGTGCAGCGTGTCGATCACTTCGCCATACACATCGAGCTGAAACTGCTGATGCGCGGCGTTGCCGATACGCACCGGAGCGCTGTTCTCATAGCCAGGCAGCCACGGAAGTTCCACCTCAGTGAGCATTCGCTCGCCGCCGACTCCGTACATGATCTGAGTATCTTGCGGATGGCCTGCTATTGCTCTGAGTAGCCATTCGCGCCACGCACGCGCCTCATCCGTATAGCCAGAAATCAATAGTGCGTAGAGGGTGAAAGTAGAATCGCGCAGCCAGCAAAATCGATAGTCCCAATTGCGCGGACCGCCGAGAGCCTCGGGCAGAGAGGTGGTCGGCGCCGCGAGGATGCCGCCGGTGGGCCTATATGTGAGCGCCTTCAGCGTGATCAGCGATCGCATTACTGGATCGCGCCATTCGCCCGGGCAAGTGCAGCGGCCAGCCCATTCGCGCCATCGTTCTTCGGTCGTCGACAGCTGCTGGATTGGGTCCGCATCGCGCGGCTCATCCTCGTGCGAAGGATACGCGGTCAACTTGAACGTCTCCGATTGGCCTTCGCTGATAGTGAACTCGCCGATGGTAGTATAGTCCTTGCTGGTCAGGGGAATCGCAGTTCGGAACGCGATCGCATTCGGCCCCGAGACTGCGCTGAAGCCGTAGTCGCGTTTTCGCACCCACGGAATTGTATTTCCATAATCGAATCGGAAAATTACTTCGGTCCGCATCGGCACCTGCCCGCGGATGCCCTTGACGACTCGAATCAGATCGAATTGATCCGGCCGTTCAGCAATTGGCATGAAATCGACGACGGTCACGACGCCGCTTTCAGTCTCGAATTCGGTTTCGAGCAGCAGCGTATTCTCGCGATACTTCCGCCGGACTTGCTTGACCTCACCCTGCGGCGCCAGCAGCCAGCGCCCGTTTTCGTTGGTTCCGAGCAGCGCTGCGAAGCATGCGCCCGAATCAAAACGCGGGATGCATAGCCAGTCGATCGAACCCGTGCGGTCGACCAGCGCGGCGGTGCGCAGGTTTCCGATCAGCGCATAGTTCTCGATCGGGCTACTCAACTGAGCGCTCCTCCGATGGGGCCGCGATCTTTCGCTAACAGGATTGCGATGGCGACCGGCGGCATTTCGATCTCGGTGCCATCGATCCGAACTCCCGCTTTGGACGCGAGCGCTATCCGCAACCGAATCGCGTCGCGCGCGATCGGTATGCGTTGCGGAGTTGGCGCGAAGTTGCAAATCACCGCCGATTGGCCGCGGTTGAGGGTGATCCAGCGCGCCGCTTCGTCGAAACTAACCGCGTCGAGCTCGAATTGTCCATTCTCAAAATCCCGCACGCAGCGGCGAAGACTGATCAACTGTCGATACCATTCGAAAATCTCGCGATGCTCTCCGCGCTCGCGCTCATTCCAATCCAGCTTTGATCGCTCGAACGTTTCCGATGCCTGCGGGTCTGGAACCTCCGACACGTCGGCGACGAAAGCAGCGAATTCAGCTCTGCGGCCTTTGCGTACGGACTCCGCGAGCGCCGAGTCCTGATGATCGGTGAAATATTGGAACGGGCTCGACGCGTTCCACTCCTCGCCTTGAAACAGCATCGGAATGAACGGCGCGGCGAGGAGCAACGCCGCGGAAATCTTGAGTTGATCGATCGTCACCAGATGCCCAAGACGCTCGCCGAGCGCGCGATTACCAATCTGATCATGATTCTGCGTGAACGCGACGAATCGATGCGCCGATAGTCCGAGCACCGGCCTGCCATGCCTGCGCCCCCGACTCTTCGAATATTTTCCATCGTACACGAAGCCGCGGGTAAGACATTTCGCGAGGTCCGCGAGCGTGCCGAAGTCGCCCAGGTAGCCGCTCGCCTCGCCAGTCAGAACGGTATGCAGCGCGTGATGAAAATCGTCGTTCCATTGCGCGTCCAGGCCGAAGCCGCCGGCCTCGCGCGACGTGACGATTCGCGGATCGTTGAGATCGCTCTCCGCGATCACCACCAGATGCCGCCCCACTTCGGCTTCGAGCTGGTGGACCTCCGCGCCCAGTTGCTCGAGAAAAGGAATCGCGGAGGCATCGAAAATTGCGTGAACCGCATCCAGCCGCAGCCCGTCGACGCGATAGTCGCGCAGCCACATCAACGCGTTGTCGCAAAAAAATCGCCGGACCTCGTCGCTCTCTCTATCGTCGAAGTTGACGGCGTCGCCCCACGGCGTGCGATAGCGGTCGGTAAAGTAAGGTCCGAACTTGGCGAGATAGTTCCCCTCCGGACCCAGATGATTGTAAACCACGTCGAGAATAACGCCGAGGCCGTGCCCGTGCGCCGCATCGACGAAGCTCTTCAACGCGTCGGGGCCGCCGTAGGAATGATGCGGTGCGAAAAGATCGACGCCGTCATAGCCCCATCCGCGCGCGCCGGAAAACTCGGCCACCGGCATCACCTCTAGGTGCGTGACGCCAAGATCGCGCAGATAGCCAAATCGCTCGGCGGCAGCGTCAAAGGTGCCCGCGGGAGTGAACGTGCCGATGTGGCATTCGTAAATGATCGCCGACGACAGCGGCGCGGGTTGCCAGCGATCATGACGCCATTCGAAACTCGAGTGATCGATGGGGCGCGAGAACTCATGCACGCCGTTAGGCTGATACGGCGAACGCGGATCCGGCAAGGGCGAGCCGCCATCGAGGCTGAAGGCATAGTCGGCGCGCGACAATTCAGGACTCAGATCGGCGCACCACCATCCGCCGCTCGTACGACGCATCTCGACGCGCCGATTTGCTGTCACCATCGCGACGCTTGCCGCCGACGGCGCCCACACGCTGCGCCGACTCACAGCTAGGTCCCTTCACGCGCGAGCAGCGCGACTGGAAATCGGCGCATCAGCTCGCCAGGTTTTATGCGCCTGGCGCGCAGCCGCTCCCCGGTCATGAGATTCGTCCACTCGCCGCGCGGAATTTCTATCTCTGTGTCGCGCCAATCGCCACCAAGTTTCGCCACCAGCCGCGGCACGATCGTCACGACCGATTGGCCGCGGATGAATGCGACGACGTGATCGCGACGCTCGCCACGAACTTCAAGCGGCTCGATTCCCGCTTGCGAGCCAAACCAATCGGGATGCCTCTTGCGCAGCGCGAGCGCCTGCCGGATCAGCCACAACTTGGGCATCCCCTCGTCGATACGCTTCATCACCTGTTCGGGCGTTGCGTTTCTGAGATCGGCGAGCAGTCGTCGCCGCAGATCGAAATCCTGCGGGCGCCGATTGTCGGGATCGACCAGCGCGAGATTCCACAGCTCCGTGCCCTGGTAGAAATCCGGCACGCCGGGCGCGGTGATTTTCAGCAGCGTTTGCGCGAGCGAATTAATCCGTCCCGGATAGATCACCGTGCCGACGAACTTGTCCAGCGCGTCGATGAAGCTCGAATCGCCGTAGATGCCCTCGATGAATTTCCGCACCGCGTCCTCGTACGCCGGCACCGGATCGGTCCACGAGGTATGGACCTTGGCTTCGCGCGCCGCCTTTTCCGCGTAGGCGAGCAGCCGCGATTTTTCGATCGGCCACGCGCCGGCCATCGACTGGTAGAGATGATATTCGAAATTCCGATCCGGCATGTCGCCGCTGCGATGACGCTCGTTTATCGCGGCGAATTCCATTACCGCGCGGCTCCATCGCTCAGGCTCCTCGGAGAGCAGGAAAAGCCGCGCCCGCACGTCCTCGCTGCGCTTGGTATCGTGGGTCGACGTCGCCAGCATGGTGTGCGGCCAATGACGGTGCATCCGGCGGCACCACGCGAGGAATTCCGAGGGCGTCACGCCGAAACAATCCGGATCGCCGCCTACTTCGTTGAGCGCGAGCATGCGGTTGAAGGAATAAAAGGCGGTGTCCTCGACCCCTTTGGCCATCACGGCGGCGGAAATCTGCTGAAATCGAAGGGCCAGCTCGGCGCCCATCTTTGCACCGGTTCGACACGACAGAATATCGCGTAGGAAGTCGAACAAGCGCGGGTCAAGGTCCGCGCGATATGCTTTGGCTGCCTCGATCGCCGCCGCGATCTGACAATCGTCTTCCGGACCGACTTCGTGCGGCTCGCGAACGTATGTCCGGTAAACCGGGATGCACGCCATCGCCGCGCGGATCACCTCGTGTGCATCGTGGCGGGTGTAGTCGCGGTAGAGGCGATCAGCTTCGCACAGATCCAGCAACATTGCGGTGAGCGTGTTGATCTCGCTGCCCAGCGTATCGCGCATCGCAAATTGCTTGCGCGCGCGAACCAGCGCCGCATAGTCGGCTGACTCGCCGGTGAACTCTCGATAGAAGTCCGTCAACGGCTGCTCGCCGGCGGGATCGACAAACAAGCGCCCCACGACATTCAGAAAGTCATAACCGGTGGTGCCCTCGATCGGCCACGACTCACGCAGCCTCTCGGAGCCAAGTAGAATCTTCTCGGCCACAATCCAGGTATCGGGGCATGCCGCCCGCAAGCGTTGAAAGTATTGCAGCGGATCGCGCAACCCGTCGGGATGATCGACCCGAAGTCCTGATACACGCCGCTCGGAAACCCACCGCATCACCAGCTGATGAGTCGCGTAGAACACGCGCTCGTTCTCAATCCTGAGACCGACCAGCGAGTTGACGTCGAAGAACCGGCGATAACCGAGATCGCGCTTGGCCATGCGCCAATACGCGACGCGATAGTTCTGCTGCTCGAAAAATTCGTGCAGTCGATCGGGATCGCTGTTCAGTCCCGCGACGACTTCATCAATCGCGCCTGCAACCGCCGCGTCCTCGCTCAGCAGCTTTGCCAGCATGTCGGCCAACAGCTTTTTGTCGCGATGCCGCCGCGTAATGCTCTTGAGATCGGTCAAGTCTGGCGACGGCAACGTCTCGAATCCGTCCGCAAGAAACGCGAGCGAATCGCTGTCGCATTTGACCGCCGCCGGCGCGAGAATCTGGTACAGCGACCGCGGCGCAACCGGGAACACCCCGTGGCCGTTGCGCACCTCGAAGTTGCCCCCCTCGCGCACGACCTTCAGTTTTCCCGCCGCAAGCAGGATGCCGTACTGATCTTCGAGCACCGGCATCAGCACCACATTGTGGATGCGCCGTTCCGGCGGCTCCCAATCGACATCGAAAAATTGCGCGTATGCGCTCGACGGTCCATTCTCCAGCACGTCCCACCACCACGGATTCTCACGGTCGATCGCCATGTGGTTCGGCACGATGTCGAGCAGCTGGCCCATCTTCGCCCGCTCGAGCGCGTCGCACATTCGATCGAACGCGCGATCGCCGCCCAACTCACGGCTGACCTTCGTGTGATCGACTACGTCGTAGCCGTGAGTGCTGCCCCGCGCGGCCTGCAAACCGGGCGAGCTATAGAGATGGTCGATACCCAGTTCTTCCAGGTACGGGACGATCTTCGCCGCATCGTCGAAGCCGAAGTCGCTGTTCAGCTGGATGCGGTAAGTGGATAGCGGTTCATGCAACACGGCTCATCACAACCAGCGATCGCGACTCGACATTGAGCTTGGTTCCGGCGGATCGCTGCCAGACGTCCTCGGTCGGCGCCGCCCCATTGCGGGTGTCGAGTACACGGCTCCAACTCTGTCCCCAGATTTTAGCTGGCAGCACAAAGTCCACCGGTTCCCAATGAGCATTAAAGATCAAATAGAAGGATTGATCGAGGATGCGACGGCCGGCAGGGTCAACCCCGGGGATTTCGTCGCCGTTGAGGAACACGCCCAACGATTTCGCGAAACCGGCGCCCCAGTCCTCGTCGGACATCTGCTCTCCATCAGGACGAAACCACGCCAAATCGTGCACGTCGCTGCCGCGAATCGATTTTCCCTGGAACCATTTGCGCCGGAAAAATACAGGATGCTGCTTACGGAACTCTATGATCTCTTTGGTGAAATCGAGCTGCTTGAGATCTACGTTGTCCCAATCCAGCCACGAAATCTCGTTGTCCTGGCAGTATGCGTTGTTGTTTCCCCGTTGAGTGCGGCCGAGTTCGTCGCCAGCCAGCAGCATGGGGACGCCCAGCGACAGGAACAGCGTCGCGATAAAATTGCGCTTCTGACGGGCGCGCAATTTGGCGACTTCGCGATTGTCCCCGGCCGGACCTTCAACACCGCAGTTCCATGAGCGGTTGTTGGATTCGCCGTCGCGATTCTCCTCGCCGTTGTTTTCGTTATGCCGCTCGTTGTAGCTGACCAGGTCGTTCAGCGTGAAGCCGTCATGCGCGGTTATAAAATTGATGCTCGCGTAGGGCTTGCGGCCGCCCGATTCATACAGGTCCGAACTGCCGGTCAACCGCGACGCGAACTCGGCGAGACTCTGATCGGAGCCGCGCCAGTAATCGCGGACGCAGTCGCGATAGCGGCCGTTCCATTCCGACCACAACACCGGAAAGTTGCCGACCTGGTAGCCGCCTTCGCCCAAATCCCACGGCTCCGCGATTAGCTTTACCTGCGACAAAGTCGGGTCCTGGTGAATGATGTCGAAGAACGCGCCCAGGCGATCGACTTCGTGCAGCTCCCTCGCCAACGCCGCCGCCAGGTCGAATCGGAATCCATCGACGTGCATTTCCGTGACCCAGTAGCGCAGACTGTCCATCAGCAACTGCAGCGCGCGCGGGTGCCGCATGTTCAACGTGTTGCCGCATCCCGTGTAATCCATGTAGTAGCGCGGATTCCCGTCGACAGCCCGGTAGTACGCGGTGTTGTCGATACCCCTGAAGCAGACCGTCGGGCCTAGTTGGTTGCCCTCCGCAGTGTGGTTGTAAACCACGTCGAGGATTACCTCGAGACCGGCGTTGTGCAGGGTGCGAACCATATTCTTGAATTCCGCCACCTGATCGCCAGCGGAACCCGCTGCCGAAAAGCGCGCGTCGGGCGCGAAGAATCCTAGCGAGTTATATCCCCAGTAGTTGGTAAGTCCATGTTCCAGCAGATGGCGATCCGCCACCGAATGGTGGATCGGCATCAGCTCGACCGAGGTGATGCCCAGTTTCTTGAGATATTCAATCGCCGCCGGATGCGCCAGGCCCGCGTACGTGCCCCGCAAATCATGCGGTATCTCCGGGTGCTGCACCGTGAAGCCCCTGACATGCAGCTCGTAGATTATCGTCTCGTGCCATGGAATGTGCAGCTGCGAATCGTTGCGCCAGTCAAAGTATGGATCGACGACCACGCTCTTGGGGACGAACGGCGCGCTGTCGCGATCGTCGCGGCTCAAGTCTGCGTCGGCATGGCCGATCGTGTAGCCGAACAATGCGTCGTCCCAGCGCATGAATCCGTCGATAGACTTGGCGTAAGGGTCCACCAGCAATTTAGCCGGATTGAAGCGATGCCCATTCTTCGGATCGTAAGGTCCGTGTACCCGATAGCCATATCGCAAACCGGGCTTCGCCCCCTGCAAATAGATATGCCAGACACAATCCGTCTGCTCGGTAATCGGCAGCCGGTAGGTCTCGACACTTTCATCGCGATCATCATAGAGACAAAGCTCTACGCCGGTCGCGTTCTCGCTGAAGAGCGAAAAGTTCACACCCGCCCCATCCCAGTTTGCACCTTGCGGGTAAGGATTTCCGGGCATCGTTCTGATTAGGCCATTCATAGGATCAAGAGATATAACTCAGTATGCAGTTGTTGTCTGTTTGCGCGGGGCGCTGAGCCAGAACACATCAGCAAGAGCAAGGCCAACAATAAGGTGGCAAATTCCTAAGGTTTTCCACGATCGGCGGGTAAGTTTTACAAATTTAATAGTACTTCGGAAATAATTACATATCACTATTAAATAATTACCTATCACTGTTAAGCGTGAGGGCAAGTGCAATTCCGACCCGAGCCTCGGATGGAAGGACTCACCACGCAGCAAGATGTTCACACTTAGTGAAGAAAAAACTTCTCACTACATTGGTCTCCCTCAGCACTTTGTAGATGCCGCCAATAGTATTTCGCGGCACGTCGATTGCTTATTTGCCGCCTTGTACCCTGAGCATTTTGTTGATTCGCCCGAACGAGCATGGATGGAGATGGTCAAATGCCCGGAGCAGGCACGACTAACCACGACGGAAATCCAGAACCGCGCTTTCTCACGACCTCAAATTTCGACGATTGTAAGTATGCCTCAGTAATTCTTGCTGGAGGCGACGGCGTACGCCTCAGCTCATTCACCCGCGAGGTTTTCGGCCATCACATACCGAAGCAGTTCTGTCCGCTGTTCGAGGGCAGCACGCTGCTCGAGCAGACCATGCGCAGGGTCTCGCTGCTGGTGCATCCCGCCGAAACCTTGACGGTGCTGAATCGCTCTCATCGCGAGTTTTACGCGCCTCTGCTCAACGTCACGCCGTGGCAAAATCTTCTCATTCAGCCCGAGAACCGCGGAACCGCGCCGGCGATCCTGTGCGCGCTGCTTCGCCTCATCGAGACCGGGCACACAGGCCCCGTCGCGATCTTTCCCTCCGACCACTATGTCAGTGACGATTCGATCTTTATGCTGCATGTCTCGAGCGCGCTCCGTGCGGTCGAGCGATCACCCCAGTTGATCGTGCTGCTCGGAATCGCGCCGGATAGTCCAGAGACTCAATATGGATGGATCGAGCCCGGCTCGCCGCTGTCGCTGCCCTCTGCCGGAATCGGCAGGATCAGCCGGATTCGTCGCTTTCTGGAGAAGCCTTCGGCCGAGGTGGCGCGCGATCTTTATGACCGCCACTATCTCTGGAACAGCTTTGTCCTGCTCGCGAATACCTCAACCCTGCTGTCCTTGATGACGAGGGCGCTGCCCGAGTTATGGAGCATGTTCTCGGGGGTTCAACCCTTCTTCGGCGGCGCTGCCGAAGATGAAATTGTTCGAACGATATATCGACAACTGCCGTCGCTGGATTTCTCCGCCCGGGTGCTATCCGAATTTCCGGCTGAGTTTTCGGTTTTGCCCGTCAACGGAGTCAGGTGGAGCGATCTGGGCGATCCGAAGCGCCTGCTCGCAGCCATCTCGAGCAGCGGACGGCGTATTTCGGGAGGAAACCAGGATGTCCCCAGAAGCCAGCCTTTCACACTTACCAGCGGTCAAGAACCAACCAGTCCCGGCAAGACGTTTCAGGAGCATAGGTGAAAAATTTGAAGGCCCGGAGCTACGGGAATTTCCGATTGCGGAAACGGTTCCGAGCCTCCCCTTGGCTATCCGCGACGAGGTCCTCGACTTGTACGCGTTTCTCTTTTGCCAGGGTGGATTTCGCCATCTCGGCATGACGTTCGAACAATTCCTGCTGGTAATCGCCGCCTTCAAGCCAGGCGATTTGACTACCACGATCAAAGAAACGTTGGACTCTTAGCCCTTAGAGGCGTGTGACAGATGAACAAAAACAGCAGCGCGGCGACAATCAATCAGTCCTTTGATCAAGAGCCCGGCTTGCTCGATGCCCAATGGCATTACGTGAGCGTCAGTTACGGCGGCAAGCAGATGGGGTTACTGGTTGAAACGGACGACGAGGAAGAGGCCTGGCTGGAAGCTGAAGACCTACGCCGCGCCTTCGGCGTGGACGCAAAGATCGTTGGCGTACAAAAAGTCGTCGTTCAATAGGAGTAAGTCCTCTCCGCTCCCGGGCCTGAAATGCCGTCCTGAAAAATACCGTGCGGGCGGTCCCACCGGTCCCCGTAAGACCTTTGATGGTGAGGCCAGCCCGCACAGCGGAGGCACAGATTTTCGATCAGGCAACTTTAGCCGAGAGCGTACTCCTTCCGAGCTTTTTAGAATTACGGGTGAAGTAGAAGGCGCCGTAGGCTCCCCACAACACCGCGATTCCAACTGCCATCAGCGGCTCTTTAACGCTGCCGAGCCCTTCCATCGGTCCAATGATGTAGAACGCCATGCAGGCGAAGTTCGCCAGCGCGCCGAAGATTGGGATGATCATGTGCTTCACACCATGG
Source organism: Candidatus Acidiferrales bacterium (assembly GCA_035602775.1). GTDB lineage: Bacteria > Desulfobacterota > Binatia > Binatales > Binataceae > Binatus. The sequence continues at coordinate 626 of DATNLS010000030.1, read as the reverse complement.
AACATATGATGCTCGCGGTACGCCACGATGCAGCAGACGTTCGTCAATCCATAGACGATAAACGTTCCGAAGTTTGAGATCAGAGTGACCAGCGCCAGTCCGTTGGGCAGAGCCGCCAGCGATGCGTTCGAGCTCATTCCGATCGCGTACCACAGATTCTTCGGCAGAGTGGCAATCGTCTTGTCGTCCGGTGCGGAAGAGCCGGCGAAGAAATAAAGCGCGGCATATGCGCCCAGAACTGCCGAAATCGCCGCGAGGGTCCAAATCGTGCGATGCGGGGTCAGGTTCTCGCCGTGCAACATCCCGAAGTGCTCTGGTACTTCGGAGTCGCGGCCCATTGCATAAGTCACGCGGGCGCCGGTGTTGATACAGCTAAGTGTCGTGCCTATCAACGCCAGGAACACCGTAAGTGCTTCGAGCATCATGAACGCCTGGCCATGGCCTCCTAGCAGGGCATTGCCGATGATCGTCATCATGTCGCCAATCGGCGCCGCGGATCCTTTCGCGTCGGCAAGGCTATAGGCGCTACTCATGAAGTAGTTAGCCGCGAAGTACTCGAACATGTAACAGAACAGACCTTGGATAGTTAGCGAGAGCAATACGCCGCGAGGGATGTCTTTCTTCGG
>DATNLS010000126.1:0-2552 GCA_035602775.1 Candidatus Acidiferrales bacterium | reverse complement strand
CTATCGCGAAATGTGCGACGCAACCTTCCCGTTGTCACGCGCGGCGGAAGCGCTGGATAAGAGTGAACGGCGCGAAGTCACCCGCGCAGGATTGCTGCCTGAGCGGGACTAATCGAGATTAGGGGGGCGGTTTAGTGAGCGGTAGCATAAGTTATTCGACCCTCTCACCTTCGGCGGTCGTCTCTCACATCTGGCGCGAGTACAAGGTTGGCGAACTTACTGGCGCTGAATTCCTCGCGCGCGGGCTGAACGACACCTTCCGCGTACGAGCGGGTGACAGAACGTATGGCTTCCGGGTGTATCGCGCGGGTTGGAGGTCGCGGTCGGAAACCGAGTACGAACTTGAAATCCTCTTACACCTGGATCGAAAAGGGATCGCGGTATCGAAACCAATCGGCAGTAGGGATGGCAGCTTGCTCTATCCTATCGAGCAGCCGGAAGGCCCGCGCTATGCTGCACTGTTCACATGAGAGAGTTCGCTGCAAAGGTCCGGCATCGAATTGAAGCGGTGCAACCATAGCCAAATTTCGGATTTTCTCACGGCGATTTGCACGGCGGTAACGCAGCTTTCGACGGCGATACGATTACGATGTTCGACTTTGATTGTTGCGGCGTCGGATGGAGAGCCTATGACATCGCAGTCTATCGATGGCTTCTGGATATGCGAAGCACTACATCGAACTGGAAGCCCTTCCTCGATGCCTACCAGGAGCGGAGGCTATTGGCGCAGATCGACCTATCAGCGGTGCCTTTGTTCGTCGGCGCGCGATACATCTGGATTCTAGGTCTCCATACGGACAATGCGTCGTTCTTCGGCCGGAGTTTTATGAACGACCAGCTCTATTGGAACTACTGGCTCAAGCTCATTCGCGACTGGGACGGGAAGGAGCTGAAGGCTGAAGTTCCTCTCGAAGACCTATGAGCCGGCGTGGTCGGGGATTAAGGCTTCGGGGGGGATGATTTGGTTGTCCGAGGTGCCGGGGACTTTCCAGTACAGGTGCAGGTAGGAGCCACCGCCGATGTTTCGCTCGCCGACTTCGATACGATGCAGTCCTTGGGTCAGGTGGATGAAGCCACTGTCGTGAGGCTTGTTGATCGGGCCGGGGTCGTGAATCACCTGCGTGCCGTCCACCGTGACCCATCCTGAATCGTCAACGTCGATCGAGAATTCGTAGTCGCCGGTCTTTGGCGCGAGTAGCAGTCCGCGCCAGAGGTCGCACGACGGAAACGGCATCGCGCCCATTTCGGAAATCTGGTCGAAGTCCAATTGCGGATCGACGCGCACGATGTGCGGCGCGCTCACGCTGCAATCGTCGCCGACGTAATACCTGCCCAGCAATCCCTGGCGCCCACTCTGCACGAAGGGCTGCATGACTCGTTGACTCATCGAGAGCAGGAACAGCGCCGCGATTCCGACGGTCGTGGCGATTTGCGTCAGGCGGCGCGAGGCGCCCTCGCCCCAGAGCCCGAGCGTTTCCGACAAATCATACGAGCCGAAGATCCAGAAAATCGCGAGCGGCCACAGCTGGAACGGGCCGGACAGTCCGGCGAGCTTGCCGAGGTTGAAGGCGACCGAGTCGCGGACGATCATGCCGCCGCCGAAGAACGCGTCGCGGTTGGTGGCGAAATCGCCACGCATGAATTGCTGCAGCGCGAAGTCGCGCACCGGATTGTCGTATTCGTACGGGAAGTGCGGATTGGTCGCGGTCGCCATCAGCATGATCGCGGCCGACAGCGCGCCTATCGCGCCCAGCAGCCAGTTGCATGCGGCGGGAAGAAACGCGAGCGCAAGTACCATGAACGGCACCGAGGCGACGATTTGCCGCGGTCCGGTCGCGGTGCCGCCTCCCCACGATACGATCGATTCGCCGTACGCGGCGTTGAACAGGATTAGCACCACGAATGAGTACACAGTGACGACGAATTCGGCGCGCCACTTTTTCAGCTGCGCGAAATAGCCGACGCCGACGATCGAGAGCAGCAACACCGGGTTGCAGAAGAACAGTCCGCGCTGAGGATCGAGCAGCACGTTCCAGAGGATGCGCATCTTCGGGTAGGTCAGGCCGACGAAGCCGACCGCCTGCTCGGGGAATTGACGATTCTCGGTCGGCGCCAGCTTGAACGCCTGGTAACTGAAGAAGAATGGATTGCCGAACGCGCCCCAGTTGTAGGCGAGCATGATGGCGACAGTGATCGCGGCGCCGGCGGAAAACGCGGCGAGATTTTTCAAGTCGCGCAGTTTGAATAGCGCGTAGATTCCGATCGCGGCGGCGACCAGGAAGACCGGGTAGTCGTTGAGCACCGCCCATCCCGCGAGAAAGCCGGCGGCTAAGGCACGTAACATCGGGCCCACTGTGTCCGCAGTCTGTGGCTCCACGAAATGGCGTATCCAGGACCGGCGTGTGCCAAACGTCGCGAGCAGGTAGAAGGCGCTAAAGACGCATACGGCGGCGACCGGCTCGCCGGTTAGTTCAGTGGCGTATGGAAACGCGATCGTCGCGAGGCCGAGAATCAGCGCGACGCTGGCCGCGCGCCCGTCCGACGCACCGAGA
>DATNLS010000033.1:0-6120 GCA_035602775.1 Candidatus Acidiferrales bacterium | reverse complement strand
GGCAGCGGCGGGATTGGGGAAATGACTGCCAACCGCCGAACATAATGCGCTGTTCGCTGCTGACTGCTGACTACCGGTGAGTGCCTGCGCCGCTTGAGATGGCGCTGACGGCATGTAGCTACTAATTTGTGCGCGCGACTCCGTCGCGCAGCCCACCAGTATCGCCAGTGTCGCGATGATAACGGTTCGCTTCGACGATTGAGTGCTCATCGGTTGTATCTCCCGCTTTTGAATATTGTTCTTGAATGCCTTCTGATAGGTACGCTCTATGTTTGCCAATTAGCAAGAATGAATTTTGTGTGCGCGGTCAGACGTCACGTCAGCGCTGGTAGTGGCGCGCTGCAGGCCGGAGAACGCTGATGGACGGGCTGCGCCTACCTCACTAGAATGCCTGCGCATCGGGACAGATAACATTCGGCGGGGAAAGTGACAGAAAGATCGCTGCGGAGTCTGGTACTGGGTGTGGCAGCGCTCGTGGCGCTTATCTCCGGCGCCGGCGTGGTTGGCCATGCGGCGTCTGCAGCGGGGCAACCGCGCTCCGCGCGCGCATTGGAGCCGGGTTTCACCGGGACATTCCTTTACCGCAACGATAATTTCCGCACCGGCCAGAACCTTGCGGAGAGCGTGCTGACTCCGTCCAACGTCACCGCGTCGCAATTCGGCCTGCTCTTTACCGACGCCATCGACGGCGAGGCCTATGCGCAGCCGCTCTACGTTCCGGCGGTGGAGATCCCCGGCCAAGGGACGCACAATGTCGTCTACGTCGCGACCGAGAACGACAGCGTGTACGCGTTTGACGCCGACGCGGCCGGTCCTCCGCTGTGGCAAACCAGCTTCATCGATCCGGCCGATGGAATTACCCCGGTGCCGTCGGCCGACCTCGGATCGTCATGTACCGACCTTACCCCCATGATTGGGATTACGGCGACGCCGGTGATTGACCCTGCCACCGGGACGCTCTACGTCGTCTCCAAGGTCAAGCTCGGTGCGGGTGAGTATCAGCAACAGCTTCACGCGCTGGATATCGCGACCGGGCTTGAAATGCCGAACAGTCCCGTCACGATTGGGGCGAGCGTGCCGGGAACGGGAGAGGACAGCGTCAACGGCGTAGTAACGTTCGATGCGCTCCTGCAGCACGATCGGCCCGCGCTGACGCTGGCGAACGGCGTGGTCTATTTGAGCTTCGCGTCGCATTGCGACGTTACGCCCTATCATGGATGGATTCTCGGCTATGACGAAACGACCCTGGCGCAGGTAGTTGTGTACAACACTACGCCCAATGGCCAACAGGGCGGTATCTGGGAGGCGGGATGCGGTCCGGGCGTTGATACCAACGGCGATTTGATCACAATCACCGGCAATGGGACCTTCGATACGGGCGCGTCCCCGGTCGACTACGGCGACAGTTTTCTCAGGCTGACGCCCGGAGCCGGGACATTGTCGGTCAGTAGCTTTTTTACGCCGGTCGACGAGCTCATGCTCGATGACGACGATCTGGACATGGGCTCGGGTGGCAATCTGCTGCTGCCCGATCAGCCGGGGCCAAATCCCCATCTGATGATCGGTGTCGGCAAGCTGGGATCAATCTACCTGGTCAATCGCGACTCGATGGGTGGATTCAATGCCAGCATGGACCAGGTGGTGCAGGAACTGATTAACAAAATCGGCGGTATGTTCAGCACGCCTGCGTACTGGGCTGGGACGGTGCCGAAGGCTGGCCTGCGCAATATGATCTACACGATCGGTGTGAACGATCGGCCGAAAATGTTCGTCATCTCAAACGGGCTGATCAAGGCATCGCCGGCCTCGATCGCGAACTTCCCGTTTGCATATCCCGGCGCGTCGCCGGTGATCTCCGCCAACGGCACGACCGGCGGCATCCTGTGGGCGATCAACAGTTCCGCGTGGAAGTCAGATGGTCCGGCGATTCTGTATGCCTTCGACGCGACCAATCTGAATCACGAGCTGTACGGCAGCAACCAGTTCAGCCTCGACGACCCCGGACCGGCGGTGAAGTTCACTGTACCAACCGTAGCTAATGGATCCCTGTATATGGGAACGCAGACCCAACTCGCCGTGTTCGGATTGTTTCCCGGTGGCGTAAGAGAGCAGTTGAGTTTCAGTCCCGCTTCGCTGGGATTCGGCAGCAAGGTGAGCGTCGGAACTACCAGTAAGTCCAGGACGGTCACGATCAAAAATGTGAGCAACAAAAAAACTGCGTTGGCGGTCAGCGTCGCGATGCAGACTGCGTCACCATCCGTATTCGCGTTGAAGTCGGAATGCGAAAAAACGCTTGAGCCCGGCCAGACCTGCAAGGCATCGGTGACCTTCAAGCCTACGAACACGACGAAGCAGAGCGGAGAACTGATGATCTATGACAACCTGACCAGCTCGCCCCAATCCGTGCCGCTATCAGGAACCGGCAAAGCCCCGAAGGGGAACTAGCACTACAGTGACAGTCCGCGATGCTGACGCGATTAGCAATCTGCATCCATCGCCCCATCAAAGTTGACGCCGCCTAATAGCGTTGGTACATCTGATCGCAGAAGATAGAGCAGGGCGTCGAGGATTCAATGCAAATTACCGGGTTTCAGCAATTTCTCCAGATTCTGACCGTTCCCGATAACATCCCGATCATCGCGATGATGATCCTCGTGATGTTTTTCACGTACATCGCGCTCAAGCAGGCGCGCCGCAACGATCAGCTGATCGAGCATGGGCATCGCGAACGCATCATCGACGAGATGAGGAAGTAGGCGATGCCGTTTGAGATTATTGCCGAGAACTGCACCGGATGCAGCGCGTGCGAGAAGCGTTGCCCGACCGGCGCCATCTCGGGTTTGTCCAAGAAGGTCTATTACATCGAGGCCGCGATGTGCATCGATTGCGGCGCGTGCGGGGTGATTTGCCCCGACGACGCAATCATGAACAACCACGGCGAGATGACCCACGTGCTCAAGCGCGCCGAGCGCCCGGTCGCCGTCGTCCATCCCGACAACTGCAACGGATGCGGCGTGTGCGTCGACGTTTGCCCGTTCGATTGCATCTCGCCGTCGCCCGAAAACACGGCGGTCTATCTTGGCAAGGTGCAGGTCAATGAAAAGACCTGCGTCGGATGCCTGCTCTGCGAAGAGGTCTGCGGATGGGACGGAATCTACATCATGCCGTCCGGCCAGAAGGAGGCGTTTCTCAGCTCCCTCGGCTACGAGACCGGCGAGAACGACGCCGCCTGACGAGATCGCGCGCCCCCGGACATAGCACGACTTGGGAGCCGGCCGCGTGGCTCTTTTCAGTATCCACGCGCGTGCTGCTCGTTGCCGTCGCGGTGCTGAGTACTTTTCAACCCATCCTTGCCGCCGATTTGTCGCCGGGTCCGGAGAACGACGCCGAAGCGGCATGCACCGAAATCAAAACCTCGCTGCACGCGCTGGCTGCCTCGGAACATAACGAGTCGTTGGCGCTCGCGCTTTCAGGCGGCGGCAATTCGACTGCGATCGTCGAGGCGCGGCTTTCGGTGCTGCTCGATCGGACGCAGGATTTGCGCGTCGCGCTCAAGCACGCGCGTGAGAGTCCGGACGCGCGCGATCCGATGGTCGATCAATGCACGCGGATGGGATTTCGCGCGCTGGTGACTTCCGAGAAGCTGACTTCCGACGTGGAGAGTGTGCTGTTCGGCGGCGACGATTCTTTCGCCGAGGCGCCTGCGCTCAGGCCTGGCGCGCCCGCATCGCCTGTCGCTCCGCGACCTTGACGCTGCGCGACGCGGCGTTGCGCGGAACGAAGACATAGGCCGCCGCGAGTATCAGCAGCGCCGCCTGCGCGCCGAGCGATTGAATGGTCGGGTACAGGCCGAGCATCGGAATTGTCGGCGCGTAGTTTACGAAGGTCGCGGGGACGACCGTCGCTTCCTGCAAGCTCGCAATGCCCTGGCCGACGAACACGATCGCCAGCGCATAGAGCATGAAAGAAGTTACGTGGAAGAAGATCCGCATCGGGATCCGATCGGCGGCGCGCTTGATGACGACGAACGACGCGGCCAGCGCGACCGCGGCTGCGACGATGCCGGCCATCACCGCGTGGCGCTCGACCATCTCGGTCGCGCCGTTGGTGAGCGCCTGGAAGAACACGATCGTCTCCGCGCCCTCGCGCATTACGGCCAGAAACGCGGTCAAGCCGAGCGCGATACCGGGAATCCTGCTGTGCTCGGCGTCCTCGAGCTTGTGCGAGATGAATTTGATCCAGCGGTCGGATTGGCCCTTCGATGTCATCCACGAACTGACGTAGAACAGGGTCGCGGCGGCGAACAGTTGGAAGACGCCTTCGAGCGTGTCGCTGGCGTTGTCGGTGATCAGATGATTGACCGCCCATGCGAGGATGATGCTCGCGACGATCGCGGCAATCGCTCCCGCATAGACATCGCGCGCGCGTCCGGTTCGTCCCGCGCCGCGGGTGCCGGCAGCCAGCGCGACGACGACGAGCATCGCTTCCATGCCCTCGCGAAAGAGGATGCCGAGCGAATAGAAGAAGTAGGCGAGGGCGGTTTGGGTCATGGCGCGATGAACGATCCGTTAATTCTTGCGATTCTGAGAATGATTCTCAATTCCGATACTAGTAGAGCAAGATCCCGTTGTCAACGCCGTTCCTGACGGCGCGTCCGTTCATACTTGCGACCACCCAAAGCCGGTAGTAGCCTCAGAATTGAAGCGGGCCCGCCGATTTTTCGTGCGCACGGCCGCTTCAAGCTTTTTTCGGGGACTTCGTCATGTTGAGGCGGTCAATCTCCTGATGCGATGCGTGTATTGCAGCCAGCGGGCGGGGCTCATTCGACGCGTCTGCACGCCATGCGCCAAGGTAGTCGCGATCGTGGACCGTGCGGGCGGCGAAGTCGGACTGGCCGGACTGGTCGATATTTTCGTGGCCGAGGGTCTCACGCGCGAGCAGGTCGATCTGGTGCTCGACGCGCAAGTCGGAGACGCGCCGACAATTCGCGACCGGCTGACGTCGAACATGACCAACGTCCTGATGCGCAACCTCGGGATGCCGGGGCGTCAGTCGCCCGAGGACGTGATGAAAGTGCGCACGGCGATGCGCGCGGGCGGCGGCGCCGGCACGTGGACCGGCGGCGAGGACCCGCCGGAGCATCACTGATATAGCGAGTTGACGATGGAAAAAGATCGCAGCGACTTTGCCGTGATGAACCGGATGATCGATCATATCCGGTTGCTGATCGCCGTGGATGACGAGGCGATTCCGGTCAAAAAGAAACTCGAAACGCAGGCGATTCTCAAAGACTTCCAGGCGATGCTGGCCGAGGTGCCGGAAAACCAGGAGCGCGGGCGGATCAAGGGCTACTACGAAATCCTGTGCCGCGACCTGGGCGACGAAGCCGACGTTGCGGCGTTGCTCAGCTCGCTCAAGAATTATATCCCGTACCTCTAGCTCGCGACTGAGAATTTTTCGGAGAGACGAATGAGTTTGCAACAGATCGGCGTTATCGGGGCAGGGCAGATGGGCGCGGGGATCGCGCAGGTCGCGGCGCAGGCGGAAATCGCCGTCGTGATGCATGACGTCGCGCCGGAGATGTGCAAGCGCGGGGTCGATTCGATCGCACGCAACCTGGACCGCATGATCGAGCGCGGACGCTTCAAGCCCGAAGAGCGCGACCGCGTGATGCGCCGGATCGAAACCACCACCAATCTCGAGGACCTGGGCAAGGTCGGCTTCGTGATCGAGGCGGTGATCGAAAACGAGGACGCGAAAATCGCGCTGCTGCAGAAGCTAGACAAGGTATGCCCGCCGGAGACGATTTTCGCCTCTAACACCTCGTCGATTTCGATTACCAGGATGGGGGCGAAGACTTCGCGCGCCGACCGCGTCATCGGGATGCATTTCATGAACCCGGTGCCGGCGATGAAGCTGGTCGAAATCATCCGCGGGCTGGCGACCTCGGAGGCGACCTTCCAGCAGACCCGCGCGCTGGCCGAGCAGCTCGGCAAGACCACGATGACCGCGCAGGATTTCCCGGGCTTCATCGTAAATCGCGTGCTGCTGCCGATGATCAACGAAGCGATTTACACGATGTACGAAGGGGTCGGCGGGGTGACCGATATCGACACCGCG
>DATNLS010000034.1:0-2088 GCA_035602775.1 Candidatus Acidiferrales bacterium | reverse complement strand
GCGGCTGCGGCCCTCATTGAGCGATGCGATCGCGTCGTTGGCGTGGCGCTGAATGCGGCCGTCGAGGTCGCGATCGGCGAGCCGGTGCAGCGCGGCCAGCGCGCGCTGGTCGCCAATCTCGGCCAACGCCGACGGGATACGCATCCGCATCATGAACTCGCGATCGTCGACCAGCGGCGCGATGAAATCGAGGATCTCGATGCGCCGATTCTCCTTCAGCGCCGCAAATCGCGCGAGCGCGCCGACCGCGGCCACGCGCGCCCGCGGCGGCCGGCCATACGCGGAGTGTTCGCGGCAGATGTCGATTGCGCGCTCATCGCGCAACTCGGCCATCCCGGACAGCGCGTGCGTGCGTATCACGTCGAGATAAGAATCGCGCTTCAGCGCCTCGGTCAGATGCGCGAAGGCGCGCTCGTCGCGCGTCTTGCCGAGCGCCAGCACTGCCTCGGCCTCGACGAAATAGCTCGCGTCGCCATTGGCGGCGACCTCGGCCAGCGCGGACGCCGCTCGCGCGTCGCCGCGGAAATTGCCGAGCGCGCGCACGACCGATCGCCGCGCCTTCGGATGCGGCAGCTTGAGTCCTTCGATCAGCGCGTCCAGCGCCGCAGCCGTGCGAATCGCGCCGAGCGCGGTCGCCGCATCGGCCTGCACGCCCCAAAACTTGTCGGTGAGCATCGCGTCGCGCAATGCCGCAGTTGCTTGAGGACTCCCTTCGTTGCCGAGTTCTCGAGCCGCATTGGCTCGCCCAATCGCCTCGGGCGCATGGCGTAGCGCGTGCTCGAGCGCTTCGCGCCCGCGCTTGTGCTTGAGCGTTTTCAGGATGTCGTGCTCGGGATCGAAGCGCACCGCCTTGGGCGCTTTATCCATCGCGAAAGTGAAGCCCTGCTCGCGCTCCTTTACTTCGACGCGATGCCGCGTCTCGTGACCGTCGGCGTCCATCAGCGCAATCGTCACCGGAAAAGTGAAAGCGGAAGCAATCGTGTCGCCGGTCTTATGCGTCTGCTTGACCGTGACGCTCAGCAGTTTTTTCTTGTCGTCGTAGGAACTCGAGACCTCGATTTCGGGATGCCCCTCCTTGTACACCCACTGGTCGAAGAACCAATCCAGGTTGCGGCCGGTGGTGTCCTCGAACGCGCGCTGGAGGTCCTGCGTAATGACGTTGGCGCCGCGATGGCGCGTGCAATACAGGTTGAGCGACTTGAAGAACAACTCGTCGCCGGTGACTCGCCGCAGCATGTGCAGCACCAGGCTGCCTTTCTCGTACAGATGGCGATCGAACAAATCGATCGGGTTGCGATAACGATTGCAAACGATCGGCCGGCGGTAGTGATTGGCGTCCTCGTCAAGATAGCCCTCGCGATCCTGCCGGACGTTCCACGCGAACTCGTCGGGCCCGAGATTCTCCTCGCACCACAGCGCCTCGAAGTAAGTGGCGAAGCCTTCGTTGAGCCACGCGTGCGCCCAATCGCGGCAGGTCAGCAGGTCGCCCCACCATTGATGCGCGAGCTCGTGCGCGACCAGCGGATCGCTCTTGAAGTCGAGATGCGCGCGCGCGTCGTGCAGCGTGCTGTCGGTTTGCGTGGTCGCCGAAGTATTTTCCATCCCGCCGAAAATAAAATCGCTGACCGCCACCTGCGCATACTTGGCGTAAGGATAGGGCACGCCGATCACGCGCTCGAAAAACTGGATCATCTTCGGCGTGTTGCCAAAGGCGCGGCGCGCATCGTCTTCGCGCCCGGGCGCAACGTAGTAGGTGACCGGAGTGTTGCCCGCGTGCTCTCCAATCAGCGCGAACTCGCCCGCCGCCAGCGTGATCAGATAGGTCGAGTGCGGCACGTCATGACGCCAGTGAAAGGTGCGGGTCTTGTCCGTCGTATTGGTGGTCGTTCCGAGCAGGGCGCCGTTGGAGACCGCGGTGAATTTTTCGGGCACCGTCGCGATGATCTCGCTGGTGGGCCGGCTGTTCGGATAGTCGTAGCAGGGAAACCAGTAGCGCGAGTCCTCGTCTTCGCCTTGCGTCCACGCCTGGCGCGGCTTGTTCGGATACGCGTCGTCGGGGCCGACAAAATATAGTCCGCGGCGCGGCTG
>DATNLS010000280.1:0-18432 GCA_035602775.1 Candidatus Acidiferrales bacterium | reverse complement strand
TCCCGCGCTCGTCGCGCACGGCGGCGCCGGCTCCATCGGCCCCAGTAGCGAGCGGCCGGAGCGCCGGCGCGCGATGATGGCGGCGATACGCATCGGCGCAAGGATTCTTCGCACCAACGGCACCGCACTCGATGCAGTGGTCGCGACGGTCGCGGCGCTCGAGGACCATCCGCTCTTCAATGCCGGTTACGGTTCGCTGCTCAACTCCGAAGGGAACGTGGAAATGGACGCGTCCGTGATGTTCGCGGAGCCGGCTGTTTCGGACTCCACCCGTCGCGGCAAACACTCCGATCGAACTCATTCCGATGACGCCGACTACAGTGTCTCAGCGGGTGCAGTGGCAGTCGTCAGCCGGGTGCGAAATCCAATCATGCTCGCGCGCGCCGTGATGGAACATTCGCCGCATATCCTGATGGCGGGACCCGGCGCAGAAAATTTCGCGCGCAAGGTCGGTATCCGGCTCGTGCGGCCCGAGGAAATGGTGACCGAGCGCGCGCGTGAGCGATGGCGCGCGCGCAAGCAGCAGACCGGGATGCTCGAGGCTGAGGCCGCGGCGCGCGCCGCGATCGGCCACGGCACTGTCGGTGCGGTTGCCGTCGACGTGCGCGGCGCGATCGCGGCCGCGACCTCGACCGGCGGCGTCCCCGGCAAACTCTTCGGTCGCGTCGGCGATTCCGCGCTGATTGGAGCCGGCACTTTTGCGCACGCCTTCGGCGCCGCGTCCGCGACGGGGCAGGGCGAGGCGATAATCCTGACTGCGCTGTGCCGCGAAGCTGTATTGGCCCTCGCCGACGCCGCGCCGCAAGCCGTCGCGCGCGAGGCAATCGGCGAAATGATCGACGCGACCGGCGCAGAGGCGGGTATCATCCTGATCGACCGGCGCGGCCGAATCGGATACGCCCACAACGCCGCCTCGATGCAGGTGGCGCGCTACGATTCCGTGGGTGGCCTGCAGCATCTGTGGCTCGCGCCGATCGCGACGGCCCGCCGTCCGTGACCCTGGAACAGCCTGATTCTCCCGCGCATCCGAGCCGCGCCGCGTCCCTGCGACCGGCGATGCTCGCGCTCGCGGTGCTGTTTGCGTTCGTCGTACTTATGCAGGGAATCAGCGCGCCGTTTCAGAAAGACGCGGAGCCGCAATCGGCCGAGTGGATTCAAAGCATCGTACGCGACGCCCACTGGCTTATCCCTGTCGACGCGTATGGCTACACCGATCGCAAACCCCCGCTATTCTATTGGCTCTCCGCGATCGTCGCCGACGCTACCGGGCACACCGTCGATGAGGTCCGCGCGCGCAGTGTCTCGGTCGTCGCAGCGACCGCGCTCGCGACTTCGGTGCTCGCCTGGACGCTCGTCAACGTCGGCACCTACGAAGGATGGCTCGCGTTTCTGTTGATGCTCGGTACCTACGGATTCGCCTCGCGCGCGACCGAAGCGCTGACCGACATGCTGCTGACGTTTCTGCTGTTCACCGCGTACTCGGCAATTTATCCGCTGCTCGAGGAGCCGACGGCCGATTCGTCACACAGGATAATATTCGTGGGCGTAGTGCTCGGTCTTGCGATTCTGACCAAGGGCCCGATCGCAATTGTGCTGTGCGCACTTGCCGTGTCGATCTTTCTGTTAATCGAGCGACGCAACCCGATCGCGATGCTGCGTAGTCGATGGCCGCGGCAGATCGTCGCGATTGCGATCGCGCTCGGCGCGGTGTGGTACGTTCCGGCGGCGATCGTCGGCGGGCACAAGCTCGTGAGGATTATCTTCGCCGAGAACTTCGGACATTTCATGCCGGCCCGGCTCGGTGGAACCGGCGAGAGCTATCGGCCCTTCTATTTCATCGCCGCGCGATTGCTGGGCGGCGCCTTTCCGATGACGCTCCTGCTCCTGCCCGCCGCGCTGGCCGCCTACACCGGCGAGATTTCCGCCGATAAGCGCCGCCCGGTGCTCTATCAGATCAGCATGTCGTTCGCGGTGCTGATTTTCTTCTCGATCGCCAGCGTCAAGCGCGACGACTACATCCTGCCCGCATTGCCGGGAATCGCGATTGTCTGCGCGTCGGTCTTCAGGCTGGAGTTCCGCGGGGCCGCATCGAAGCTGCGCGACGTACTCGTGGCAGCATTCGTCTTCGCCCCGATCGTCGCCATTCTTTACCTTGCGTTTTTCCGCGGCCAACCTACTCAGTTGAAACTTCAGTCGAGCGACTCCGCCTACTTCGCGCTCTTCAAGTCCATCCGATGGGCCAGCCCCATCTCCGATTTGTTCGACGTCTGGTTGGTCGCCATCACTATCGAAGGATTCGTCTTGAGCGCGCGGTCGCGACGTAGTGCGCTCGGAGGAGCAATCGCGTTCGGCCTCACCGCGCTGGTGCTCTCTCTGTTCTGGACCATGGCGATGCGCCCGCGTCTCGCCGAAATGCGCAGCGTGAAAAGCTTCGCTCCTATCGTTTCCGATCACGTCAAAGGCGATCAGTTGTGCATTCCCGCCGGCATCAACTACGAGCTGTCGTACTACTACGGCGCTGCTGTTCCCGATCTGAGAAACCCCAAGTGCTCCTATCTGCTTGCGACGCCGACCGAGCTGGACGCAATGCCGCCCGCCTACCGTTCCCGCCTCCACCTAGTCGCGCAGTCCAACTTGATCGGTGGCGGCGGACCGCCCGCGCTATTTGAAATTTCCCCCGAAGCCGCTAAATAGAAGTCCATGGACGACCGCGCCGAACAGGCCGAGCATGCGATTAGCGCGCTGATGCGCTTCGTCGTCTCGCTCATCATCCCGCTTTGGGCCCTCGCGATGCTCGCCCTCGGTATCGAGTATCGCTCGCTCTGGTGGCTCGGATGTGGGCTCGTGGTCGGCGCGGTTGGGCTGCTCTTCATGGTCGGCAATCCATTGGCAGGACCGGTACTCGACGTGCGCGAGCGCTGGAGACGGAACTAGAGCGGGGCTGCGCGCCCCGCGCCCGCGGCAGGGGTGACCCCTGCACCCAGTGATAAGAAAGAACGGATGCGGGACTTCGTCCCTGTTAGAACTTTTTAGGGAAGAAACTTGAAGTTTGTCCGCGACGACGGCCACGAGCTCGCTTCGCGTCCTCGCGCCCAAACTTCCTAACAGGGCGTCAGCCCGCATCTTTGCTTTTTCCGAATACTGGGTGCAGGGGTCACCCCTGCCGCGGGCGCGGGGCGCGCAGCCCCGCTTTGATTTCCGCTGAATTGCGGGCTGTCCCCGACAAGGATATTCTTTAGATCCGATGCCGATTTTTGAGTACGAATGCGCGCGATGCGGGCTCGTCAGCTCCCATGTCGTGATGGGTTCGTCGCGGCGTCGCGAGCGTCCCGGATGCCCGCAGTGCAAGTCGGCCCGGATGCGTCGGGTGATGTCGTCGTTTGCGGTGGTTGAGAGCGAGCAGTCGCGGCTGGAAAGTTTCGACGCGTCGAAGCCGCGCGACGATTCTTACTATCGCGACTCGCGCAACGTTGGGATGTGGGCGAAGAAGCGGGCCAAGGAGATGGGCGTCGATCTCGGATCGAAGTTCGAGGCGACGGTCGAAAAGGCACGCAGCGGTAAGCTGATCAAGGAGATGATCTGAGGCGAGACTATGGCGAGTGATAACAAGGATCGGCTGGGCGACCATCTGTATAACGTCGAGAAGGCGCGCGAAGATCAGTGGGCGCGAAAGCGCGATGCCGAGCTGATTGAGAAGATGCGCGAGCGCTTGAGTCAGGCTGCCTGCCCGAATTGCAAGGAGTTCCTAGTTCCAAAGACGAAGGCTGGAGTCTCGATGTTCGCGTGCCCGGATGGGTGTGGCGCATGGATCGACGAGCCGGCCCTGAAGTCAGTGCTGAAGGCGAAAAAATAGGTTAGTATCGCGACAGTTTGAATTAAGCCTCGCTTAAGCGAAAACGTCCACCGGTGAAGCGATTCTTCTTGACAGCTAAAGCCAGTCCAACTAATGAGGACTCGGTAACATCGCATGTATCTTAATTTTGGCGTGCCGCTGGCCCTTACGATCATCGGAATCGGCTTCGTGGCGCTGATGTTCGGGCTGCAGAAGCTACTGGCGCCGCAAAATCCGTACGATCGAAAACTGATTCCCTACGAATGCGGCGAGCCGCCGACCGGCCGCGCATGGATTAATTTTAACGTGCGCTTCTACCTGATTGCGCTGATATTCGTGGTGTTCGAGGTCGAGGTCGCGTTCGTTTATCCAATTGCCGCCGTTTACCTGGACTGGGTGCGATCGGGCCGCCGCCTGTACGCGCTCAGCGAGATTTTGATTTTTCTACTGATCCTGTTCGTCGGCCTGGTTTACGTTTGGGTCAAGCACGACCTCGAATGGATTAAGAAGGTACCGGTCGAGGAATAGGCTCGAGGTTTGTCTTATGCCCCTGTTGAACACGCTTCCGGATTACGTTTTGACTACCAAGACCGACGAGTTGCTGAACTGGATGCGCAAATCGAGCATCTGGTACATGCTGTTCGGCCTTGCTTGCTGCGCGATCGAGCTGATGCATACGGGAGGCCCGCGCGCGGATATCGATCGTTTCGGCGCGACGCCGCGCGCGTCGGCGCGCCAGTCGGACTTGATGATTGTCGCGGGCACGCTGACGCTGAAAATGGCGCTGCGCACGCGGCTGCTTTACGATCAGATGCCCGACCCCAAGTACGTCATCTCGATGGGTTCGTGCGCGAGCTGCGGCGGACTGTTCCAGCTCGCTTACTCGGTTTGCGACGGCGTCGATAAGATCCTGCCGGTCGATGTGTATGTCCCAGGATGCCCGCCGCGCCCCGAGGCGCTGACCGAAGGCCTGCTCAAGCTGCAGGAGAAGATGATGACCGAGCGGTGGCTGGTGCGGTCACCCAACGGCAACGGTAATGGCAAGCAGGTGGCGGCTGCCTGAGTAGATGGAGTCTCTGCAAATACTCGAACGGGTGAAAAACCAGTTCGGCGATCGCGTGCTGGAAATTTCCGAAAAGAAGCCGGATCCGTTCGCGGTGATCGATCCGAAGTCGGTGGTCGAAGTCGGGCGGTTCATGAACCAGGATTCCGAGCTCGCGATAGACTGCCTCTCCAACGAGACCGGCGTCGACTACAAGGACCGCATCGAGGTGGTCTATCACCTGTTCTCCTACTCGAAGCGGCACACTGCGGTGTTGAAGGTGAAGCTGCCGCGCGACAACCCCAGCATCGAGACGCTCGAGGGCGTGTGGAAGTCGGCGAACTGGATGGAGCGCGAAATCTTTGACCTGATCGGCGTGAACTTCGAAGGCCACAGCGACATGCGGCGAATCCTGATGCCGGAGGACTGGATCGGTCATCCGCAACGCAAGGATTTCGTCGAGCCGGCCGAATACCACGGAATATCAACCGTCAGAGAGAGCCCGATAATCCGGCTCGACACCAAAAAGAAATGAGCACGCTCCACACTGAGGAAATGACGCTCAACATGGGCCCGCAGCATCCGTCGACCCACGGCGTGCTGCGCTTCGTGGTGCGCGCCGACGGCGAGGTGATGCGCGAGGCGATCCCGGACGTCGGCTACCTGCATCGCTCGATCGAGAAGATTGCGGAAAAGGTCGGCTATCACGGCTTCATGCCCTACACCGATCGCGTCGATTATGTATGCGCGATGTTCACCAACCAAGGTTGGGGCATGGCGTGCGAGAAGCTCGCGAACATCGAGGTGCCCCATCGCGGCGAGTACTGTCGCGTGATCGCGGCGGAGTTTAATCGAATCGCGTCGCATCTGCTGTCGGTCGGCGCGATGGCGATGGATATCGGCGCGGTGACGCCGTTCACGCATGCGATCCGCGAGCGCGAGATGATCAACGACTTGATCGAGGAGCTGTGCGGCGCGCGGCTCACGTTCAACTACATGCGAATCGGCGGCGTGGCGTGGGATTTGCCGCCCGGATGGCGCGAGAAGGCGCTCGCGTACCTCGATCATTTCGATCCGATCCTCGAGGAATACAACGCGCTCATCTCGTGGAACAAAATTTATATCGAGCGGCTGGCCAACGTCGGAGTGATCACGCCCGAGGAGGCGATTAACTACAACCTGGTCGGGCCGAACCTGCGCGCGTGCGGAATCAAATGGGACATCCGCAAGGACATCCCGTATTCGGTGTATCCCGAGTTCGAGTTCGACGTGCCGATTGGTGACGGCCACTGGGGCAAGCTCGGCGACTCGATGGATCGCTACGTGGTGCGGATTCGTGAGATGGCGGAGTCGTCGAAGATCCTGCGTCAGGCGCTGCGGAAGATTCCCAGCGGGCCGGTGCTCGCGAAGGTCGCGCGCAATTTCAAGCCGCCTGCGGGCGAATGCCAGATTCGGCTCGAGAGCGGACGCGGCGACATGGGATGGTACGTCGTGAGTGACGGCACCGGCTATCCGTGGCGGGTGCACGTCCGAACCGGCTCGTTCGCCGCGATGGGAATCATCCAGAAGCTGAGCGCGGGGCTGATGATCGCCGACCTGGTGACGCTGATTGCGAGCCTCGACGTGATCGCGCCGGAGATCGATCGCTAATCCTCGATGGAGACACTGGTACAAAATCTGATCGCGTCGGGCGCGTTCGGCAAGAACGCGTCGCCGCACCTGGTCGCCGCGCTCGTCGTGTTCATCATGAGTGCCGTGGTCTTCCTGGGCGTCGCGTTTCCGTTTGCGGGGATCGTTAGCTGGGCGGAAAGGCGCGTGTGGGCGCGAATCCAGTCGCGTGTCGGTCCAAACCGCGTCGGTCCTCAGGGCTTCCTGCAATGGCTGGCGGACGGCGTCAAACACGTCTGCAAGGAAGATATCATCCCCGACGAATCCGACGCGCCCCTGTTCAAGATGGCGCCGTACCTGGTGATGCTCGCGTTTACGCTGCCGTGGGCGGTGATGCCGTTCTCGTCGTCGCTGATACTGGCGGACCTCAACGTCGGCATCCTCTATATGACGTCGGTGACGGCGCTCACCGTGGTCGGCGTGCTGATGGCGGGATGGTCGTCGAATGACAAGTGGTCGCTGATCGGCGGAATCCGGTCGGCGGCACAAATAGTCAGTTACGAAATACCGGCGGGGCTCTCGATTTTCCCGGTCGTGCTGATGACGGGCACGCTGTCGATGCAGGGCATCATCCGCGCGCAGGGATGGGCGCCGCAGCATTGGTTTCTGTTCGCCAATCCGTTCACCTTCGTCGCCGCCAACATCCTTTATATTTCGGCGCTGGCCGAGGGTAATCGGACGCCGTTCGATTTGCCCGAAGCCGAGTCGGAGCTGGTGGCGGGGTTCGCGACTGAGTATAGCGGGATGCGTTACCTGTTTTTCTTCATGGCAGAATGGGGAAACCTGTTCATCATCGGCGCGATCATCGCGACGCTGTTCCTCGGCGGCTGGCAGTTCCCGCACGTGACGAAAAACGTAATCGCGATGAATATACTTCAGGCGATCACCTTCAACGTCAAAGTCCTATTCCTGGTGTTCGTGTCGATGTGGATACGCGCGACGCTGCCGCGAGTGCGTATCGATCAGCTGATGACCCTTTGCTGGAAATACTTCGTGCCGATTTCGTTTGTGAATATGATCGGAACCGCGGTGTGGGTAGCTATTTGGCCCGACGGCAACTCACTAATGGAATATATTATGTTAGCTGCTGCGATTGCTCTCGCGGCAGTATTCACTCAGCGGGTTATATACTATCTCCGGCGTTCGCGGATGGAAGTGTATTTCAATCCGACTATATAGAGGCTATTGATGAGCGCGGTTTCGGAATACGTAGGAAACATTAAAGACGCCGTCACCAGCATCTTCGAGGGCATGGCGGTCACGGCATCGCATTTCATGCGCAAGCCGTACACCGTGCAGTATCCGGATCGGATGCCGGTGCGCGTGCAGGATACGCTGCCGTTCCGCTACCGAGGAATCCTGGAAGTCGATCTCGAAATTTGCACGGGATGCCTGGCGTGTGAGCGTGCCTGCCCGATCGATTGCATCGTCATCGTCGTGGACAAGGATCCGCAGACGCGGCAGATGCTGTTGTCGCAATTCGACATCGACATCGCAAAGTGCATGTACTGCGGGCTTTGCAGCGAACCCTGCCCGACCGGCTCGATCCATCATACGACTGAGTTCGAGGGCGCCGATTACTCGCTCGAGAGCCTGATTCGCCGTTTCGTCAAGGATCCGGTGATGGCCTACAAGCCCAAGAAAGGGCCGGAGACCGACACGGCAATCGCGCCGATTCTGAATCGCGGCATGACCTACCTCGATCAATGGGCGCAACCTGGCGGCGAGAAGCCAGCTGAAGAAGAAGAGCCGGCGTAACGCGCCGGCCGGCAACGCGGGAATCTAGATGCTCCAACAGTTCATCTTCTATGGACTAGCCTTGTTGACGGTCGGGTCGGCGATGTTAGTAGCGTTCTCGCGCAACATAGTTTATTCGACATTCGCGCTGCTCGGCGCGTTTATGGGCGTAGTAGGCATTTACATTCTGCTGGCGGCGGACTTTGTCGCGATGGTCCAGCTACTCGTTTACGTCGGCGGAATATTGGTACTGACTATCTTCGCGGTGATGCTTACGGCGGGAATCGCGGACGTGACCGTATCGAATCGCGCGGTAGGAACCGGGTCGGCACTATTTACAGTAGGTATTGCGGGACTAGTAATGTTGTACGCAATTGCGCGTACGCCATGGCATCAGGTGGCGGCGGTCACGCCAGCGCCGACGACCTACGCGATCGGAAACGCGTTCCTGGGCGAATACGTGCTGCCGTTCGAGGTCGCGTCGCTGGTGCTGCTGGCGGCGCTAATCGGCGCAATAGTCATTTCGCGCCACGAAGCGCGGGAGTAGGGGAGCGGGAGAATCGGGATGGGCGGGGGAATAACGCTGAATCACTTCCTGGTGCTTAGCCTGATCATATTTTCGCTCGGGCTCTTTACCGTTCTGACCCGGCGCAATGCGATCGGAATCCTGATGGGCGTCGAGCTGATACTCAACTCCGCCAATATCAACTATCTTGCGTTCGCCTTTTACGGCGGCGGCAAATACGACGGGCAGATTTTCGCGATTTTCGTAATCATGCTGGCGGCCGCGGAAGCGGTTATCGGATTGGCCGTGGTGCTGGCGATTTATCAGAACTTCAAGACTATCGACGTCGATGCGACCGAGACCCTGCGTGGTTAGCTGAGCAACGAAACAATGGATCATCCGATTCCGGTTACGTTCATCCGATTGATCGTGTTGCTGCCGCTGCTTGGCGCGGCGATCAACTTTCTTGCCGGCGCATGGCTGCAGAAGACGTTCGGCAAGCGCGCGATCAGTATCGTCGGATGCGGCGTCGTGCTCGCGGCGTTCGGCGTGGCGGTCACCGCGTTTCTCGCGATCCTGAAACTGCCACCGGAAAACCGCTTCATGCTCGACGACTTGTGGAAGTGGTTCGACGTCGGCGGGCTGAATCTCGACATCGCGTTCTGGCTCGATCCGTTGTCGATGATCATGACGCTGATCATCACCGGCGTCGGCGGCCTCATCCACATTTACTCGACCGGCTACATGCATGACGACGATGGCTTCTGGCGATTTTTCGGATGGCTCAACCTGTTCACCTTCGCGATGCTGGTGCTGGTGCTGGGCGACAACATGTGGCTGATGTTCGTCGGCTGGGAAGGCGTGGGCCTGTGCTCGTTCGCGCTGATCGGCTTCTGGTACAAGGTGCAGGCGAATTCAACCGCCGGCAACAAGGCGTTCATCGTGAATCGCGTCGGCGACCTGGCGTTTGTGATCGCGCTATACAGTTTGTTCGCGGGACTGCAGGCGATCGGGCATCCGACGCTGGTGACGCGCGAGGTCGCGCACTACGCGCCGCTGCTCGCAGGAGTGCCGATAAATTTCGCGGGCTACCAGTCGGCGCATACGCTGGTGGGATTCGTCACGCTGCTGATGTTTATCGGGGCAACCGGCAAGTCGGCGCAGATTCCTCTGTATGTGTGGCTGCCGGACGCGATGGCGGGACCGACTCCGGTCAGCGCGCTGATCCATGCGGCGACGATGGTGACGGCCGGCGTGTACATGGTCGCGCGGCTGAACTTTTTATTTGCAATGTCGCCCTTTACGATGGGCGTGATCGCGCTGGTCGGCGGAGCAACGGCGCTGTTCGCGGCGACGATCGGCGTCGCGCAAAACGATATCAAGAAAGTGCTGGCGTACTCGACGGTGAGTCAGCTCGGATACATGTTCGCGGCGCTGGGCGTCGGCGCATTTGCGGCCGGCGTGTTCCATCTGATGACGCATGCGTTCTTCAAGGCCTGTCTGTTTTTAGGATCGGGCTCGGTGATTCACGCGATGGGCGGCGAGCAGGACATGCGCAAGATGGGCGGGCTGCGGCACAAGATGCCGATCACGTTCTGGACCTTCGTCGCTGCGACCTTCGCGCTCTGCGGGATTTTCCCGTTCGCCGGATTCTTCTCCAAGGACGAGATCATCTGGCAGGCGTTCTCGCATGGACATTTCGTAGTCTGGGCATTTCTGCTGCTGGGCGCTGGATTCACCGTGTTCTACATGTCGCGTCAGGTGTATATGACTTTCTTCGGCGAATTCCGCGGCACGCATGAGCAGGAACATCACCTGCACGAATCGCCGCCGTCGATGTCGTACGTGCTCATCGTACTCGGCGCCCTTTCGCTCATCGGCGGTTGGCTGAAATGGCCGGAATTCATGGTTTCGTTCAAACCGTTCGAGGAATTCCTGGATCCGATATTCAGTTCAGAAGCGACTCACCGGGTAACCGAAGCTGGAATGCATAACCACGGCGTCGAAGCGGCATTCGCACTTATCACAATTATAGTCGTTTTCGCTGGATGGTACCTTGCCGATTTGATGTACCGGCAGAAGACAATAGATCCCGAGCGCTTTAGTCAGATGTTCGGCGGAGTGCCGTACGAATGGGTATACAACAAATACTACGTCGATGAATTTTACGATCGAGCAATAGTACAACCGTACCTAATGGCGACGCGGGCGCTGGCATGGTTCGATACTAACATCATCGACGGATTCGTGAATCTCGCGGCGCGCGTAATAGTATTCCTGTCCTGGCTGTCTGGATTATTCGACCATTACGTAGTCGATTGGCTGGTGAACTTTGCCTCGAACGTGACCTACAACGTCGGCGGCAGGCTGCGGCGGCTGCAGACCGGCTCGATCAACGGATACCTGTATGGAATTCTGGCGGCGGTGATGCTGATACTGCTGGCGCGCGCGGTCGCACGAACATGACGCGCTATCAAGGAAAACGGGAAGAGCGAAAACTGAAATGAGTCACGCGCTTACGCTGATAACCTTTGTTCCGATCGCCGGGATGATCCTGATTCTCGCGCTGCCCGACTCGATGAAGCAGGCGTTCAAATGGATCGCGGTTGTGGCCACGGCACTGCAACTCGGAATAGCCATTTTCCTCTACGACAACTTCGACACGACCACCAGCGCCGTGCAGTTCGCCGAGAAGGCGTCGTGGATGCCGGCTTACCACATTAGCTACTTCATCGGCGTCGACGGTATCAGCATCTCGATGATCCTGCTGACGGCGCTGATCATGTTCATCTCAGTGTTCGCCAGCTTCGGCATCAATCGCGCGGAGAAGGGCTATTACGCGATGCTGCTGATGCTCGACACGGGCATGATGGGCGTGTTCGTGTCGCTGGATTTCTTTCTCTTCTATATTTTCTGGGAAGTGATGCTGCTGCCGATGTACTTCCTAATAGGCATCTGGGGCGGTCCGCGGCGCGAGTACGCAGCGATCAAATTCTTTCTCTACACGCTACTCGGGTCGGTACTGATTCTGCTGGCGATGCTCGGACTGTATTACTACTCTGCGACTCCAACGTTTGATTTGACTGAGCTGGCGGCTAATTCGAGTCATTACTCAATTGGATTCCAGCGAATAGCATGGATCGCTCTGTTCATCGGCTTCGCGATCAAGATTCCGGCGTTTCCGTTCCATACATGGTTGCCCGACGCGCACGTCGAAGCGCCGACCGCTATTTCCGTGATTCTCGCCGGCGTGCTGCTGAAAATGGGCACCTACGGCATTCTGCGCGTCAACTTTGCGGTGCTGCCGGCCGCCAGCTACCAGCTCGCGTGGCTGTTCCTCGGCGTGATCGGCACTATCAACATAGTATATGGCGCGATGTGCGCGATGGCGCAGACTGACTATAAGAAGTTGATTGCCTATTCGTCGATTAGCCACATGGGTTACGTGATGCTCGGGCTGGCGGCGTTCACGGCGGCGGGAATCAACGGCGCGGTGCTGCAGATGTTCAATCACGGCACCATCACGGCGATGCTCTTTATCCTGGTCGGCGTGATCTACGATCGCGCGCACCATCGCGAGATAAACGGCTTCGGTGGCCTCGCGCAGCAGATGCCGATATACACGGCGATCACCGGGTTCGCGTTTTTCGCCGGCATGGGATTGCCGGGGATGTCCGCATTCATCTCGGAAGTGCTGGTGCTGCTCGGCGCGTGGCAGACGCATCCGATTATGGTCGCGTTCGGCGCCGCGACGGCAATCCTCACGGCAGGCTATCTCTTGTGGACGTTCCAGAGAATCTACCTCGGGCCGTTGAACGAGAAGTACAAGGACTTTCCCGATCTGTCGTTTCGCGAGGCCTTCACGCTGGTGCCGCTCGGAATCATCGTCTTGATACTCGGCGTTTATCCGCACGCGATCCTCGGCCTGCTCAACACCTCGCTGGTGCACCTCAACCAGGTGGTGCTGTCGACATCCGGCGCCGCCGTCGCGATGCTCCACTAGGCCCGCAGGAATCAGATGGACCTCGGAAACCTCGCGAGCCTTCGACACTTCATCCCGGAGATGATCCTGGTGGCCGGAATTTTGGCCATCGTGATCATCGACCTTGCCGTGTCTGACAAATCGCGGCTCGGCCCGTTGGCTCTGATATTGGCCGCGCTGGCGCTGGTGGCGATTGGGCTGGAGCCGGCGTCGTCGGGCGCGTGGCTGTTCCATCGGATGCTGGTGTTCGATTCGTTCGCGATTTATTTCCGCGCGCTGATCGCGCTGGCCGCGGTCGTGGCAATCTGGATGTCGATCGGCTCGGAAGAAGTGCGGGGCTGCGACCAGGGCGAGTACTACGCAATTTTGCTGGCGAGCACGTTCGCGATGTTCCTGATGGCGGAGTCGGCGAACCTGCTGATGGCGTATCTCGCGCTCGAGTTCGTCAGCCTGACCTCGTACATCCTGACCGGTTTTTTGCGGCACAACCGGCGCTCGCTCGAGGCCGCGCTCAAGTACTTGATCTACGGCGGCGTCGCGTCGGGCACGATGATCTACGGGATGAGCTGGATTTTCGGAATCACGGGCTCGCTCGACTTCAACGTGATCAACAAGGCGCTCTCGACGCCGGCGCATCTGCCGGTGCTCGCGGTGTTCATCGCGCTGGTGCTGATCCTGACCGGGATGGGCTACAAGGTGTCGTCGGTGCCGTTTCACATGTGGGCGCCCGACGTTTATACGGGCGCGCCGATTCCGATCACGACTTTTCTCGCGATCGGATCGAAGGCGGCGGGCTTTGCGCTGCTGACGCGCTTTTTCTTCCCCGCGATTTCACATCTGGCAGCAGGCGGAAGCTGGACGGCGCTCGAGGGTGTCGACTGGCCGCAACTGCTGCTGTTCGTTTGTATCATCACGATGACGCTCGGCAACCTCGCGGCGCTGCAGCAGACCAACATGAAGCGGCTGCTGGCGTATTCGAGTATCGCGCAGGCGGGATACGCGCTGATGGGATTCGTGGTGCTGTCGAACGACGGCATTCGCGCGATGCTGTTCTACTTGTTTGCCTACTATGTAATGGATGCGGGCGCGTTCCTGGTGGTGATGATCGTCGCGAACTCGACTGGACGCGAGGACGTCGAGGCATACCGCGGTCTGGCGTGGCGCGGCGGAATAGTGCCGGCAGTTGCACTGACTATCTTCCTTTTCTCACTGACTGGTATTCCGCTGACTGTCGGATTCATCGGAAAGTTCTATTTGTTTGCAGCGGTGATTAAAGGCCAGTTCTACATACTGGCTATTGTTGGAATACTCAATTCAGTAGTGTCCTTGTATTATTACTTGAAGCCAATTCGGGTGATGTTCTTCGAGCAGCCGCGCGGCGACGAAGGCACGGTGCGGTTCGAGGCGTGGAACTACGGGCTGATGGGAGTGCTGGCCTGCGCGACCATCGTGTTCGGGCTGTATTGGTCGCCGATAATTTCGTTTGCGAATCGGTCGTTGAGTTTTTTTACCGGCGCTGCGTAGCCAGAAACCTAACCCGTAGTGGGAGGGGGAACCGGACTTACTCGAAGACGATCGTGCGGTTGTGATGCAGTAGCACCTGTTTCTTCAGGTGAGATCGCACGGCTTTCGCTAACACCATCACTTCCAGGTCCTTGCCCTTGCGGGTGAGGTCGGCGACGGTGTCGCGATGGGTCATCGCGGCGGTCGCTTGCGCGATTATCGGGCCGGCGTCGAGCTCTTCGGTTACATAGTGCGCGGTTGCTCCTACCAGTTTCACGCCGCGATCGTGTGCCTGCTTGTACGGCCGCTGGCCGGCGAAGGCGGGCAGGAAGCTGTGATGAATGTTGATGATCGGCTTGTTCCATGCGCGCAGAAATTCGCCGGACAGCACCTGCATGTAGCGCGCGAGGACGACAGTATCCGCGCCCATCTCGCTGAGATGCTTTAGCAGCGCGGCTTCCGATTCCTGTTTGCCGTCCTTTGAAACCGGAATCACCTTGAATGGAACCTCGAACGGCCGCACCAGACTTTCGAGGTCGGAATGATTGCTGGCGACGCCGACCACGTCGCCGTCGAGTTCGCCGACATGATGCCGGCTCAACAGGTCCATCATGCAGTGCGGAAAGCGCGAGACCATGATGACGATGCGGTCGCGTTTGGCGGTGTCGAAAAAGGCCCACTTGAGGCGCTCCCACGGCAGTATCGACGGCATCGACGCGTCGAGCTCTTTCGAGAGCTCGCCGATCGCCAGGCGCAGGCTTTCGAAGTGGATGCGCCAGAAGAAGTGCCCGTCCTCGTCGTCAGAGTACTGGTCAGAGGTGATAATATTGCAGCCGAGAGTGAACAGGTGGCTGGAGACGCGGGCTATGATGCCGGGCCGGTCGATGCATGAGATGAGTAGGGTAGCTTTGCCTGCGGCCACGCTTTAACTCCGGGAGCGAATAGTCACTTCGAGAGTAGTCACTTTGGATTGTAATGGCGACTCGCGCAAATAGACAAACCGAGGCTGGCGGAGTTTTGTATGTAGTCGCGACGCCGATCGGCAATCCCGACGACATCTCGGCGCGCGCGATTCGCACGCTGGGCGAGGTCAGCCTGATCGCATGCGAGGACACGCGGCGCACCGGGCAGTTGCTCGCGCGCCACCAGATCGGCACGCCGACGATCAGCCATTTCGAGCATAACGAGGAGCGGCGCGTGCCGGAGCTGGTCGCGCGGCTGAAGGCGGGCGAGAAAATCGCGCTGGTCACCGACGCAGGCACGCCTGCGATTTCCGATCCCGGCTTTCGGCTGGTGCGCGCGGCGTTGGAGGCGGATGTGCGCGTGCTCGCCGTGCCGGGAGCGTCGGCGGTTGCCGCGGCGTTGTCGATTGCTGGAATCCCGACCGACCGGTTCACCTTCGAGGGATTTGTTCCGTCGCGCGACGGGGCGCGTAGCAAAGTGCTCGAAGAACTGCGCCGCGAGCCACGCACGATGGTCTTCTACGAGGCTGCGCGCCGGGTCGCAGATACTCTGGCCGCGATGGTGACTGCGTTCGGAGAGTCGCGCGATGCGGCCATCGTTTGTGAAATCACCAAGACTTACGAGCGCACGATTCGTGGGACGCTGGCAGAGCTGGAACGGCATTTTCGTGCCACGCCGGCGCTCGGTGAGATCGTGATCGTCGTCGCAGGCGCGACTCAGCAGCCTGAAGCGGGAAGCGTTGCGATCGACGTCAATGATGCACTCGAAGTCTTGCGCGAGGCGGGCCTCGGGCTGAAGCAGGCGAGCGCGGTGGTCGCGCGGCTGACTGGCAAGAGTCGTCGCGAAGTGTACCAGGATGCCCTCAAGCCGCGCGATGATGACTCAAGTGATGACTGACCGGTGGACAGCATTCGAGGGGTGCACTTGCAGTGTCTATGAGGGTGCGGTTCAATGAAACTCAGGAGTGGTGTGGGGATGGCGACGAGGGCGAAAGCACAGGATACGGCCGGCGAGGCTTCGCCGGGTGAGCAAATCGCAGTGCTGGTCGTTCATGGCCCCAATCTCAATCTGCTGGGTGAGCGCGAGCCTGAAGTCTACGGCCGGACTCGCTTGGCTGATATCGACAAAGAGCTGAAAAACCTCGGACGCGAACTTGAAATGAAGGTCGAGACGTTTCAGTCGAACAGCGAAGGCGGGATCGTCGATCGAATCCAGCAGGCTCGCGGCAAGTGCGACGTGCTGTTGATCAATCCCGGCGCATATACGCATACCAGCGTTGCGATTCGCGACGCGATCTCGGCCGTGAATATCCCGGTGATCGAAGTGCATCTGTCGAACGTCTATCGACGCGAGCCGTTTCGGCATCATTCGACGATTGCGGATATCGCGCACGGCCGAATCATGGGATTCGGCGCCGAGAGCTATAGCCTCGCTCTCAGAGCGGCGCGCACAGTCGCCGAGGAGTCGCGCCGAAGGGCTGGGTGACGCCATGGCGGCCAATGATCCGGAGCGCAGACGATCCGCAATTGCGGCACGACACGGAGACGGGATGGAAGTACGCGAGCTGAAAACTTTGCTGATCCTGATGCGCGATTACGGGCTGGTCGAACTCGAAATCGAGGACAAGAAGGGCAAGGTGCGGCTGGTACGCGGCGGCGGCCGTGCGTCGTTGGATCAGACCGAGTCCGGCTCGGACGCGCATATCGCGGCGCGCGCGGCCTCACCGATCAAGATGGCGACGCGCCACGTCGAGGCGACTGCCGAAGAAGGCTCGCAAGCGGCCGGCAAAATAGATCTCGCGCCGAATCAGAAATTGATCGAAAGCCCGATGGTCGGCACGTTTTACCGCGCCGCCTCGCCCGACGCGGCGCCGTTCGTCGAGGAAGGATCGTCGGTGCGCAAGGGTCAGCCGCTGTGCATAATCGAGGCGATGAAGATGATGAACGAGATCGAATCGCCGGCCGCGGGGCGCGTGATAAGAATCCTCGCGGAGAACGGAAATCCTATAGAATACGGTCAACCCTTGATGATCATCGAAGTGATTTGACAGGGCGGAGCGTTCGCCAATGTTCAAAAAACTGCTGGTAGCAAATCGCGGAACGATCGCAATCCGGATAATCCGCGCGTGCCGCGAGCTCGGGATTTCGACGGTCGCGGTTTTCTCGACCGCCGACAAAAACGCGTTGCACGTGCGAATGGCCGACGAGTCGGTCTGTATCGGGCCGCCCGCCGCTGAAGACAGCTATCTCAATATCCCCGCGATTCTCAGCGCGGCGACGACGTTTGGCGCCGACGCGGTGCATCCGGGGTACGGCTTCCTGTCCGAAAACGGCGACTTCGCCGAAGCGTGTCAGAAGTCGGGGCTGAACTTCGTCGGTCCGCGCGCTCGTCATATCAGGTTGATGGGCGACAAGCCGCGCGCGCGTCGAATCATGAAACGCGCAGGCGTCCCGGTGCTGCCGGGCAGCGAGGGCACCGGCGTCACCGAGTTGCGCGAAGCGCAAGTGGATGCGAAGCGGCTCGGCTACCCGGTGCTGATCAAAGCGGCCGCGGGTGGCGGCGGCAAGGGCATGCGAGTAGTTCGCACCGCCGACGAGCTCACGCGATTGTTCGCGCTGGCGCAGGGCGAATCCGAGGCGTCGTTCAGCTCAAAGAAGATGTATCTCGAAAAATATCTCGAGCGCGCGCGGCACGTCGAGTTTCAGATCCTTGCCGACCTGCAGCGCAACGCGATTCATCTCGGCGAGCGCGATTGCTCGATTCAGCGGCGCCATCAGAAGGTCGTCGAGGAATCGCCGTGCCCGATTCTGACGCCGCGGCTGCGCGAGAAGATGGGCAAGGCAGCGGTGCGCGCGGCCGAAGTCGTCGGCTACTCGAACGTCGGCACGGTGGAATTTCTGCTAGCGGGCAGCGGCGAGTTTTACTTTATCGAGATGAACACCCGCATCCAGGTCGAGCACGGCGTCACCGAGATGGTGACAGGCGTTGATCTGGTGAAGGAAAGCATCCGGATGGCGATGGGCGAGAAGCTCGCGCTGAAGCAGCGGCAGGTGACGTTCGAGGGCGCCTCGATGGAGTTCCGCATCTACGCCGAGGATCCCGAGCGGGGTATTCCGTCGCCTGGCATTGTCAGCAATCATCATACCCCGGGCGGGCTGGGTGTGCGCGTTGAGACGGCGCTGTACGACGGCTATCGTGTG
>DATNLS010000387.1:0-3883 GCA_035602775.1 Candidatus Acidiferrales bacterium | reverse complement strand
CGTAGACGATAGCCCCGCCACTATCACCCGCACTATCTCGCGCAGCTTGCGATGGTACCTCGCGAGGCTGGTCGCGTTCTGCTCGATTCCATGCGCCGCCGCCACCAGCATCTGCGCCAGGTCGTCAGCGTCGAGTTCCATCCGCGCCGGCGCGAGCTCTCCAACGCGCGTTGCCTCTTCGATCACCTCGCGCAGCACCTTCATGTAGCGGCGGTCGAACTGCGCGAACAAATCCGCCGACAGCCGGTTCTTGGAATCCATCAGCTCGGCTATATGCGCCGATTTGTAAACCGTCTCGAACAGAAAGCCGAACTTGGCTTCGAGCATCGCGACCAGCCGCTCGTCGATGCTTCCCGCCGTCACGCGGGCTGCCGACACCGCCGAGTCCATCCGCTCGATCAGGCTCTCGGAGAGCGCGCGAAAGATCTCTTCCTTGCTCTTGAAGCTCAGATAGACGGTGCCCTTGGCGATTTCCGCCTCGCGCGCGATGTCATCGATGGAGGTGCGCCGATAGCCGTACTGGCCGAACAGCCGCATCGCCGCCTCCAGGATCGCAGCGCGTTTGGCTTCCGGCGCACCTCGTCTTTGCGTGTTCATCCTGGCGATTGACGATACCCCATCATGCCGACACTTGCAGTTGCCGCTGCGGCCGCACCACCATCTCGAAGATATTCAATTCTATCGGCTGCGTCACGGCGAACAGCACCGCACGCGCCACGTCGTCAGCCGACGCCAGGAACAGCTTGCCTGCCGCCGCGATTTGATCCAGCACGTCAGGCGCCACTGGCTTGCCCGGCTCGATGTTCGCTTTGATCCCCAGCGAACTCGCGATGCCCTGGACGAACTCGGGCGGAAAGTTGCGGGCGAAGTTGGTGGCAACTGCACCCGGGATGATATTGACCACCCGAATCTTGTCGTTCTCCAGTTCCTTGCGCAGCGTCGTCGCGATCGAATTCACCGCCCACTTGGTCGAGCCGTAAACCCCGGTCGCGTCGCCGCGGCCCGAAGTCGACGAGATATTTACGACGTGTCCGGATGCCCCGCAAGCACGCATCGCGCGAATCGCCGCCTGCGAGCCGGCCAGCAGAGCCAGCACGTTGACTTCGAGCATCTCGCGCCAGCGCTCGGGGTCGCCGTCGATTATCGAGCTAGGGAAACTGAGCCCGGCGTTGTTCACCATGATATCGACCCTGTCGGTCGCCTTCACCGCCTTTTCCACCAGGGCCTGCACCTGCTTGACGTCGCGTGCGTCGAACGCGACCGCGGTTCCACGACCGCCGGCCTTCTCGACCGCCTGCACGCCCTCCTTGAGCGCCGACTCGGTGCGCCCCGCCAGGAACACATGCGCGCCTGCCCCGCCAAGCCGGATTGCGATCGCGCGGCCTATTCCGCTCGACGCACCCGTGACGATTGCGGTGCGCCCCTTGAGCGATTGATTGTCTGCCATAACCAAAAACCTCCGTTGAGTTCTCGAATGACCAAATGACCGATTAATCTGAAACGGTCACATAGACTAGCAGCAGTTGATCCGCGAGTGAAGAGCTTTTTTGTTTGGTCTGGTCCCCCTTCCCGCGCGGGAAGGGGCTAGGGGTTAGTTTCCTCGCGACGCACCCTTGCCAGCGAATTCCCTAGCTCGTAGCGTCATCACTGTGACTGCGATGCCGCTGCGAACCAAAATCGAATGCCCCGAGTGCGACGCCGACCTGGTCGTTAAGCGGGGCGGCGTATGCCCCAACTGCGGCGCGCGCATCACCGCGCACGTTGCCCGGGTCCGCTCGCGCGAGCGGCGCATCGAGCAGGTAGTGGCCGTGGTCGCGACTGTCCTTGTGGTCGGGGTGGGCGTCATCACCAGCGGTGCAACCTTGCTCGAAGGAATTGCCGTGTACGCGATCGTCGGCGGCATAATGTATTACCTCGCACGCCGCACCTTCGTCTGACTTTTTCCCGGCTCTTGTCTGAACATTTATTTATCTTTCCGGCCGCTCGATGGGGTCTGACGACGCTTCCCTGAACGCTCGTTTAGCTCCGCACCATCAGATCCTGAACATACGTTAACCCATTCTCTCCGTTGACGTTTTTCGTTTTTTTATTTCGAATTTCGTGCAACCTTGATTCGTCTGATTGCGTACTACATGTGCGATGGCAACAGGTTTTGAAAAATGGGTCGATGGCATCCTTAATGCTCTCTCACTGAGGTAGAGGTACCCCACAATGAATTCCAAACGAGGTCTGGTGACGGTGCTGGTTGGTTTCGCGATGCTCGCGACCCCGATGGCGGCTGCTGCCAAGGACTACCACCACTACGATTCGCATGCGGCGCGCGTGGAAGCCCGGGCCGTCAACGCCTCGGCGCACCCGTTTGCGGCGACCCGCAATTACGACCGCTTTGTCCGCCACGACGCGGCCGCCTATCGTGACTACGGCTACCGCGGCTACGCGGCTCCGGGTTACGTAGGCGCCCCTGCATACGCGGCGGCTCCTTACTACGCCGGCGGCGGAGGCTACGGGGGCGGAAACGGATGCGGCTCCGCTAGTCGCGTCATGAATACCTACTATCGCGACCGCAACACCGGTCATCCCGCGGCCGCCTACGATTTGCTCGCACAGAATCGATGGGCGTTTCGTAGCGGTTGCGCCGGCGCAGCGCCTGCCGGCGGCGGATTGTTCGGTGGAGTTCCGGCCTACAACAGCTACGGCGGCGGTAGCGGATTGCTCGGTGGATTGTTCGGTGGATCGCCCGCGTACCGGCCCGCGTACAACGGCGGTGGATACAACGGCGGTTACAGCCAGCCCTATCGCAACAGCGGAATGCTCGGTGGATTGTTCGGTGGATCGCGCCCGGTCAACACCAGCTACCGGCCCGCGTACAACGGGGGTTATGGACAGCCCAACGGCGGCGGCTCGGGGCTTGGGTCGATGCTTCAGTACATCAGGTAATTCAGCGAACGCGCACCTCCCACGCGTTGCTGACGACGAGCGCGCCCCGTCCCCTCCCGGCGGGGCGCGTTTCTTTTTTGTCTTGAGGTAAAGGGATTAGGTTGCTCGACGGATCTCGTCTCACACTGCCGCGAGCCGCTCGATCGCACGCAATACCTTCGCCCGCCGCTCCTCAGGCGTCCGGGCGAACGAGGAAAATTGCAGCGCCGTAGTCGTAATGCCCGCCTTCGCATAATCGTCCAGCCGCCGCCGGCATTTCTCAGCCGTACCGAACACGAAAATCTTCTCGACCATCTCGTCGGGAATCGTCTCGAGCGCTTTCTTGCGATCGCCCGCATTCCAGGAGTCGATTGCGATCGTCGCTTCTTTCTCGTAACCGATTTCGCGAAAGAAATTGTTGTACTGCGGCACCGTGACGTAGGCGGTCAGCGCGCGACGAAACAGCGTCCGCGCGACTGCTTCGTCCTCGTCCACCGCGCACATGATTCTGCACACCACGTCGAGGCTCGAGGGATCCTTGCCCGCGGCCCGCATTCCGTCGCGGGTGTGGTCGAGCATCGGGCCAACCGTTTCGGGCGTGATGAAGTTGGTAATGAGGCCGTCGCCGATCTCGCCCGCAATCCGCAGCATCTTCGCGCCCTGCGCGCCGAGATAGATTTTGGGCGCATGCTCGATCGGCAGGTCGAGCCGAAAGCCGTTTATCTTCACCTTCGCGCCCGCCATTGTGACCTTCTCGCCACGGAAAATCGCGCGCAGCGCCTCGACGGTTTCGCGCACCTGCGTGACCGGCTTGGTAAATGGCACACCCATCCACTGCTCGACGATATTCGGCGTCGAAATTCCCAGGCCCAAGATAAAACGCCCGCCCGCCAGCTCGTTGACCGTCACGGCCGACATCGCAATCAGCGGCGCCGGGCGCGTGAACACCGGGATGATCGCGCAGCCA
>DATNLS010000169.1:0-5124 GCA_035602775.1 Candidatus Acidiferrales bacterium | reverse complement strand
AGGCTGCGGCCGAAGTACAATCCGAAAAATAGAAAAAATCCGACCCACAGAAACGGCGCGAACGCCTCGCCGAGCCGGTACGGCGTCGATCCGCCCCACTTCGCCTGCGTCAGATAGAACGCCGCCGATGCGACCAGCGCGCCCTGCGCGACGCCGAGGAAGAACAGCAGATTGACGAGATAAGCCTGCCATGCGATCGCGGCCGCGCCTCGCACCAGCGCGAACACGAAGGCAATTGCACCCACGACGATCATCGCGCCCGCGACCGTCTGCATCGTCGCGCCGGCCACCGACTCGACCGCCTGGGGCTTCGCGCGTTCGTGATCCGCGTGTTGCAGGTTGGTGCTCATCGACCGTTCCTAGACGCCCTCACGCACGACCTCTTCCGCGCCCGACTCCCTCATCATCGACTCGACCCGCGCCGCTTCCGCCTCATCGCATCGAACCACGATTCCGAATCGATCCTCGCCGAAGCGCCCGTTGTATCCCGGCGCGATCTCGGTCGCGGGAATGCCCGACAGCCCCAGCACTCCCAGGAAGCCGAAGATTCCGCCGAGCAGCACCATCAGCTCGAAGGAGATCACGATGAATGGCGGCCACGAGACCAGCGGTTTGCCACCGACGTTGAGGCGCCACTCGTAAGTCGTTCCGATCGTTATCGCGAGTCCGGTGAGCACGCCCGAGATTCCGCCGGTCAACACGATCCATCGCACCGGACTTTTTTTGCGGCCGATTGCATGTTCGATCCTGTGGCTCGGGATTGGCGAGAAGGTATTGAACTCTCCGACCTTCGCCGCACGCAGTTCTTCGATCGCATTCGCGCATCGAGCGTCATCGGCAAACGAACCTATGATCGCGATCGTGCTCATGCGGCTGTGACCCGATCCATCTTGAGCGCTTTGCGCAGCCAGACGATCCCTTCTTTGAGTTCCGTCATCGAAAAAATCGGCAGGAACCGGCAGAACAATGAGAACAACCCCAGGAACCAAGCGAAGCTGCCGACGGTGATCATGATTTCCGTGATCGACGGACGATAACTGGCCCATTGCGACGGCTCGAAGTTCGCCGTCAGCGAACCGGCAATGATTACGAAACGCTCGAACCACATTCCGATGTTCACGAAAATCGTGATTACCCAGAGCGCCCGCAGATTGACCCGGATGCGCGGCGAGAATAGCAACAACGGGATTACGCAGTTGCACAACACCATTACCCAGTACATCCATCCCCACGGCCCGAAGTAGCGCATATGGAAAGTCATTTGCTCTATCGGATCGCCCGCGTACCACGTCATGAACGCTTCTGTGATGTACGCGTACGAGACCACCAGCGAGGTCAGCAGCACGACCTTGGCGAGATTGTCGAAATGCCATTCCGTCAGCAGATCCTCGATGCCCAGCAGCTTGCGCATTGGAATCAACAGCGTCATGACCATCGCGACGCCCGAAAAGATCGCGCCGGCGACGAAGTACGGAGCGAAGATCGTGCTGTGCCAGCCGGGATTTATCGCCATCGCGAAATCCCACGACACCACCGAGTGCACCGACAGCACCAGCGGAGTAGCTAATCCCGCCATTAGCAAGTAGGCCATTGAGTAATGCCGCCACTGCCGATCGGTTCCCTGCCAGCCCATCGCCAGCACCGTGTAGAACGTTTTGCGCCAGCCGGTGGCGGACTCGCGCGCGTTGGCGATATCGGGGATCAGTCCCATCGTCCAGAACAGCGCGCTGATAGTCAAATAGGTACTAACTGCGAAAGCGTCCCATACTAATGGCGAGCGGAAATCGGGCTGCAGTGACCTTTCATTAGGGTAAGGCAATAGCCAGTAGAAAAACCACACGCGGCCAAGATGGACTAGTGGGAACAGGCCCGCAGTAGCTACTGCGAATATAGTCATTGTCTCGGCAGCGCGATAAACCGCCGTGCGCCACTTGGTGCGGAACAGGAACAGAATCGCCGAGATCAAAGTCCCGGAATGCGCGATACCGACCCAGAACACGAAGTTAGTAATGTAGATTGCCCACATCACCGGCTGGCGCAGCCCGGTCACGCCCAGCCCCGAGTAGATCTGCCGCATCCACAACGCGGCCGCGATGCCGACCAGCGTGAAGCAGAATCCGACCCACGCCCAGTACGCGCGCCCCGCCGGCTCCATCACGCGCAATACGCTGCGGTCGATGTCGCGGAAGCTCGGCTCCCTGTTTATCTTCGGCGCCGCTGCCACTTCAAGCCTTTCCTTTCTCGCGATAGAGATCGCGCAGATACGTGATGGCCGGTTGCGTATTGAGTTCCTCGAGCGCGCGATAGTTGCGCAGCTTGTTGTCATCGCGCCGGCGCATCATCGCACTCGCTGGATCGTTGCTGTCGCCGAACGTGATCGCTCGCGTCGGACACGCCTGCTGGCACGCGGTGACGATCTCGCCGTCGCGCAGTTGACGATCCTCGGTTTTTGCATTGAGCTCGCCAAACTGGATTCGCTGTATGCAAAACGTGCATTTCTCCATCACGCCCGCGCCGCGCACCGTCACGTCGGGATTGAGTTGCAGGTTCATCGGCGCCGGCCATTCCGGCACGAACCAGTTGAACCGGCGCACTTTGTACGGACAGTTATTTTCGCAGTAGCGCGTGCCGACGCACCGATTGTAAACCTGGCCGTTCAGGCCTTCTTCGGTATGATATGACGCGAACACCGGACAGACCGGCTCGCACGGCGCGTGATCGCACTGCTGGCACAGCATCGGCGCGAGGTAGAGTTGCGGCGCCACCGGCGCTTCCTCTTCATTCGGAAAGTAACGCTCGATGCGAATCCACGACATGATCCGCCCGTTGTCGACGCCTTCCTTGCCCACCCACGGAACATTGTTTTCCGCGTAGCACGCCGTCACGCACGCGCTGCATCCGGTGCACGCATTGACGTCGATCGTCATGCCCCACTTGTGCCCCGCATATTTCCACGGCGCGTACATTTCGGACGGCCCGGTGACTTCTTCGGCCTCGCTCGTCGGCACGACGCCGCCCGCGAGCTGCTCGATACTCATCGCCTCGACGATCGAGCGGCCCATCATGTCGCTCTTGCCCAGCGGCGAAACCAGCTTGCGCGTATTTCCGGTCGCGCGCGCGGTCACTTCGGCATAAGTCGCGCCCGCCGCGAGTATCGTCCACGCGTTTGCGCCGACGTCTTTGGCATAGCGGCCGTACGCGCGATGCCCCTGCCCAATCGGCACCGCAATCACGCCGGGACGCACGGTGCTCTCGAGCAGCACCGGCGCCTCGATTGCGCCGTGCTCGGTTTTGATCTCGATGACGTCGTCCTTGTCGACGCCCAGTTTCCGCGCGGTCTCGGGATGAATCTCGGCCCAGCTATCCCACACAAGCTGCGTGACCGGTTCGGGTAATTCCTGCAGCCACGGCTTGTCCGCGCCGCGCCCGTCGTAAAGAAAAATGTGCGGATAGACGTAGACCGAAAGTTCCATCTGCGCCGCGGTCGGCACCGCCGCCTTGAATGGCGACGTGTCGAGAGTGAGCGCCGACAGATGCTGTTCCTCGAACAGTCCCCCTTCGCGCCGCACCTTTACCCAGAAATCTTCCGGATTCGTGTCGTCAGCTTTGGGAGCCAGCGCGAGCCATTCAGCTTTGACCGCCTCCGCAGTGGTCGCCCACGGAAGTTTCGTGCCCGAGATTTTCGCGGCGGCCGCAAGCAGGATGTCGCCGACCGGCTTGCTGCCGAACACCGGTTGCATCACCGGCTGCCCCAGTCCGCGGACTCCCGCGCGCGGCGCAGTGTCGCGCCATGACTCGAGCGGGTGATGCGCCGGTAGCAGCAGACTCGCCATCGCGGCGGTCTCGTCCGGCACGCCGCCCGCCCACACGACGAACGGAACCTTCTGCAGCGCCTCGGCTATTCGCGCCGATGGCGGCATCGTGAACACCGGATTTCCGCCGGCGATGAACGCCACGTCGATCTCGCCGCCGCGCATCGCGTCAACCGCCGCGTCGACTTCGTCCGGCGTGCTGGTTTCCTCGCCCGGCGAATTTTCGAAAAACATGATCGTCTTGCCGAAGTTACCGGTGACCGCATTGAGGATCATCGCCGCAAGATGCGCCGACGAATCGTCGGTGCCCGCGATCGCGAGCGCGCCGTTCGCGTTGCCGAACATCTCGCCGAGCCGCGCGATCGTCTCGACCGGCACGCCGGTGCGCGCGCTGGTCGCGGCCGGATCGAAATTCTCGACCGCCTTGCCGAGCGCCGCCAGATCGAAGCCCGAATTCGGCGAGACCTTCCCGTTCTTGACGAGCACGTTGAGCACGCTCCACGCCACGTCGGCTTGCGCTCCAGGAGCCGTCGCGATCCATTCGTCGCACTTCGACGCCGTCATGCTGAGACGCGGACCAACGTAGCTGGCGCGGCCGATAGTCAGCGCGCCGCCACGCTTCTGAGGGGTGCGAAACAACGAGTATTGCCGCGCGAGTTCCACCGGCGACTGCCAGGTTTCGAGAAAGTCCGCGCCGAACGAAATCAACACTTCGGCCTGATCGATTCGATAGGTCGGCAGATCGCGCCGG
The DNA here is from genome assembly GCA_035602775.1 of Candidatus Acidiferrales bacterium. Taxonomy (GTDB): domain Bacteria; phylum Desulfobacterota; class Binatia; order Binatales; family Binataceae; genus Binatus. Next base: position 561 of record DATNLS010000169.1, on the reverse strand, counting down.
CCGAAGAGTGTCTTGGCCGCGACCCGCACCGGCTCCTGGTTGATCGCCTCGTAAAATATCGCGCGCGACGAATTGCATGCGCCGACGAACGCGATCGCGATCTTTTTGAAGGTTGGCCCCTGCGGGCCGCCGAAAAACGCGACGCGATCCTTGCCCGCCTTCGACGCCGCCGCGAGCTTGTCGCCCAGCATTTTTTCGGCATCGTCCCACGACACTGTCCGCAATGCGCCGTCGCTGCCGCGCACCTGCGGACGCGCGAGCCGGTCCGGATTGTACAGCCCTTGCAGCGCGGCTTGCCCGCGCGCGCACAAACTGCCCTGCCCGATCGGGTCCGCCGGATTTCCCTCGAGCTTGATGACGCGCCCTTCCCGGATTCGCGCCACCACGCCGCATCCTGCCGGGCACTCGTTGCAGGTCGTCGCAAAAAAACTCGGGACGCCGGGGACCACGTTCTCGTCGGGCACCACGTACGGGATCAGCTTGCGCGCCGCCGGCTCGCAGCCAGGGATCGCCGCCGCCGCGCCCGCAGTCGCGGCCAGCTTGATGAATGATCTCCTGGAT
>DATNLS010000098.1:0-3530 GCA_035602775.1 Candidatus Acidiferrales bacterium | reverse complement strand
GTCCTCGAAACTTTCCATCACGCGATGGCCCAGCCGTGAGAAATCGAGGCCATCGACCGCCGACATTTTCGCCATCGCGGCGATATCCGCGCCCGCGACGAACGCCTTGTCGCCCGCGCCGGTGACGATCAGCACGCGCACCGACGCGTCATGGCGCACCTCGCGAATCACGCGCGCCATTTCCTCGAGCACCTCGCGATTCAACGCGTTGAGCGCCGCCGGTCGGTTGACGGTGAGCGTCGCAATCGCCGCTTTTTCAAAAATTATATTCTTGAGATCCACGCTTCTAGTTCCACCCTGAGCGGTTTCAGTGTCAACCCCTGAGCGACTCGAGGGGGCGCTTGCGCACAAGTTGTGGCGCAGGAAACAATGCGCTCGTGTTTTTCACATACAGAACGCCTGCCCGGTTTTTCGCGCTCGCCGTTTTAGCCGTCGCCGCTTTCGGATGCACCGCGCCGGCGACGAAATTCGTCGACAACGTTCGCGCCGAATCGACCGAGAAATGCCACGAAGGCAACCAGGCTGCCTGTCACACTATCGTGCAGCAGCTTGGCGATACCAAGGTTGCGATTGAATCGACCGCGCCAATTCAGTTTCAAACGCCGGCGTGCAACGCGGGCAAACAGGACGCGTGCCAGCAGATGGCCGTGCTGCACGGCGAGATGAGCGCGTGGTGTTCGATGGGCAACGGACCGGCGTGCGCTGCGGTCAACACTGGTCCGTGGCCACAGAATTGGGACGAGCCGGCGCTGATCGACGCGGCGAAGCTGTCGTGCCTCAGTGGGAAGTTCAAGCCCGACTCGAGCACTTGCCAGGCTTTGCAGATGATGGAGTGACTACTGGCGCTCTTCGAAGCCGAGCGAAATCATCATCTCATGCAGCGATTGGTCGACTTCCACGAATTCAGTGAGCGAGAGATACACGTGGCATCCGCGGCGCCCTTCCCGGTCGCCGGGAATCTCAACGATTTTCAACACGTGATCGCCGTTAATCATCAGCGGCCTGTCCTTCATCGTCACGCGCAACCACATATCCCGCCACCTTCCCGCCAGCCGACTTTTAGTACTCGGGTTTGAAATCGAAATGATGGATCGCTTCGATGAAGCGAATCGTTTGCGTCTTCGAACGCATCACGACGCTATTGGTCGTCGCGCCGCCGGAGAAAAATCGTACGCCGCGCAGATAATCGCCCGTGGTCACGCCCGTCGCCGCAAACATCACGTTGTCGCCGGCCAGCTCCTCCAGCGTGTAGCGATGCTTGAGATCCATGATGCCCATCGCAAGGCACGCCTCCGCTTCCTCGCCGTTGCGCGGCACGAAGCGGCATTGCATCTCGCCGCCGGCGGAACGAATCGCGGCGCCGGCGAGCACGCCCTGATGCGCTCCGCCGATTCCGATCAGCATGTCGATTTCGCTTTCCGGACGCGTCGTCGCGATCGCGGCCGACAGGTCACCGGCCGAGATAATCTTTATACCGGCGCCAGCGCGGCGGACTTCATTAATCAGCTTCTCATGACGCGGACGATCGAGGATCGCGACGCGCAAATCCTCGACGTAAACACTTTTCGCCTCGGCCAGCGCCTTGAGATTGTCGGTTGGCGAGCGGTCGATGTCGATCACGCCGCGTCCGGCCGGTCCGCACGCGACCTTGTCCATGTAAGTATCGGGGCATCGCAGGATTCGTCCACGCTCGGCCAGCGCCACGCATGACAGCGCGTTAGGCCCGCCGGTCGCGCAGATAATCGGACCTTCGATCGCGTCGAGCGCGACGTCGATTTCAGTGCCAGCGCCGGTGCCGACTATTTCGCCCTCGTAGAGAAATTCGGCGTCGCCTTCTTTGCCCTCGCCGATCACGATTTTGCCGTCCATCGCGACCGAGTTCAGCGTCTTGCGCATCGCGTCGCACGCCGCCCGATCCGCCATCCGCTCGTCGCCCTTGCCGATGAAACGCGCCGCCGCCAGCGCCGCGGCTTCCGTCGCGCGTACCACTTCGAGGGCAAGATTCCGCTCCATTCCAGTGCTCTCCGGGGTCAGTTCGATGTGGTCTTCAAGGGGCTTCCGAACAGCGATTCTATCAGGTGATAGCCGTCGCCGACGAGTATGCCGGTCGCGCTGCCTTCGTCCTCGGTGTATCGATGCGGCGTGGCGCCGTCCGACTTGAATTGGGCCGAGGTCATCAGCGCGAACGGCACCGGCTCCGGCGAATGGGTCTTGAGCTGACTCGGCGTCGCGTGATCGGGCATCAGCAGGATCGCGAAATCGCCCAGCGCGCCAAGGCCTGCGAGCATCGGGCCGATAATCAACTCGTCGATTCGCTCGATCGCTTCCTTCTTCAGATCGGCGCGGCCCATGTGCCCGGCCTCGTCGGGCGCCTCGATATGCAGCAGCAGGAAGTCGCGCGACTTGAGCGACTCGAGGCCGTAACGCGCCTTCGCGGCATAGTCGGTATCGAGAAATCCGGTCGCCCCGGGGACCTTGATCAGGTTGAGTCCCGCCAGCCGTCCCAGGCCGTTGACGAGGTCGACCGCCGATATCACCGAGCCATCGACGCCGAAGCGCTCCTTCAACGTCGGAACCGACGGACGCGTGCCCTGCCCCCAGAACCAGACCGACGACGCCTCAGCCTTGCCCGCATCGCGCCGCGCCTTGTTCACCGGATGATCGCGCAAAATCGCGGCTGAGCGCCGCGTCAGATCGCGCAGCAAATCGGCGCCCGCGCCTTTCGGCAGATGATCCTCGACACTCTTGCCCGTGATGTCGTGCGGGGGCGTGAGATGGGTCGTCGCGATTCCGCCGCGCCACATCATCAGATGCCGGTAGCTGACGCCGTTGAAAAACTCGATTCCGTCGCCCGCCAATTCCTTGCGCAGGTCGGCGACGATCAGCGCGGCCTCTTCGCTCGTAATATGGCCCGAGGTGAAATCGTTCATGATCATCGCGCCATTGTCGCCCGGCTTCAGCGACACCAGATTCATCCGGAACACGACGTCGCGCGGACCCATCTCGATTCCCTGGCTCGCCGCTTCGATTGGCGCACGACCGGTGTGATAGCGCGCCGGGTCGTAGCCGAGCATCGTCATCGTGCCGACGTCGCTGCCCGACGGCATGCCCTTGGGAATCGTCGCGACCATCCCGAGCGTCCCGCGCGTCGCAAGCAAATCCATGTTGGGCTTGTGCGCAGCCTGAAGCGGCGTCTTGCCGCCAAGCTCGTCGCACGCCCAATCCGCCATCCCGTCGCCGTGTATGATGATGTACTTCATCAGGAAATTCCCGCTTCGCTGAAAAACGCGAGCATCGCATCGAGTAGCGCTCGCGGATTGTCGCCCTGAACATTGTGTCCCGACTTCTCGACTCGCACCCATCGGCCGTCGGGCAGTGAGCGCGCGAACTTTTCCGCGTCGGCGTCGGTCAGCACGTCGCTCAACGCTCCGCGCACCACCAGCGTCGGGCACTTGATCTTCGGAAGGTCAGCGACGAGCCGCGTGCGATCCTCGGCGAACGAGCGCATCGCGTCATCAGTGCGGCGCCGC
>DATNLS010000351.1:0-2030 GCA_035602775.1 Candidatus Acidiferrales bacterium | reverse complement strand
CCGCCTATCCGAAAGTTCGCGGACTGCTCTCCGAAGCGCTCGCGATGTCGGTGCGCGACGGCGGAAGCTTCGACTACACCGGGATTTTCGAAGGCGCGGTGCCCAACACCGGCAAGTGTACATCGTGCGTCGCGATGCTGCTGGGGGAGCTGCCGAGCCAGCCGCTCGACCTGATCAATTTCCGTCAGGGCGAGTTCATGTTCCGCGGACGGGTCCGCGGCGACCTCAGCCCCTTCTACACTTCGGGGATTCTCGCGGCCGCGCTGTTGGCCATGATCGTTTTTCATTTCGCGCTCGGCGTCTCCGCCAATCTCCATCAGCTGCACAAAATCAATGAGGAAATCGCCGCCGTCGCCGGTCCGGTCCTCGGTGAAACCGATCCCGCCGACGCCAAAACGCAATTGCAGATGGGCATCTCGAAGATGAACAAGCGGCTCAATCTGATTGGCGGCAACATGACTCATTCGCCGCTCGACACGCTGGTCGCCGTATCGCGAGCATTGCCGCCGCGATTTCCCGTCCAGATGGCCGACGTTCAGATCGATTCGCAGGGACTTCGCGTGACCGGACAGGCGGATTCGTTCGCGACCGTCGATCAAGCGAAGCGCGCGCTCGATGAAAGCGGCTTCTTCGGCTCGATCGAGGTGGCGCATGCCAAGGCCGGATCGGACCCGAGCAAAGTGGATTTTCGGATGGACGCCGATTTCAAGGACGCGGTGCCGTCGGCTGATCGCGAGTCGTCGACTGATCGCGAGCCAGAGTAACTGCAATGCTTAGAGACTGGATCGACAATCTGCGCAGACGAGTGATGGAGCTGCTCCGTCCCGCGCTCAAGCAAGCCGCCACGCGCGTCGATCCGCTGATCGTGCAGGCGCGCAGTCGCTATCAGAAGCTAGAGCCGCGCGAACGTATCCTGGTGCAAATCGCCGGTGGCCTGATCGGAATTTTTCTGATCTACAACCTGATCTATATACCGATCGTAGATCTAGGCTCGGGCCTCCAGGACAAGATCCAGCAGCGCCAGCATGATCTCGCCGAGGTTCGCCGGCTCGCCGCCACTTATGCCCAGCTCAAGGAAAATCTCGCCCAGGCCGAGAAGCACACGGTGCCGCTGGGCCGGGATTTTTCGCTGTTCTCGGTGGTCGAAGCGTCGATGACCAAGAGCGTCGGACGCGACAAGATTGGCTCGATCACTCCCGGCTCCGATCGCAAGCTCACCGACGGCTTCACCGAGTACAGCGTACAGTTGAAGCTCGCCAACGTGAATCTCGGGCAGTTGATCGACGCACTCTACGGCATCAATTCGCTGAAAATGCCGATTGGCGTCTCCACGATTCGCATCCAGCGCCGCACCCAGGACACGCATTCCTACGACGTTGATCTCACCTGTGTTGCGCTTGCCAAGAGCACTTGACGCGCGCGGCGACGCGTCGGCAGTCTACCGCGGCGGCCGTCTCATTCGAGTCGGCTACGTGGTCGTCGGACTTTCGCTGTTCGCCGCGTACCTGATCTCCACCTTTCCCTATTCCACCACCCTCTCGAAAGTGCTCGCGCCGATGGGTCTCGAGTTTTCAAGCACGAGCCAGCACGCCAGCTTTCCGTTCGGCGCGCGGTTGTCGGACGTCCGCCTGATCTCGACCCGGCCCGCGTCGCCCGGCCTGCTCGTCGAGAGCCCGGCCGTGACGATCGCGCCAGCGTTTCTCTCGATGCTCACGATGCATCCGGGCGTCCGCGTGAAGGCTAATCTCTACGACGGCGTCGTGAATGTCTTGCTCCGCCCCAGCGGGCGCGGCACTGCAATCAGCTACGACCTCGACTCGGTCGAGCTCGCGCGTCAGCAGTTATGGACGATGCCGGGCGCGAGCGCGGCCGGCGCGCTTTCGGGAAGCGGCAATCTGTTGCTCTCTTCCGATGACATCGCGGAGGCCGGCGACGGCGTGCTCAGCGCCGCTGGCCTGACCTTCACCTCGGCGTTCGCCAGCGCGCCGATCCGTCTCGGCGACGGTCATTCAAAGTTCAAACTGGACGAC
>DATNLS010000216.1:0-4491 GCA_035602775.1 Candidatus Acidiferrales bacterium | reverse complement strand
CGTGGTGAACCATTGCGTGATGCCCCAGTTATGATCGGCCCGCGACGCGAAGCCATGCACCAGCACGACGGGATCGCCGCTGCCGTGTTCCTCGAAATAAATCTGCACGCCGTTGGAATCGAAGTAAGCCATCGTTCAACTCTCCCGTGTCTTGCAGCCATAATCGAATAGCCGGACAATCTGCGCAACTCAAACTCGCACGGAATTTCGGATGCCATCAACACAAAAGCTCGGACTTCAGACCAACGTCGGCGTCGGCGCCGACGCGCTGGCAGGACGCCTCGCGCTTATCCGCGAGGCCGAGGATCTCGGCTACACCTCGTTGTGGATTGCGGAGGTCAGCGGCCCCGACGCGTTCGTCAGTCTCGCCGCGCTCGCGGTCAACACGCGCAAAGCCGAACTGGCCACCGGCGTCATCCCGATTCAGATTCGCACGCCGGGCGCCATGGCGATGGGCTTTCTCACGATCAACGAACTGTCGGGCGGCCGCGCGATCGCGGGTCTCGGCGTGTCGAGCCCGATTATCGTCGAGCGATGGCACGGCGCGTCGTATCGCAAGCCGGTCACCGCGATGCGCGAGTGCGTCACGATCATGCGCCAGTTGTTCACCGAGGGCCGCTCGAAGTTCCAGGGCGAGGTGTATAAGTCCGACTTCAAGCTGAGCATGCGCATCACGGCGCCGCGTCCGCCGAAGATCTACCTCGCCGGCCTCAACGCGCCGATGCTCCGCCTCGCTGGCGAAGTCGCCGACGGCGTGCTGATGAACTACTCGCCGCCCGAAGCCATCGCAGTGATGGTGCAGCACATCAGCGAAGGCGCCAAAGCCGCGGGACGCGACCCGTCGGCCGTCGACGTCGGCATCTACATCCGCATGTGCATCACCGAGGACGAGGATAAGGCGGTCGATTCGTTCCGTCGCGAGCTGGCCAGTTACGCATTCGTGGACAGCTACAACAAGATGTTCGCGCGCTACGGACTCGCGGCCGAGTTCGACGAGGTGCGCCGGCTGTGGAAGGAAGGAAAGCGCGACGAGGCTCCCAGAGCCATCTCGGAGGCATCATGCCGCAAAATCGCGGTCTTCGGAAATGCCAAAGCGGGCCGCGACTTCGTCGCGCGATTCCGCGCCGCCGGCGTCACGCATCCGGTAGTCTTCCCGATCGGCCCGGCCGCAACCACGTCGCGCGACTATCCGAACACGATGCGCGCACTGGTTGGAGCGTAAGCGATCGCTGACGACGGACGGCGCGGAACCTCTCCCCTAACCCCTCTCCCTTCAGGGGAGGGGAACACGGAAGTCAGCGACCCTTGTAGTTGGGCTTGCGCTTTTCCATGAACGAGCGCGGGCCTTCCTTCGCGTCCTCGGACTTCATCACTTCGCGCGCGATTTCATTTTCGATCTTGAAAGCCTCTTCGTACGGACGTCCCGAGGTTCGCCGCACCGCTTCCTTGATCTTGCGCACCGCCAGCGGCCCGTTCTGCGCGATCGTGGCCGCGAGTTCCTCCGCCTTGGCCATCAACTGTTCCTGGGGCACGACGTAGTTCACGAGTCCGAGCCGCCACGCCTCCTGCGCATCGATCCGGTTGCCCGTGAGCAGAATCTCCATCGCCTTGCAGTACGGAATCTGGCGTTGCAATCGCGCTAGAGATCCGGCCGCCGGGATGATCGCCCACTTCACTTCCTGCAAACCGAAGCTTGCGTTCTCCGCCGCGACACGAAGGTCGGTTCCTTGGATAAATTCCATTCCGCCCGCGATGCAAAATCCGTTGACCGCAGAAATCACCGGCTTGTCCATGTCGTAGCCGCGCAGCAGCGCGATATCGCCGAGCTTGCGCTCCGAGAGCAGCTTGCGGTCCCACTCGTCCTCGGGCTTGCGCGCGCCGGTGAACAGCGGAATCAGCTTGCCGAGATCGGCGCCGGCCGAGAACGCGACCTTGCCCGCGCCGGTCACGATTGTCGCGCGAATCGCGTCGTCGCCGTCGATCTCCTTCCACGCCGCCGCGAGGCTGACCAGCATCTCCGGATTCAGCGAGTTGTGAACCTCGGGGCGGTTCATCGTCAGATAGGCAACGTGATTCCGTTTCTCAAAGATTAGCGCGGGCATAGTTTCTCCTTTTGCGTTCCAGCCGCGAAGTTACCATCAAACAGTACCTTTACGCGCCTCTCCGCGGGCCGTTATGATCTTGTAGGACTCACGAACCTCAACCCATCAAGGAGGAGTCATGAAATCAATTGTCGCATCTATCACAACGTTGTCACTGTTTTCCTTCCTGACCCTCGCCTTCGCAATCGAAACGCCGCGCATCGTCCCGCGCATGAATGAAATCCATAAACCGGCCGATGAAGTGTTCGCCACTCTCAAGCGATACTTCAGCGATCCGTCGAGCGGTTTCCAAATCGTCAGTGCCGACCGCACGACGCATACTCTGGTGGCCAAAGAGACCGGCATCAGCGAGGAACCGTGGCGACGATGGGCTTTCTGCGAGACCGGCCCGGTCCAAATGATCTACAAGTTGCAGGACGGCATCGTCACCGTAACCGTCAAGCTCGAGCAAGCGACGCCGCATTCGACGCTCGCCAGTGTGGCGGCCGATTTCCACGGACGCTATGCGTTGGGCGGCGATGAAAACACGGTGGCATGCACGTCGAGATTCGTGCTCGAAGACGACATACTGGCCGCCGCCGGCGCCGCTCCCGGCAAGTGAGTCCTCGCGATTCGATTTGAACGCTGAACCGACAATCACCGCGCCCCCGGCCCCCGGCGAGATCGCGTTTCCCGACGCGCGGCGACTGCGTTCGCGCGACGTCTTCCGCCTGATCGTGCGCGTGTGGCCGTTCGTCCGTCCCTACCGCCGCCACCTGGCGTACCTGTTCCTGCTCACCATGCCGGCGTTGCTGGGTGGACTGGTTGGACTCAACCTCACGCGCGTTATCTTCGACGTCGTCGGCCACGGCGACCACTTGACACGTGCGCAGGCGTGGATGCTTCGCGTGCCGCTGGACGCCGATCGGCAGATCGTTCTGATTCACGCGTGCGTCCTCGCTGGAATCCTCGCGGTCTTCGGCTTGATCGTCTACGGATGCCTGCTGGGCTACGCGATTTGGATTTTACAGCGCATCAGCAACCTCTTCCGCGTCAACCTCTACACGCGGATGCAGGAGCTGAGCGTCCGCTTTCATTCAGAGGAGAAAATCGGCGACGCGATTTTCCGGATGTTCCAGGACTCGGCCGCGATTCCGAGTGTCATCGACGGGCTGATCGTTCAGCCTCTCATCTTCATTCCCGCCGCCATCGGATCGCTGCTCTATCTGATCTGGTATGACACCCGGTTGGCGCTGATCGCGGCGCTGCTGCTGCCGGCAAACTTCATCCTCGCATGGATCTACGCCGGATCGCTGCGCACTGCCTTCATCGGCGAACGCGAAGCGACGGCGCGTGCAACCACGCGCATCGAGGAAACGCTGGCGTCGATCAAAACCGTCAAGGCGTTCGGCACCGAAGCGCGCGAATCGGAAAACTACGCGCGCGAGAACTGGGACGCATTCCTGGCTGGCCGCCGCGCACGCCTGATGCTCGCGCGCTACCGCGCCTTCACCAACACACTGCGCGGCTTCGCTTATGTTGCGGCGCTGTACGTCGGCGCGACCGAAGTGATGGCGGGTGGAACCGCCGGCCTCGCGTACGTCGCAGTGTCGCTGGGACTGTTTCAGGGTTCGCTCTCGCTGGTTTCCAGGGTCAGCGAGCGCACGCGCAACCTCGCCGACCTCTGGGGCAGCATGCAGGACGTGGTCGTCGCAATCTCGCGGGTGCTCGAAATGATCGGCAAGACGCCCGAGCAGAGCGTCAGCAGCGGCCATGCGATCCCGCCGGAATTCGCTGCCAGTATCAGCTTCGACGACGTGACCTTTGGCTACGACCCGCGATCGCCGGTGCTGGCCGGCGTGAGCTTCGAGGCGCGCGTCGGCGAAATCACCGCGATCGCCGGCCCCAGCGGCTCCGGCAAGAGCACCATCATCTCGCTGATCGTGAGATTCTTCGAGCCGGCGGCGGGACGCATCCTGCTCGATAGTGAAGCGATCGACAGCTTCGAACTGTCGGCGTGGCGCGGGATGCTGTCGGTCGCGCTGCAGGAGAATCCGCTCTTCACCGCAACCCTTCGTGACAACGTCGCGTACGGCCGACCGGACGCATCGACGGCAGACGTTGCCGCGGCGCTCCATCGGGCGGGCCTCGGTGACTTCGTTCGTGCGCTGCCGGCCGGGCTCGAAACGATGCTCGGCGAGAAGGGCTCGAAGCTGTCTTTCGGGCAGGCGCAGCGGCTCGGCCTCGCTCGCGCGATTTTGCGCAACGCGCCGGTCCTGCTGCTCGACGAGCCGACTTCGTCGCTCGATGTTGCCACTGAAGAAGCCGTCATGATCGGTTTGCGCGACTGGGTGAACGAGGATCGCGCGCATCGCATGGTGATTCTCGCGACCCATCGCCGCACCACCGC
>DATNLS010000168.1:0-9494 GCA_035602775.1 Candidatus Acidiferrales bacterium | reverse complement strand
GATGCTCAAACGCCGAATCAGGAAAACAGATTGCTCACTGTCGGCGAGGCTGCGGCAAGGCTGGCGGTAAAGCCGGAGTGGCTGTACCGGCGCGGTAGGAAGCTTGGGCTGGCGGTTAAATTGGGCGACGGCACGCTGCGTTTCTCGAATCAGGCTTTGGAACGCTACATCCGCGAAAATACTGCGGAAATCGCTATTCGACGCAGACGCAAAACGGCCGTTTTTCACGAGTTGCAATGACGAAGCCTTGCATGGCATGAGGTCCTCCCCGAAAGGCAGCAACCCATGCTGAAGCCAACGCTTACTGGACCACGCGAAGCTCTAGTGACCCGCCATCGATCGCAGGTCCGCCGATGAGCAAAGAGCTTCGGGGTCACGGCACGGTCTATCAGCGCGGCAACACCTGGTGGATACAGTATTGCAAAAACGGAAAATCCTATCGCGAATCGTCGCGTTCCCTTGCGCGCCAGAAGGCTGTCAATCTCCTGAAGAAACGCTTGGGCGAGAGTTCTCGCGGCAAAGTGATCGCTCCGATTGCGGAAAAAGTGACGCTCGACGAAATGACGAAGAACCTTCTCGCCGATTACCAGCTAGTAGGTAATCGAAGTATCGAAACCGTCACCTACTTCACGAAGGCTCTCCTCGAGTACTTCGGCGAGTCGGCCCGGGCGCTGGATATCACCGGAGACAGAATCGCCGCGTACATGAGGAAGCGCCAGCACCAAGGGATGTCAAACGCGAGTATCAATCGAGAGGTCGCTTGCTTGCGTCACATGTTCAATCTGATGGTCAAAGCGGGTCGCCTGAGCCGTGACCATGTTCCCAGCGCACCACGTCTCGAGGAAGCGCCACCTCGCAGCGGATTCATCGAACCGGCCGAGTTTACGAAACTTCGCGATGCTCTGCCCAAGTACCTTCGAGAGCCAGCCACCTTCATGTACCTAACGGGTTGGCGCAAGGGGGCTGTGCTATCGCTCGCATGGACGCGCGACACCAAACTCGAATTCGCGGACGATGGAGAGACACTCGTCGGGGGAACCGTCAGGCTCCAACACGAACATTCCAAGAACAAACACTCGTATCAGCTCCGTTTGAAGGGCGGTCTGTTGGAAGTTATGAGGCATGCATGGGAAAATCGGATCCCGGAATGTTCGTACATTTTCCACAATGACGGCGACCCGATCGGCGAATTCCGTAAATCCTGGAAGACTGCGTGCAAAAAAGCAGGCCTGGAAGGCCTTCTCGTGCATGATTTCAGGCGATCCTGCGCTCGGAATCTCATCCGCTCAGGTGTACCGGAGCGGGTAGCGATGGAGGTGACTGGCCACAAAACGCGTTCGATGTTCGACCGTTACAACATCGTCGCAGAGTCTGACTTGGAATCGGCGATGGAACGTGTCACAGAGTATGTCAATGCGCGCGCCGCCGAGAAGCTGAAGGTAGTTCCGCTTCCACAAGAAAAGGCTGCGTAACCTGTGTCAGAACTGTGTCAGAAGCCATGAAAAACGACACCATCGGACGGCAAATGCGACCGCGAAATGTGCGCACACCTGTTGGATTTTGTGGTCGTGGGTTGTCCTGCGTCAACCCCAGAACCCGGCTCACATGCAAGAGGTCCCTGGTTCGAGTCCAGGTGCGTCCACCAAATAATTCGATCTGTTGATATGCCCGGTTTGGCGGCTGGCGCGGATTTGAAGTACCTTGGAGTACGCGATCCTGCTGGATCGCGATCGTCGAAGTATTTTGTATGACCGCCGCGAGGTCCGGATATGTTTGAAGACGAAACGATAGACATTGCCTGCCCGAAGTGCGGCTTCAAGAACTCGCTTCTGGTGCGCGAAATCGAACAGCACAGCGAAACTCATATCGTCTGCCAGGGCTGCCACGTCGGCGTGAAGGTCGAAGCCTCGGAGTTTCAGCATCGGCTCAGCGAGATCAACGACGAGGTCGAAGCGATGCAGGTCGAAGCCCGGCAGTCGAAGAGCCCGAAAGCACGCAAAGGTGATTTTCAGATTTGAGGTTTTCAGGACCTCTATCTGGATCGAGAGCACTCGCCAAAGATCGAGGGCTGCAATTGTCGCTGACTTCAAACTCGAAAGGAGATCTCCGCGATGAAGAAGACCAGGGTAGCAGGAGCGATGCTCGCGACCGCGGTCGCATTGGCTTTCACCGCCAGCCTGGTAAGTGCCGAGGACACGCCGAGCGCGGCCACCCAGGCGGCGCAAATCAAATGCCTCGGTGCAAACGCGTGCAAGGGACAGAGCGCGTGCAAGACTGCGACCTCCAGCAACGATTGCAAGGGGAAGAATTCGTGCGCCGGTAAAGGCTACATCATCACCGCCGACGCCAAATCGTGCGAAGCCAAGGGTGGTCACGTTGGTAAGAAAGCCCCGATGCCGGGGATGATGTAGCTGTTTACTGTTTGATCCCGATTTGCCGGGTCCCGGGATTCACCGCATCATCCCGGCGTCACCCTCATGAAGTTTCGCGCGAGGCTGCCCCGATGTTCCTTTAGGGAACTTCGACGTTCGCAGAACGGTTAAACATCCACATGGACGCGCGTCCAGCAAAGGATCGAGAGCCCGCCCGAGTCACCACCCCGCTTCGAGTCTTGCCACCTTGGAGTAAGTCGCCCGATTCATCGCGCGCGGAAATCCGCACTGGACGGCGCGCGCAGCCTGCCGCGATTCGGCTCGCGCACTGGTTCAACATTCCACTGATCGTCATCATGGCCGGCAGCGGCTTGCAGATATTCGCTGCGTATCCGGCGCTGGGGCCGCTCGGCGGGAAATATCGATGGTATCCGTTTCAGGACGACGCGCCGCCGTCGTGGCTGCGATTCGGGGGATGGCTCGCGGGCGCGCGTCATTGGCATTTCGCGATCGCCTGGTTTCTCATCCTTAACGGAGTGATCTACTTCATCTATATGGTGGCGAGCGGTGAATGGCGCCGGCGCGTTTTCATTCCGACTCGCGACACTTCGAACGCGATCGCGATGTTCGCCTACTACCTGCGCCTTCGCAGAACTCCGCCGCCCGAAGATTTTTACAACGGGCTGCAACGTATGGCGTACACGTCCGCGATCCTGTTCGGCCTGGTGGTGGTCTTCTCAGGACTGGCGATCTACAAACCGCTCCAGCTGCATTGGATCACCGCGGCGTTCGGCGGCTACGACTTCGCGCGCGTTGTGCATTTGAGCTGCCTGGTCTTGCTCGCATTGTTCACGATGATGCATCTCGTGCTCGTCGCGCTGCATCCGCGGACTATCGTGACGATGGTGACCGGAGGACCGCGTGGCTAGGTTGATCACGCGGCGGAAACTTCTGATCGGCCTCGCCGCGAGCACCGCGCTCGCAGGATGCGACGGTCGCAGTGCCGCCAGGGCATTCCTCGCCGGGATGGAACGCTGGAACGAGCGCGTCGATCGGCTGTTGTTCTCGCAGAATCGGCTCGCGCCCGAACCGCCCGCATCCGAGATGACGCCCGAGGCCGCGTTCCCGAGCTACTTTGTCTCCGACTCGATGCCAATCGCGCCGGCGGGCTGGGCGCTCAAGGTCGGCGGCATCGTCGCGCGGCCGGCCGTCCTCTCGCTCGATCAGCTCAAGCGGATGCCGCAAACCGGAATGCGCATTCGCCATCATTGCGTCGAGGGCTGGTCGGCCGTCGCCGAATGGAATGGCGTGCAACTGCGCGAGATCGCGCGGATGGTCGGCGCGAGCCGCGATGCGCAGTACGTCGAGTTCCGTTCATTCGACAACGGCTACTACTCGACCTGGGACATCGAGAGCTCGCTGCACCCACAGACGATTCTCGCCTACGGCATGAACGGGCACCCGCTGTATCCCGATCACGGCGCGCCGCTCCGTCTCTACTCGCCGGTCAAACTAGGCTACAAGTGCGTGAAGTATCTGACCGAGGTAAATTTTCTGCCGACGCGCGCCGGCGGCTATTGGGAAGATCAGGGCTACGACTGGTACGCCGGCGTCTAGCCAATCGCGAGCGAGTTGCCCGGTGTCGGACTGAAACATTTGCAGGAGAACGCGATGCTCGAATACCGCAGCTTTGAAGAAATAATCGACCATCGGGGTTTGCGCATCGTAATGGTCAAAGGCGTGCCCAGCCCATGGGGCCAAGCCGCCAAGACTATTTTTGATATCAAGGGTCTCGACTATGTCGCCGCGCCATGGCTGGGCGGTGAACCCAATGAGAACATCGTCGCTTGGGGTGGTGAAGCGAGCGCACCCGTCGTCGCCTGGGCAAGTGAGAGGCCGATCCATCGCTGGATCGACATCCTCTACCTCGCCGAACGGCTCGCGCCCAAGCCCATGCTGATTCCCGCCGACGCTACGCAGCGCGCGATAATGATCGGTCTATCACATGAAATCTGCGGGGAAATGGGCATCGGCTGGAATCGTCGTCTACAGCTCTTTGCACCAGCTTTCGCGTCCGGGACTCCGCCGGAGGGAATCAGCCGGATGGGCAGCAAATATGGATATAACGAAACTGCCGCCAAAGCCGCCGGTGAACGCGTAGCCGCGTCGCTCAACGCGCTCGCAGCTCAACTCAAGTCGCAGTACGCGCGAGGGGTGAAGTATTTTGTCGGAGACAATTTGAGCGCACTCGACATTTACTGGACCGCCTTCGCTAATCTGCTGGACCCGTTGCCGAAGGAACAGAATCCGATGCCCGACGGTCTGCGCCGGGGCTTCACGGCGACTGACCCGGTTGTCAAGGCGGCGCTGGATCCGATCCTGCTGGAACATCGCGCGCGTATCTTTCGCGAACACTTCCGCGATCCCATGGAGCTGTAGGCGTACCGCGGCGTCTAGTCGATCGCGAGGCTCGCGAACGAAACTGCCGACTCGCTCTGCGGTTCCATCGCGATTCCATATTTGAGCAGTCGCGCGCTGTGACCGCGCAGCAGTTCGAGCTGCGTGTACATCGGTGACAGCCCGCAAATTCGCCGCGCGTCGCGATCCTTCATGATGTCGGCGAAGAAGCCTTCGGGGTCTCCGCGCTTGATAGTTTCGATGAGCTGAAGATCTTCGCGCTGAACGCGCTCCGCCACTGCAGTATCAGCGGCGAACTGGTCTCCAAACTTCTTGCCAACGTGCGCGAAATCCACGCCCGCCAGAATCAGCACGCGCCGATTCTCCGCGCCGAGCTCGGCTTTCAGCGCCTCGACGAACGATCGGACCCGCGAATCGCGCGCCGGCGTGACTCCGCTCGCCACCATTTCATGGAACGAGCTGACCAGAATCGGCACGACCTGGTACCCGCGCGCGCCAAGTGCATAAGCAAGAAACACCGCCTGGAATTCGATCGAGTGCTCGCCGCGATGCAGCATCTCGTCGGCAAACAGATCGCCGTCGTAGCGCGCCGCGAGCCGCTCAATAAACGCCACGTCGGTCGCCACCGCGCCAAACGGCGTCGCGTAGTTCTTGCGCGTCGCGCTGAACAGCTCGGGGCCGGCGCCGTAGTGCGACGTGCCCAGGATCACGACCAGCTCGGGCGGCTCATGCGCCATCAGCTCGTGGTACGCATGCGCGTATGCCGCGGCGCCCCTCCGGGGATCGATGTGTGGCGCGATGAGGCCCGCCAGCGGCGCCGGCTTCTTCACCGTTGCGACCCGGCCGGGTCCTTCGGGCGGATCGAAGAAGGCCGCCAGCTCGAGCCGCAACTTCGCCGGATCTTTCTCGTAGCAGAGACCCGCCAGCGCGGCCGGACGCTCGGGACTCGCGAGAAATTCCTCGCGTACGCGCTGCTCGCGCGCCTGAAATCCAGGCGAGTCGAGAAAGTACGCGCGATCGAGCGCCGCGATCAGCTCGTCGAGCTTCTCGAGCGCGATCATCTCGCCGAAGCGCTTCGCAAACGCGGCCTGGATGTCCTTGCGCGACATGCGGCCGTCGAACAGCGTCACGATAAAATACGCGCCCATCCCGAGCATGATCGGCTCGGGCGCCAGTCCACTCGAATCGCGCAGACAGATCAGCGTCTGATCCTGCTGCTCGACCGGGAAAGCCTCGACCGCGCGAATCTTTGGATTTTCCATCGCGTTTACAGATGCTATGGGCTTTGACAAACTGCGGCAAGTTGACAGGAATTCCGCGCGCGAAATTTCTCCCATCGCCTCGAATCATCATGTCCGACGACCAACATCGACGCCGCGCCGCTCTGACCCGCTCTCGCGCGCGACGCAAGCAAGCACCCGCGCATAGCCGCTACAAAGTCGCGCGTACTGACTCGCTCGTGCCGGGCGAGTCGCTGAAGTTCATGCTGCCGATTCGCGGCGCCGACGAGGAATGTTTTCTGATTAACTTCGGCGGCGAGTTCCACGCCTACGTCAACCGATGCCGGCATGTGCCGATGGCGATGGACTGGGTGGACAATCAATTTTTCGCGGAAGACGGTCGCTACCTGATGTGCCAGACGCACAACGCTTACTACGAGCCTGCGAGCGGCGAATGTATCGCCGGGCCGCCGACTGCATGCGGCAAATATCTTTATCGGGTGCCGACCGAGATTGAAGACGGAGTCGTCTACGCGCGGGCGCCGCAGGAAGATTTCGAAGACTGAGAAAGGAACGGTTACGGCTTATTCGTACTCGTCGCCGAAGTGGGCGCGCACGATTCGCGCCTTCAGGTACTCGAGCGTGCCGAGGTCCTCGACGATGTCGCCACCGGTGTCGTAGAAGAACAGCTCACCATTCTTCGTACGCCCGACCGCGATGATCCATTCGAGGTCGTCCCGGTCCTCAAGCAAATAGTTGATTGTCTGCGCGACCCCGCGGCCCGGGATAATCGTAATCTTCGGCCTTGGGAGCTTTTCCTTTTCCTGCTTGGGCATCTCTTTGATCAACCCTCTGGCGGGAGGATGCGGGAATCGACCACTCAATTACTCTAAGAATGCCCCGCGATCTAAGTCAATAGCGCGTGCACCGCGATCTCAACATGATGCGTGTTGGGGAAAAAATCGAAGCCGCGCACGCGATTGACTTTGTATCCGGCGCCTGCCAGCAAGCGCAGATCGCGCGCCAGCGTAGTCACGTCGCACGACACGTAGATAACCGCCGGTGCGCGCAGCTTGATGATCGGTTCCATCAGGTCGACTGCGCCGGTGCGCGGCGGATCGAGAATGATGACCTCGGGACGATAGCGCGCGCGATGCAGAAAGTCCGCGGTCGCAGACGCTTTCATCGCGACGAACTGGGCATCGCGAAATTTCAATCGAGCCGCATTGCGCGACGCCGCCGCGATCGCGCCCGCATCCGCATCGACGCCCGTTACTCGCGCGCCGCGCCGCGACGCCGGGATGCTGAAGTTGCCCGCGCCACAATACAAATCGAGCACCGGCGACGACTCGTGAATCGCCGCCATCTCCATCACGCTCCCGACCAGCTTCCGATTCTGCGCGCGATTCACCTGGCTGAAAAGGTCGGCGTCCACCTCGATCGACAGTCCAGGCTCCAGCTCGATCGTGATCGACGCGTCGCCGACCGTCGCGCGCTGCGTCCCCGCTCGCAACACGATACCCGCAATCTCAGTGTCCGCCTCGAGCACGTTGCGCGCACGACGCAGGTCCTCTTCGGTCGGCGGCTTCTTGAGATGCGCGACTTGCACTTCGCGCGCGCCGTGGCGGACCACCTCGATCTCTTCGACCCGCTTGCCGAGCGATCGCGCCAGGTGGAGCGGCATCCGGACGCCAGCCTCAGCGACCATGCATGAATCGATCTCGACGATCGTGTTGCTGCCGGCCTCGTAAAATCCAAGCCCGCCGCCCTTCGCGCCGACCCGGAGCCGGATTCTCGAGCGATAGCCGAACTCCGCCGGCGCCGGCTCGACCAGTCCAATCGGATCGATCTCTATTCCCAGCGCATGAGACAGTTCGCGCGCGACAACCTCGCCCTTGAAGCGCACCTGCGCGCCGTAGTCGATATGCTGCCAGTCGCATCCACCGCATCGCGGCAGATACGGACACGGCGCCACCCGGCGATCGGCGCTGGCGCGGATGATTTCCCGAATCTTCGCGACCGCGTAATCGCGCCGCTCCGAAACTATCTCGACCTCCAGGTTGTCGCCCGCCACTGCGCCCGCAACCATTACAGCCTTGCCGTCGTGACGGCCGACGCCGAACGGCCCGAAAGTCATCGCGCTGATCTCAATCTGCGGCATTGGCACCCAAGTTTATCCCCACTACGCAATCTGCGCGACGCGACTTATAATGAGGCGCACGCACGCGTGCCGTCCCTTTCATTTCTCAACCCTCATCTGGTGATGCCTTGGCGATCGAGACTGAACTTCGCGACTTAATCGACCGAAATCTTCCCGCCGATTCCGCGCCGCAGGTCGCCGCCTTTGCCGCGCGGCTGTTCGCGCGCGAGTCCGCCGACAATCGCGAGCGCGTCCCGGCCAAGCGGCAGCTGGCGCTGGTGCAGTCGGCCTTCGAGTTCTTTTCCGACCGCACCGAGCCCGTGATCGCGCGAGTCGAGTCCGTCGCCGGTGACGACAACGACATGCTCACGATCGTCGAGACGGTGACCACCGATTCCCCGTTCATCGTCGACAGCCTGCTCGAATATTTCCATCACCTTGGCGCCACCGTTCGCACGATGCTCCATCCGGTGATCCGGGTCGCCCGCGACCGGGAGGGGCATATCGTCTCGTTCGAACAATCCTCGTCAACGGAGCGCGGCGAGTCGTTCGTGCACGCGGAACTCGAGTTCACGCCTACGTCCGAGCAGGCGCGCGAAATCGAGCGTGACGTTGTGGCGATTCTGACCGAGGTCCACGAAGCCACCAGCGACTTCGAGGCGATGACCGACCAGGCGCTGCAGATTTGCGAGGAGACCGCGGCCATCCGCGAACTGATCGAGGTCCGCGATCTCATGCGCTGGCTGATCAACGGAGGCTTCGTATTTCTCGGCTTCAGCCGCTATCTCGTGAGCCGCGACGACGGCACCGCGAAATTCGTGCTCGATCCCGGAACCGAGCTCGGCATCATGCGCGAGCATGACGAGTCGCGATTTCGCACTTCAGTCCCGCTGGAGGAACTCCCGCCCGCGCGCCGCAAGCTCTTCTTCGAAGGACCGCCGCTGGTGGTCGGCAAATCGCGCGCAGAATCCCACGTGCATCGGCGCCGCCCGATGGACATCGTCTCGATTCGCCGCGCCGACGCACTCGGCCAAATCGTCGCGTTCGACAATTTCGTCGGACTGTTCACCTCCAAGGCTTATGCGGAAGAAGCGCAACACATTCCGGTGCTGCGCGCGAAGCTGCGCGAGGTGCTCGAGTCTGAGGGCGCCGTGCCTGGGTCGCACGACTATAAGGAAATCGTTTCCGCCTTCAACAGCTTCCCCAAGGATGAACTCTTTCGCGCGCCCGTCGCCGAATTGCGCGCCCAGTTGCGCCTCATCCTCGACGTCAAGAGCGAGGCCGCGGTCCGGCTCTTCATCGCGCCCGACCTGCGTCACGGCAACGTGGTCGCGCTGGTCGTGA
>DATNLS010000134.1:0-13288 GCA_035602775.1 Candidatus Acidiferrales bacterium | reverse complement strand
CGAATCGTCGTCGGCGAGGTCCGTGGCGCCGAGGTCTTCGACATGTTGCAGGCGATGTCGACCGGCCACGACGGTTCTATCGCCACGATCCACGCCAACAGCCCGCGCGAATGCTTGGGCCGGCTTGAGATGATGATGCTGCTGTCCGGCGTCTCGATTCCGCAGCGCGCGATGCGCCAGCAGATTGCGTCCGCGCTCAACATAGTGGTTCACGTGAGCCGCCTGTCCGACGGTTCGCGCAAGGTCATGAAAATCTCCGAGATCAGCGGCATGGAAGGCGAGATGATCATGATGCAGGACCTTTTCGAATTTGTCCGTGCCGACACCACGGCGGTCGGAAAAATCAACGGCACTTTCCGCTCCACCGGTATTCGTTCGACCTACAACCAACGCCTCGAAACGGCCGGATACAAGACCGAATCGAAAGTGATTAAAGCGGCGGCGCGATGAACCTCGATCGGTTCCTGATTCCATCGGCCGTTGCGGGCCTGGTGCTTGTGGTCTGCGCGCTCCTATTTATGCGGCGCGGCAGCCGGCCCGGCGTCACGCGCTCGGTGATGCAACGGATGGCGCGGCCCGAGCTCGCGCTGGAAGGCGGTATCACCAAGAATGATTCTCACCGCCTGAACGGACGCGAGTTCTTGAGTTGGTTCTACCGGCTCAATCTGCTGCAAAAGCTCGAGGAAAACCTGTGGCAGGCGGGAATCTACGCCCGCATCTCTGATGTCCTGCTCGTGATTCTGCTGATGTTCACGGCGGGCCTGTCCGCGGGGCAGGCCTTCGAGGGCCGGGTGCTCATCTCGATTCCGATCGGCGCGGCGATGGCCAGTCTGCCCATCCTCTATATACGTGTGCGCAGGCAGCGGCGTCTGAAAGCCTTCGCCAAGCAACTGCCGTACGCACTCGATTTGATCAAATCGTCACTCGAAGCCGGTCATACGCTGCTGCGCGGATTGCAGGTCGTCGTGTCGGAATTCCCCGATCCGATAGGCACCGAATTCCGCTCGGCGATCGAACAGAGCCGCCTTGGACTGCCGCTCCCGCGCGCGCTTGAAGAGATGCTCAAGCGGGTGCCGCAGGAGGATCTCCGCCTGCTGGTAGTTGCTGTGCGCGTGCAAGCTGAAGTCGGCAGCTCGCTGGCTATCATAATCGGACGCCTGTCGGAGATCGTTCGCACTCGCCAGCGCCTGCAACAGCAAATCAAAGCACTCACGGCGCAATCCAAGATGAGCGGGATACTGGTCGGCTTTCTGCCGATCGTGATGTTGGCGGCCTTCAGCGTCATTCAGCCGAGCTATACCAACACGCTGTTCTTCGATCCCTCCGGTCAAAAGATTCTCGAAGTTGCCTGCGTGCTCGACGCGCTCGCGTTCCTCTCAATTCGCAAGCTGCTGAAAGTGAAATACTGAAGTACCTGCAATGCCGGCCATCTACGCAAGCCTGACCGTGTTTCTCTTGTTTGCCGCGATCTCTGTGGCAATCTACGCGGCGATCTACGGGATTAACCGCCCATTTGACGAGCGCATCGCTGATATCGGCGTCAAGATGCGCGTCGCCTACGGCAATCCCGAAAATCTGGACCTGGATTCCGATTCGTTCGCGAATGCGCTCTTTCGATGGGTCACCAAACACCTTCCCGAACCCGCGATGAACACTCCCGAGCGCGAGAAGCTCTCGCAGCTCCTGGTCCGCGCCGGATTTCCGGGCTCCGGCGCCGTCCGCACCTTTCATTTCGCCCGCCTCGCATCGACTGCGGGAACCGCGTTCGTGGCGATGATCGTCGCGATAATTTTTGGTCTCCATGGCATCAAGCCGCTGGTGGTAATGCTGGTCGGCGCCGGCGTTGGCGCATTCGTCCCGAGTTACTACATCGGCCGCAAAGCCAGGAACCGCCGGGATAAAATCGCCAACCAGCTTTCCGACGTTTTGGATTTGCTGGTCGTCTGCGTCGAAGCCGGACTCGGCCTCAGCGAAGCGATCAAGATCGTCGGCTCCGAATCGCAGCGCCAAAAACAGGAAATAGGGGCCGAACTGTCGATGGTCTCAGCGGAGCTCGGCGCCGGCAGCACGCTTGGCCAGGCGCTCAGGAGTTTCGCCGATCGCACCGCAGTCGACGACATCAAGCCGCTCGCGGCCACGCTGGTGCAAAGCGAAAAGCTGGGCGCGCAAATCGGTCCCGCGTTGCGCTCGATCTCGGACACGATGCGCACCACGCGCCGCCTCCGCGCCGAAGAAGCCGCCGCCAAAACCACCGTCAAGATTCTCTTCCCGCTCGTGCTGTTCATCCTGCCCGCGATGATGAGCGTCATCGTCGGCCCCGCGATGATTCAAATCATGAGGGCGCTCACCCACGTGCCGTAATCGCCGGATGGCGATCGCACGCCGCCGACGCTCTTGACGCGGGCGCAGCGGCGCAATATCCAGCGATCATGGCTGATTCGGAACCGCGCACGCGCGCGCTCGAGTTGTGGAACGAGGCGATGCGCTTTCACATGAACCACGAGCTCGAGCGCGCGGTCGAACTCTACACCAAATCGATCGAAATCTTTCCGACCGCCGAGGCCTATACATATCGCGGATGGGCGTACCAGGGGATGGGCCGAATCGACGACGCGATCGCCGAATGCCATCGCGCCATCGAGGTCGATCCTGCGTTTGGCAATCCGTACAACGATATCGGCGCTTATCTCATCGCCAAGGAAGAGCTCGACGAGGCGATTCCGTGGCTTGAGAAAGCCAAGACCGCGCCGCGCTACGACCCGCGGCACTTTCCGTTTATGAATCTTGGCCGAATCTACGCTGCCAAGGGGATGGTGAAACGCGCGATCGACGAGTTCGAAGGCGCGCTCAAATTCGCGCCCGGCGATCCGAATTGCGAGTCCGCCTTGGCGGAACTCCGCGCCATGCTGAATTGAACTATCGACGCGAATCGAAACCGGGTCAAATTGAAATGGTCAAAGTTGAAGAGCCGGCCTAGCCTTTCCACCGAATAGCGGGAGCACAGACGTAACATGCGACCACTAGCAAAGACGGTTTCGTTGGTGCTGGCACTTACACTAGGTCTCGCTGCCGCAGCCTGGTCTGAGGAAGGGTGGTACAACCCGGACGATCCAGAGCATAAAGCAGTTGGGAAAGCAGTGTTAGACAATGAGTGGATCGAGAAACTTCCCTACGTCACCGATCTACAGGCGGGCTGGGCCGTTGGCAAAAAGGAAAAAAAGAAGTGATTTCAGTAGAGAACGACATCGTAGTAATGACCGATACTGAGGAGCACGAGGCCCTACTTGAGAACGAGTTGCCTGGGTCATTAGAAGGATTCCCGGTAATTGTTGTAGTCGACCGGTCCAAGCAGTGGGAACTTAAGGGGGAGCAGATGAGGGCGAGGGTAAAGCCAGTCATCGACGATCCGTCAAACAAGTGGATCCTGAAGATCCCTCATGTAATTCGGATGGAACCTTCAACGGTACAGACAGAATATGGAGAACCCAAAGCAGGAGCGGTCGCTATCGTCGTTGACAGTGGAAAGAGCATTAAAGAGGTACAAAGTAAGGTTCCCAAGACGATAGGAGGATTTCCAAGGACGTTTGGCTTGGTGGAGAATTGGTCAGTTGGTGATTGCTTCACCAATACCGGAAAGGGCTGTGATAGGGACGAAGATGACAATGGCGACGATGACGGGTCCAATTGAGTGATCAAAGTCGGAGAGCCAGCGCCGGATTTCACGCTCGCCGCGCACGACGGCGGAAGTATTTCGCTCGAGAGTTTTCGCGGCGCCAAAGTGCTGTTGTGGTTCTTCGTCGAGGCCAACACGCCCGGTTGCACGCTCGAAGGCCGCGGATTTCGCGACCATCAATCGTACTTCGACCAAAACAACATTCGCGTCGTTGGCGTAAGTTTCGACTCAGTCGAAGACAACGCGGCTTTCGCCCGCCGGTATCAATTCGGATTTCCGCTGCTCAGCGACGCCAATCACGCTGTCGCGCTTGCATACGGTGCTTGTTCGGGATCGGACGCGAGACATCCCGACCGCGTGAGTTTCCTGATAGACGAGCGCGGCGCGATCGAACGCGTGTACGACCAGGTCGATCCGCGCGATCATCCGGCCCGCGTCTTGGCCGACATTCTCGGGGTGTGACCGATGGCGCATCCTCCGATCAAAGTCCGCGCCGTCATCTTCGACCTTGACGAAACGCTGATCGAAGAAGAGGCGTCCAACGACGCCTCGGTGCTGGCAGCCGGCGAAATCGCCCGCGTTCGCCGTGGCGCTGATCCGGTCGCGCTGCTCGCCGGTTTGCGCAAGCGATCGCGCGAGCTATTCCTCGCCGGTCCGATGATCGACTACTGCCGCGACATCGGCATTAGCTCGCGCGAAGCGCTATGGGGTACGTTCGCAGGCGACGATTCTTCGCTGCAGCAGCTTAGCCAGTGGATGCCCACGTACAGGCTAAGCTCGTGGACGGCCGCGTTGGAGGAAGTCGGCATCGACGACCGGCCGCTTGCAGCAGAGCTCGCGGAAGTTTTTGCGATCGATCGAGGCCGCCGCCACGTCGTGTTCGCCGAAACCGAGCAGGTCCTGCATGACTTGAAAAATAATCATCGACTCGCGTTGATCACCAACGGCGCACCCGATATCCAGGGCACCAAAATAGACGGTTCGAACCTGGCCAGCTTCTTCGAAACGATTATCATCTCGGGCGATCACGGATTCGGAAAACCTGACCGGCGCATTTTTCAATTAGCGTTGGAACGACTGAAAGTCGGGGCGCACGAAGCGGTGATGATAGGCGACAGCCTCAACCGCGACATTGCCGGCGCCCACGCTGCCGGGCTGCGCACAATCTGGATCAACCGCTACCATCGGACGCTCACCGACAACCATCCCGTTCCCGATATTGAGCTCACCGACCTGCGTGATTTGCCGACCCTGCTGACGCCCATCGCTTGAGCGGCATCCGACCAGCGGCAAACCGATGTCGCATTCTGACTTTTGACGCCATCGAAATGTCGCATCGAGCGTGGTCTACGTCTCGCGGCGCGGTTGTGCCTAGCACAGACAATCGTTCAACGAGTGTCCCGATTCCGCGACGATGGCCCATCATTTGCTCTAAACATAGCTTGTTGACCTGCCAAAGCGGGCCGAAGCAGGAGGATTGGTGCGCGACGAGGACATTCAACCGGCCGCAAGAGCTCAGCCTGCATACGCGGTCGCCGCCAACGGCGACGGCGGTAGCGAGATGGTCGCGCTCAATCAGTTGGTGCATAGCGCGGACCGGCTCGGCGGCATGGTGGTGCGCTCGGCGCAGGTGCGTAAGGTTCTGAAGTCGGTGTCGCAACTGAGTCCGTACAAGGCGACGGTGCTGATTTCGGGCGAATCCGGAACCGGCAAGGAGCTGATCGCGCGGGCGCTGCATACGTTGGGGCCGGTTCCAAATGGACCGTTCGTTACGCTGAACTGCTCCAACCTGGTCGAATCGCTGGCTGAGTCGCAGTTGTTCGGTCATGTACGTGGTGCCTTCACCGACGCGCGCGACGAGTCGCAGGGTTACTTCCGCTCGGCCAACGGCGGCACCTTGTTTCTCGACGAGATCGGCGAGTTGCCGCTCAAGCTCCAGCCCAAGTTGCTGCGCTCGGTCGAGACGCATGAGGTTCAGCCGGTCGGTTCGTCGCATTGCTACAAGGTAAATCTGCGTCTGGTCGCGGCGACCAATCGCGACTTGCGCGCGATGGTCAAGGCGGGGACGTTTCGCGACGATCTTTACTTCCGCATGAGCGCGGCGGCGATCTTTATTCCGCCACTGCGCGAGCGTCGCGAGGCAATCCCGGCCTTCATCGGATATTTTATCGAACAGTACAATCGCCTGTTCAGTAAAGACGTCCTGGAGATCGCCCGTCAGGCCATCGACGTTCTGTGCGCATATCAATGGCCGGGGAATGTCCGGGAACTTTCCAACGCAATCGAAAGCGCCGTTATTTTGAGCGAGAACAATCGCATTGTCGTCACCGATCTTCCCGAGCAGGTCGTCGATGGAACCGGGGCCGAGCTGTTGAACCCGCAGGCAGAACCGCCTGCCAATGGTCACGGGCCTGCGCCGGACGCGCACCCCGCGCCGCGGATAGATTTCGCCTCTGAGCCGCTGGGCTTCCTGCTCGACGACGTGATCAAGAAGACCTTGGTGCGCTCGCTGGAAGAGACTGAAGGAAATCGGCGCCGTGCCGCCGACTTGCTCGGTGTTTCACGCTCGACGCTCTACCGGATGCTCACTCGCTACGGGATCGCCGAAAATCCGCACCGCATCTCGATCCAGCCAACGCTTTGATATCTTCCCCATTACACTCTTCCTAACAGGGACGAAGTCCGCATCTTTTTCCTGTCACTGGGTGCAGGGGTCACCCCTGCCGAAGGAAGCGTGAAACCCACCGCGGGTTTCACATAAGATAAAGCAACTCCATCTCTGGAAACCTTCACGCGTTTCGATAAAGATTCCACTTTGATGAGCAAGGGCGCACAACTGTTCGCGGCGATTGCCGCACTCGCTATCTTCGTTGAGGCCTTCCCCGCGATTGCCGAACCGCCGCCGGACCTGGTCGAGATGGAGCGGCAGGTGTCGCTCGAGTTGGCGCACGTGCGCGACGCCGGCCCCACCGATCCCCAGCAGCGCAAGCAGCTCTTCGATGCGAGCCAGTTTGATCAGAAAGGCGAGGCGGCAATCAAATCCGGCGACTACAAGTCCGCCGAGGACGATCTTTTGAAGGCCCGCGACATACTGCGTCACCTGCGCGAGCACGTGGAGCGGTGACGCCGGCGCGCATTCATAGCGCGCGCTCGTTCTGGTAAGTTCTTATTACGTGTTCCAATGGCTGGTTCCGATCAAATCTGGGCTGAGGCCTTGCGCACGCTGGAGCGCGGGCAACCGTTTGCGCTGGCGACGGTGGTGAACGTTCGCGGCTCAACGCCGCGTGAAGTCGGCGCCAAGATGATCGTCCGGACCGACGGCCAGTTCGGCACTATCGGCGGCGGATGCGGCGAGGCCGAGGTCTTTCGAAAAGCTCGTGTATTACTTGAAGAAACCGGCGACCGCCGCGCACGGCTGGCCGAAGTCGATCTCACCGGCGATTTCGACCAGCGCGAGATCGGCACCTGCGGCGGAATAATGGACGTGTTCCTCGACCTGTGGTCGCCCGCTCGCGACCTGGATATCGCGCGTAAACTGGCCGACGCCAGTGATCGCAGCGCTCCGGGCGCATTGCTCACGGTGGTCGATTCCGGCGGGCGCGCCGAAGTGCCTGCTGGGTCGCGGACGTTTATCGATCCCCGCGATACGGACGCGCGCGACGCGGGACCGATTGATTTGCCGACGGCGGCGGTCGCCCAGATCGTCGAGCGGACGGCCTACGCGATTCCCACCTTGCTCGAAGTCGACGCCGCCGGCGGCCTTCAACCCGTGACGCATCTCGAACCGAACGGCGGCGTGCGTTTGTTTGTCGATCCGATCGTCGGCGCGCAACGCCTGATAATCGTCGGCGCTGGGCATATCGCGGTGCCGTTGTGCACGCTTGGAGCGATGCTGGGATTTCACGTTACGGTGATCGACGATCGCGCGTCGTTCGCCAACCGCGAGCGCTTCCCGCATGCCGACGAGATAATCGTCAAACCGTTCACGGCGGCGATCGACTCGCTCGCGCTCGACGGCCACTGTTACCTGGTGAGTGTCACGCGCGGTCATTCGTTCGACGAGGAAGTGGTGCGCGCGGCGCTGATGCAGCCGTGTGGATTCGTCGGGATGATCGGTTCGCGCCGCCGCGTAAAGGCCACCCTGGAAAGAATCGGCGAGAGTGGAATTCCCAGGGAGCGTCTGGCCGACCTTCACGCGCCGCTGGGAGTCGCAATCGGCGGCGAGACTCCCGAGGAAATCGCAATCTCGATCATCGCCGAAATTATTCGCGAGCGCCGCACCGAAGAGCGCGACGAGTTCACCTTGGGTGTGCGCTTCGGAAGCCTCAAGCGCACAAAGTAGCGCGCGCGTCGATGCGGCAACATCTTGAGGGAATTATCCTGGCGGCGGGGGAGTCGCGGCGGATGGGCTATCCGAAACCGCTCCTGAAAATTGGCGGGCAGACCTTTATCGAACACATAGCAGAGACGATGCTCGCGGTGGTGCCGCGGCTGGTGATCGTGATCGGAGCGCATCGCGAGAGCGTGCGAGCCGCGATTCCACGCGACGCGCGTATCGCAATCGTCGAGAATCCGAACTATTCGCGCGGCCAACTGTCGTCGCTGAAGGCCGGCCTGAACGCGATTCAAGCGGACGCAACGGCCGCGCTGGTGAATCTGGGAGACCATCCGATGGTCTGCGCAGAAACGTTCAAGGCGATAGTCGATTTCTATAATCAAACGCGCAAGCCGATAGTGATCGCGCGCCACGATGGCCACCGCGGCCATCCGGTAATTTTCGACCGCGCCCTGTTCGGCGAACTCCAGTCCGCGCCGGAAGAAGAGGGCGCCCGGCACGTCGTAAACGCGGACCCATCGCGGGTAACCTACGTCGACCTGGCCGATCCGGGAATCAATCTCGACCTCGACACGCCGTCCGATCTCGCCCGCGCCGGACTGTCCCTACCGCCGACCGGATGAACCGCGAACAACAATCCGGCCGTCGCGACGAGTCGCACTAAATTCCTTGCGCGCGTCGCCGCACTCTCCAGCTATTGATAGACTCGCACCGTGAAGCGGTGGCAGAGGAAAATCGTTGGGAATGTATATAGAATCTCACTGAGTGAAAGAACCGAGAAGACTTTCCGCAGTGCTCAGCACTTTCACCGGATTCGTTCCGGGCGTAAGTAGGGCGAAAACTGTAACCGCTAGCGAGTCGATGCGTATTAATAAACAGTCATGTTGGGTCGCTGGGCTGGCCGAAGGGCAGATAGCTTGAGCGCCAAACCCGACGAGGAACTGATAGCCGAAATCCTCGGCGGGCAAGTCGACGCTTTTACCGAACTGGCGGCGCGCCATCGGCCACGAGTGGAACGCTTATGCAGGCGATTTTTTTCGGACGAAGAGATGGCGCGGGATATCGCGCAGGAGAGTTTCATCCGGGCGTACACCGCGCTGGCGACCTACCGGGCCGAGATGCCGTTTGGCGGATGGCTGCGTGCGATCGTGGTGAACCTCTGCTACGACGAGCTGCGACGCAGGCGGCGCCGTCCCGAGGAACTGGTCGGGGATTTCAGCGCGCCGGAAGTGCAGTGGATGCAGACCGTGAACGTCGCGTCGCCCGAGGATCTCGTGGGCGAGGCGGAAGAGCGGCGTGAAGCTTATGATTTGGCGCATCGCTTGCTCGACACGCTCAAGCCAGAGGACCGAATGGTGATGGTACTGAAAGAGAGCGAAGATTTGAGCGTCAGCGAAATCGCACAGACGCTGGGATGGAGCGAGGCTAAGGTAAAAATTCGCGCGTTCCGCGCACGGCAGGCGCTGCGCAAGCAGGCGGAGCGGATGCTGGCGGCTGGACGCAACAGGTAACGACGATGAATTGTTTCGAAGCACGACAGGAATTTCCCGCGCTCTGGCGCAGCACTTTGACGGTCGAGCGGCGGGGCGATCTGCTGGCGCATCTGAAGGGATGCGAGAAGTGTGACCATGCATATCGCGTCTTTGCGCTGACGGCGCCGGTGCTGTATGGCGAGACGGACCGGCATGCGTCGCGCGTAGCGGCGCCGGCGCATCGAGAGTTCTCCCTGGCAGACCGGCCGCGGCGATTCGCGTCGGCGTCGCGCGAGGTTGCGCGTCCGAATCGGTGGTTCCAGATGGCGGCGGCCGCGGCAATATTTGTATTCGCGACCAGCGCGGCGTATCTTTCGACGCGGGCGCCGAATGAATCCATGGGCGAGGCGTTTTCGATACCGGAATCAAGCATGACTTCTGACACCGAGACTTCCGAAACAACGGGCGATCCATTGGCGCCGGAGATGCCGCAGACAGAGAGCGATCTTGCCAGCTAGGTCGAATATCTGGTTCGGCCTATTGATCGGAGTCTCGTGCATCCTGATTGGTTTTGCGCTGAGCACCTTCGCGTACCGGTATCATTACTTGCGGGTGCCCGGTGGCGGACTGATCGAGCGCATGAACCATGAGCTCAATCTGACACCTGCGCAAAGCGATCGAATCGCCGACATCATGCGCGATACCCGGTTCAAGGTGATGCAGGCGCGGCAGGATTATGTGCATCACCGGCATCAGCTGTTCTGGCAGGGACTAAGCGACATGCGCAGCATCCTGACGCCCGATCAGCAGAAA
Source organism: Candidatus Acidiferrales bacterium (assembly GCA_035602775.1). Lineage (GTDB taxonomy): Bacteria > Desulfobacterota > Binatia > Binatales > Binataceae > Binatus. Next base: position 2,994 of record DATNLS010000134.1, on the reverse strand, counting down.
ATCTTCGATCGCGATTTCACCCGCCCATGGGAGCATAACGGGCACGGTGACCATGGCGAACACGGCGGGGATCAGATGCCGTCCGAACAAGGCGCGCCCTCATCAGCTCCTGCTCCCGCGGCTCCGGCCTCGCCCAATTAGCCTCAGGCCAGGATGCCACCTGATCGTCCGCCGCGCGTCCCGAGCTATCGCGTCTATGGGATGAGCCAATCTTATTTCACGCGCAAGCTCACCGGTTATCTGGACTACAAGGCTATCCCGTATCTTTTGCGTCGATTCGCGAGCGTAAATCCTACGGCGCGCGACGCCGGTTGGCCGGGCGCGATGCCGGTGGTGATGACGCCCGGCGGCGAATTCATGTGGGATACGACCGCGATGATTCATCACCTGGAGTCGCGCTATCCGGAGCCGCGCGTGCTTCCCACGGATCCGGTGCTGCGGTTTGTCGATTACATCCTCGAAGATGCGCTCGACGAATGGTTCTACCGGGCTGCTGTCGGATCGCGATGGTTCTACGAGGAAAACCATCGCGTGGGTGGATGGGAACTTGCGCGCGATGCCACTCATGAGATGAAGATTCCGTGCGACCGAGCTTACGCTGGCGTTCAGGCGCATGTAACCGCGACCTGCGAGCCCTTTGGCGTTACGGCCGCGAACATCGATTCATGGATCGAGGAAATTCTACGGCCGTGGCTTCGCGTGACCGGATCGCATCTCGGGTCGCACCGATATTTTCTCGGCGCACGTCCATCGCTGGCGGATTTCGCATTCTTCGGTGCCAACGCCGCCCATTTCATTAACGATCCGTTGTGCCGCCGATGGGTCGATGCGGACGCGCCGGCAATAGTCGCCCATACTCATCGCCTCATGGAACCGGAGGATCAGGAGTTCGGTGAATGGATGGCGCCGGGCGAAGTGCCCGAATCGATAATCGCGATCCTGTGCGAACTCGGCCGCTTCTATCTGCCCTGGGTCAGCCGCGCGGCGTTGGATGGAAAAGCGGAGGTTGCATTCGCGAGCGGTCAGCGCGTCGAAATCGCGGTGACACCGTTTCTTGTGGAAGCTCGCGCGACTTTGCTCGCCCGCTATGTCGAGCTTCGCGGCAACGCGCTCGACGCGGTTCTCGAACGTGCGGGAATCCGTTCGTACTTCGCCGACTACGTCGATCACGCCGGCAAGATCCCGAGCTACGAAAAGCCACCGCGCCCCAGTTTGAACCGCCCATTCGGACCGCCGTGGGAAAGAGAACAGGCGGCGACGGACAAATCATAAGCCCACGCTTAGGTGAGATGCTTCTGCTTCAACCGCCTCGAATGGCGAATGAGCCTGTGATGACGGACTGCTCGCCGTGGCTTGACCTGGGCCGGAGGCTGCGGCGCGATCTGAGTTCCTGAATTCGTGTCAGCTAAAGCGATGGGCACCGCCGCGGGAGCCACCGCGGCCGGGCTGGGACTCGGTGCAGGCACCTGAAGGGCCAGCGCTCGCGCAGGTGTCGAACCAGCCGCAGTTGATCGACGCGCATGAGGCCACAGCGATCCTGCGCGCATCGCACCAACTCCCCACGCGATGCATGGTAGCAGGACTGCTCCGGCCACCGCTGCCGTCGCAATCTGCCGCCACTTCGAGCGAGCCTTGGAGTACGCGGCAGCCGCCGGCGTCTCGACCACTTCGTTCTCGGCCTTCTCGAAGTCCAGGATGAAACGCGACACCACTTTGTGCGCGTCCAGCCCCAGGAAATCCGCATAGCGGCGGAAAAACGGCAGCAGGTAAAGTTGATCGGGGATTGCGTCGTAGCTGTCGCTCTCGATCATCCTTACGTAGTACGCCGGAATGTGCGTTTGCTCGCTCACCTGATCCCGCGAGATTCCCATCTGCTTGCGCGTAGCGGTCATCAACTGGCCCAGCGTCTGATCGACGTCGAGCCCCGACCAGCCATCCTCGCGCGGCGACACCTCCTCGACCACCTCGCGCGTGCTTGGCGAGTTGCCCAACGAACCTCCAGGATTCGTTTCAAAAACAAACATTGTAGAAGTGTCGCGTGCCTCGCGCCGAAACGCGATCTTCTCAGGCTCGCTCACCCGATCAGCCTCACTCAACCTGACAAGGTTGGTTTCAGCTGTGAGATCATTTGCGTCGGCTGTGGAAACGCCGAAAAAGGGGTGCCTAACAACGGACATACCGACCACCTCCTCAACCCGCCCAACTTGAACTCCCCGAGTTCCCGCTGCGCTGAGGATTCTGTCACAAGTGTATGCGAATCTAAAGTAGCTAATCAGGAATTAGTTAGTTCATAGAGGACTGAGTATCGCGAAGAATGTTCATGGATTGAAGAACAAGGTATTGAATCTCCAAGAACCGAGCTCCGATGCCTCCAAAGACTCGATAAACTAACAAGACTTCATGAAATGATGGGCGTCCAGGGGTTCCTTGATCATTTGCGAATGAATGACACTCATAGTGTCAATAGTTTGACCGCCAAAAGATACGAGGTGCGCCTTGAAGGTATTGAGAACTCCTGACGCGCGATTCGACAACCTGCCGGATTTTCCATTCGCGCCACACTACTGCGAGGTGAAGGATTCCGACGGCACGCTGCTGCGAATCCACTATCTCGATGAAGGTCCGCCTAACGCGAAGCCCGTGCTGCTTATGCATGGCGAGCCGTCGTGGTCGTACCTCTATCGCAAGATAGCCCCAAGCCTCGCGGCGCGCGGCCATCGTGTCGTCGCGCCAGACCTCGTTGGCTTCGGCCGTTCAGACAAGCCCGCCGATCAATCCGATTACACTTACGAGCGCCACGTGCGATGGATGAGCGATTGGATCGCGACGACCCGGCTGTCAGACATCACGCTGTTCTGCCAGGACTGGGGCGGCCTGATTGGACTTCGGCTGGTGGCAGCGTTTCCGGAAAAATTCGCGCGCGTGGTGGTTGCGAATACCGGCCTGCCGACCGGCGAGGGATTCAGCGCCGCGTTCCAGCAATGGCTGGAATTC
>DATNLS010000348.1:0-15729 GCA_035602775.1 Candidatus Acidiferrales bacterium | reverse complement strand
GGCTTGCGCTCGCTGCGGCGCTTGGATGGGAGTTTCATGACGCCGACGACCTCCATTCGGAGGCAGCCAAGCGCAAGATGCATCTTGGGATCGCGCTCGACGACGCTGATCGCGCGCCCTGGCTGAGCGCGATTAAAAAGTTGATCCAAGGCATGCTGGCGGAGGGACGCGATGGAGTCGTTGCGTGCTCCGCGCTCAAGCAATCGTATCGCGACGAGATTGTTGTCGATCCGAATACGGTGAAAGTCGTCTATTTGAAGGCATCGAAACAGGTAATCGAGCAGCGGCTTCGCACTCGCACCGGACATTTCATGAATCCGGATCTTCTGCAAAGCCAGTTCGACACGCTCGAGGAGCCTCGCGACGCGATCGTGGTCGATGCCGCGGCCGTTCCAGGCGCTATCGTGGATGAAATCAAATTGCGGCTGGCGAGTTGGCTGGGCGCGCGAACTACTCGGAAGTGATTGGCGGCGTCTCGATGCCCGGTGAGAGTTCCTCGAGCGTCTTACCGCGAGTCTCGGGGATCGCCGACCAGATAATTAGAACGCCTATTAGCGGGCCGGCAGCGAACATCGAGGCCGCGTTGCCTAATCCACCAAGCGGCTTTGAGAGCAGGCCGATGGCGACCGGCGACAGCGTCCAGCAGAGCTGCCCGATCACCTGCACGCACAGACTGTATCCGGTCGCTCGAATGGCGGTCGGGAACAACTCGGTCGAGAGCGCCGAGGTCGCCGTGCGAGCCGCTTGATAGGCAAACATCGTAACGACTTCGGCGGCGAGGATTGTGCCGTAGGTGTCGCTGGTGAAAAGCACGTACATCGCCGCGCCAGCCAACACGTAGAAAAAACTGGTGGTAAACCTTCGCCCAAGCCGGTCCATCAGGTATCCACTCAACATGCTGCCGATCGTGCCCATCGCGTAGGCGAGAATTATCGCAGTCGAAATCTGGTGGGATTTCCAATGATGATCGCGCTTGGCGAAGAGGGGGAAGAAGGTCACCATCGGGCCGCCAATCAGTCCGATCGAATTCCATAGCCCGGACATGATCAGCAAACGCGAGCGATATGGGCCGGCAAACGGCATCAGGGTTTTGCGAATCTGCTGCCAGAATTCGGGGCGCGGCTGGCCTGCGGCGGTCCGCGCCCGCTCGTGTGCGATGAAACGGGCGGTCTCGCGCAGTCCGCGCCGCAGATACCAGACCATCACCAGCGGCGCGATCCCGAGCAGGTACATGCCACGCCATCCCCATCGCGACTCCGCCATGAGCGCGTAGGTAAGCGCGGCGGCAGTCACGCCGAGAAACGCGACCATGTGCAGCGCGGCGATCGCGCGCCCGCGCCGCGCGTCGGGGAACTCCTCGCTGATCATCGTGACCGCAACCCCGAACTCCGCCGCCAGGAAAATCTGCGCCGAGCTTTGAAAGATCGTAAATGAGCCCACGCCTCGCGACAGCGCGGTGAACAGAGTCAGCACCGTGTAGCAGAGCACGGTCACGGATATGACCGGTTTGCGGCCGTAGCGATCGGCGAGGATTACCACGAAGAATGAAAGCATCCCGCCGAAGCGCACGATCGTGGCCATCAGGCCGATGGCGGGATCGGCAAGATGAAAGGTGCGCGCGATTTCAGGGGTCGCGAGGTGGAAGATCGTGATGTCGTAGCCTTCGAAAATCGTGGCCGACATCAGCATCGCGAACAATGCCGCCAGGTACCGGCTCGGACGCGGTATCCAGGGCGCTACCTTGGGCTGTTCAGACGAGCGGTTTGGATGAGCGGCTTGCATCACGATGATCGCACGCACGGCGCGTGTCGATTCGCCAAGGGTTTCAGATCGCGAAACCCCCGGCAAGCCGCCTCTGCGGGCTTTACTACTAGCTATTTTGAACTGCCGAAGAGTTTTATGCGAAGCGGCTTGCCGGCTGCGTCGTCATGAATCTCGAGGATGCCGTGGTACTTGCCGCGTTTGTGCGGCGCGAACTCGACCGAGATCGTACAGGTGCCTCCGTTCGCCGCGATGGTGTCGCAGGTGTTGGCGGTCACATTGAACGGCGGAGTGGCTGCAGGAGCCGTCGTGAACGAGATCGGCGCGGGACTGTCATTGATGAGCATGATGCTCTCGGCGGAACTGACGGCCTCGACCGCCACGGGTTCGAAGCTCAGCGATTTCGGCCGCGTTTTCACTTTCGGCGCGAGGCCTTTGCCCTCGAGCTGGACCGTACGCGGTCCGAACTCGGCGTTGCTGTCCAACTGCAACTGCCCGTTTACTTTGCCTTTCGCGACAGGATCGAATGCGACGTCAATCGTGCAGGACGCTCCCGGCGCCAGCGTCGACGGGCAGTCGTTCGAGGCCATGACGAATCCGGTACTCACTGTCGGCGGCCCCAGTATCACTGTCGCGGTCGAGGCGGTATTAGTCAGCGTCACTTTTGCCGACTTGCTCTGGTGGCCGACGACCTCATCTGAGAACTTGAGCGACGCCGGTTTGGCATTGAGCGTCGCGAAGACCGGAGACGGAGAGGCGGTCGGCGTCGGCAGAACAGTAGGCGTGGCGGTGGCGCTCGCCGTCACGGTCGGCGCCGCGGTCGAGGTGGCGGTGATGCTCGCGGTCGGCGTCGCGGTCACCGTAGGGGTGCCAGTGGCGCTCCCGGTCGGCGTCGCGGTCACTGTGGCAGTTGCGGTTGCAGTTGCGCTGGCAGTGGCGATCGCAGTGGGGGTCGGACCGCCCCTTCCATCGGGGAATATTCCGAACACCGCGAGTTGCGTCTGCGTTCCCATGTAAACCGAGCCGTTAGCTACCGTCGGAACCGTGAACTTCACTGCGGGCCCGGGATTGTCCGAGGCAAACTGGCTGCTTTTGTACAGCTCGCTCGCCAGGTTGGTTGCATCGAAGGCATGAAGAACCGCGGGACCGGCGGACTTCCATGCCGAACTGTCGATCGCCCACATGATGCCGCCCGTGGTGCCATTGGCGGAGATAACCGGCGACGCACCCGGGAACGGAAAGAGGTTTACCGCAGTCGAGGCCGGCGGTGTCTGGATCAGTCCATTGGACAGGACGAAGATCTTCGGCACATCGTTGACGCCAATCGTATAGATCATGTTCTGCAGGCCGACGCTCGGCACGGTCCCCTGCCAATACGCCGGCGTGCTGAACATTCCACCAACCGCGCCGTCAAGCTCCTGCACCATCTGGTCCACGCTGGCATTGAATCCGCCCATGTTGTCGCGATTCACAAGATAGAGGATGCCCAACTTGCCCGCGCCGATCATCAAATCAGGATTTGGCCCCGGCTGGGTGGGCAGCAACAGGTTGCCCCCTGAGCCCATGTCCAGGTCGTCGTCATCGAGCAGGAGTTCGTTGAGCGGCGTAAAGAAACTGGTGATCGACATTGTTCCAGTGGTTCCGACGCCCGGCGTCAGCCGCAGAAAGCTGTCGCCGTAATTGGTACGGGGCGTGCCGGTATCGAAGGTTCCGTTGGCGGTGACGGCGATCAAATCGCCATTGGTATCGACCCCCGGACCACAGCCGGCCTCCCAGAAGCCGGCTTGTTCGCCATTCGGTGTGGTGTTGTACACGATAACCTGTGCCAAGGATGTTTCGTCGTAGCCGAGAATCCATCCATGGTAGGGCGTGACGTCGCAGTGCGACGCGAAGGCCAAATACACGACGCCGTTCGCAAGCGTCAGCGCCGGCCGGCCAAGTTGCAGCAGTGGATTAAAGGTGACTATGGCGCCGACACTGTCTTCCCCCGTCCCCGGCACGCTCGCCGTAATCGTTACAGGGCTGTTCGCCTGCTCGAGCCCGGTCGTCATGTCCAGCGCGTGAAGCTGCTGCTGATAACTGCCCGGACCCAACTTGACCTTCGACACGACGTAAAGCGTTCCGGTGCTGGGATCGATCACCGGCGTGGCGGTGATCCCGATAATCGGCAAAAGATCGGTGCATCCTGTACCGAGATCCGTCGAGGGCACCGCGGTAATTCCACTCGCCGGATTGATAAAGCTTGTATACCAAAGCGGGGGTCCCGGATTGTCCGCGTCGAAGGCGTACACGCTGTCGTTTTCCGTGGCGACGTACACGACGTTGTGCGTCCCCTGGCCCGGGATCGACACGTTGGGGACGTACAGGGGTTCGGCGTAGGCGGCCGCGTCGATAGGGTCGGTGAACTGCAGCCCGAAATTTGAAGCATTAACTGTCGTCGGAGTCAGGACGCTCTCGGCGAGATTCTGCCCAGTGCGGAAATTATCGTTGCGGTAGAGGAAGGTCCCGGTGAAGCCCGGCTCCAATGCACGTACGGCCTGGCGCGCGCGGGCCGAATGGGATTGCTCCGGCAGGATAGCAGCGTGACCGGCTATATCCGCGCTTGAGATAACTGCGATGAGCGCCGCGCCCAGCAGCGCCAAACCCCACAACGATCGGCGTGTCACCGTTCCCCCGAATGCGAACCTTACTTAGCGCACGGATTCTACTTGACGTAAGCGGAGCACGTCTATCGCAAATGGCGGTTACGGAGGTTTTTTTGGTTGAACTTGGTGCGCGGAGAGCCAAAAAAGAAACAAGCCCGGAACTCCGGGCCTGCTCCCGATCCCCACATCTGCTCGCGACGCGTCTCCACCACACGCATCGCAAACGCCGAACGAGACTGAATCAGCGCGGCGCTACACGGCTGTCCGCTACGACTATCGCCGAATTGTTCATACCCAGACTGGGCGGCAAACTTCTCCAGCTGTGAACCATCTTCGAGATAAGCATCGCTATCGCGATCATCGCGCTCACGACCAGAATCAGATCATACCGCGACTTGAAACCCGATTTTCCGTTAATTCGCATAAAATCCTCCTGAAGAGCTTCCCCAGAAGCGCACCACACCATCACAAAGCTTGTTATCGCAAGACTTGGACCGCTAGAAAATAAAAGGTGGGACTATTCCGTGCGTAGATGAAAAAAGCCGTCAAAAAGTGGATTTTCCCCTCAATTTGAGCGGCTTATTCTGCCAATCGTCACTCCCCACGACTTAGGAACACAATGTTCGACGATCCTTCTCTTTGTAGCATTCCTTGCAATCAGAACGTTGCATCCGCGCACTTCGGTTCGATCAGTGTTCGCCTAAATTTCGCTCGATGCGGGCGGTAGGAGGGCCGCCCTTCAACTTTTAACAGGGACGAAGTCCCGCATCTTAGTCTTTCTTAACACTGGGATGCGGGGCTCAGCCCGGCCGAAGGAAGTGTGAAACCCACCGCGGGTTTCACATTCGATTGAGTGATCTCCCCTTCCCCGATCGCGCGCGCGGTATCTGGATGGGCGCGATTTGGTCGGATACGATCACGCGATGGCTATCAAGCGAGTTTGTGTTTATTGCGCGTCGAGCCGCACTTGCGACGCCGCGTATCACGACGCCGCCGCGCGCTTGGGGCGCGAGTTGGCGCGCAACAAGGTGACGCTGGTCTATGGCGGCGGCAGCGTCGGCTCGATGGGTCACCTGGCCGACGCCGCGATTGCCGAGGGCGGCCGCGTAATCGGCGTGCTGCCGCGCTTCATGTACGACCTCGAATGGGGGCATCGCGGATTGAGCGAGTTGCTGATCGTGAACGACCTGCATGAGCGCAAGCGGAAGATGATCGCGGAAGTCGATGCGGTGATTGCGCTGCCGGGCGGATGCGGCACGCTCGAAGAGCTGTTCGAAGCGATCACCTGGAAGCGGCTCGGCCTGTACGGCGGGCCGATCGTGCTGGTCAACACGCTCGGCTTCTATTCGCCATGCGTGTCATTGCTGGAGAGCTGCATCGAGCGTCGTTTCATGGACGAGCGCCACCGCAAGATGTGGTCGATTGTCGAGCGGCCCGAGGAAGTTTTAGGAGCGATCGCCGACGCACCGCCATGGCCGCTGGAAAATCGCAACTTCGCCGCGCTTTGACGCGACTACTGGGTGTTCTCTACTGGTTGGACGTTTTCGCCGTCGCGGGCGGCTTGGCCTACGTTGACTGCTACCTTGTCGTCGGGGTTGATGCCGCTTAGGACTTCTACCGTCTGGCCGTTGTCGTAGCCCAAGGTTACTTCGGCCAGGTGTAACTGATTCTTCCTCACTACCGGGACGTAGATCTTGCCGTTGCGGAAAACCAGCGCGTCATCGGGGACCATCGGGGCTCCAGTGCCCATCGCGACGGTGAATTCGGCGGTGGCGTACATTCCGGGGTACAAGACTTCGTTTTCGTTGGGTAGGTCCACTTCGACCAGCATCGTGCGCGTGTCGGCGGAGAGCGCTTCGGGATGGCGCGTGATAGTGCCGATAAATTTCTGGCCGGTGTATCCGATAGCGGTGATCGTGGCGGCGTCGCCGTTCTTGATGAACGGCGAGACGTTCTGGGGCACGTAAACGAATACGCGCAGCGGAGCCATGCGTGAGACCGAGATGATCGCGCCTGACCCCGGCGTGCCGGGAGTGGTGTTCGCGGGCACCAGATGGCCCGGGTCGATGTAGCGCGCGGTGACGATGCCGTCGAAGGGCGCCGTGATTATCTCGTAGGCCTGATCGGCGAGGTCCTGTTCGAGGGTGGCCTTGTACTGGAGCATCGTGTAGTGCGTTTCATCCGCGGTCTGCTGCGGAATGACCTGGCTGCGTACCAGGAGCTGATTGCGCTTGTCGGTGATGAGCGCGAGGTTGTAGTTGGCGCGCGCGTTGGCGACCTGTTGATCGAGTTCGGGCGAGGTCAGAACCGCGAGCAGTTCGCCGGTGTGGATGCGATCGCCCTTATCAACCTTGATGGTCTTCAGATAGCCGGGAACCTTGGCGTAGATGTCGGTCTCGTCGTAGCCGCGGATAGACGCCGGCAGCTTCAGATCCTGCGTGGGCGGAGCTTTGAGAACGCCAGCCACCAGCACGTGCGGACCGGGTGCCTGCTGCTGCGCGAGTTCCGACGTCTGGCGGCCTAGCCACAGCTCCCGAGCGAGTACGAGGCCGGCGGTGGCGACCAGTGCGACGATGATAGCGATCGCCCATCCGGCAAAGAAAACTCCACCGGGGGCGGGGACACTGAAAGTTTTCGGATCGTCTTCTTGCTCAGGCATAGATTAATACTAAGCACCCGGCAGCGTGATCGCTTCGATCTCCGCGTCGCGCTCCTTTTTGCCAATCACGTCGCGGCCGAAGATCGAATACACGGCGGGCACGACGAACAGCGTCATCATGGTGGCGGCCATCAACCCGCCTATCACCGCCCGCCCGAGCGGCGCATTCTGCTCGGAACCGGAGCCGAGCGAAAGCGCCATCGGCAGCATCCCCAGGATCATCGCGAGCGCGGTCATGATGATCGGGCGGAAGCGGATGCGGCCGGCTTCGATGGCGGCGGCCAGTGGACTGTAGCCTTCCTCTCGCAATTCGTTGGCGAACGTGATCAGCAGGTTGCCGTTGGCGACGCCGACGCCGACCGCCATGATCGCGCCCATCAGGGATTCGACGTTAACAGTGGTTCCGGTTATCGCGAGCATCCAGAGCACGCCGGCCAGCGCGCCCGGCACCGCCATCATGATGACGAAAGGCTCGAGCCAAGATTGAAAGTTGGCGACCATCAGCAGGTACACGAGGACGATGGCGAGCACGATGCCCTCGCCGAGGGTGCGGAACGAATCGCGCATCGCCTGGCTCTGGCCGCGGATGACGACGTGGGTGCCGGCGGGCAACTTGCCGAGGTTGTTGATCTCGCGCTGGACGGCGGAGGCGACGCTGCCGAGATCGCGGCCATGCACGGCGGCGTCGACGTCGATGACACGCTGGACGGTGTAATGCGCGACGACAGCGGGATCCCATCGATGGGTGACGGTGCCGATATTGCCGAGCAACTGGGCCTGGGGCTGCGTGTTGTCGGTTGCGGGTGCGGCGGCGGGCAGGCCATTGAGTCCGGACGATGAACCGGGAGTGCTAAGCGGAATATTCGACAGCGCGGCAACCGAGTCGATCAGATGTTGCGGCGACTGCGCTATGACGCTGTAGTTGACGCCGTTTTTCGGATCGAGCCAGAAGTTGGGCTGCAACAGCGAGGCGCCGGAAAGCGTGGCGAGCACGCTCGACGTGACCTCATTCTGCGTGATGCCGAGTTGCAGCGCCTTGTCGCGATCGACGTCGACAAAGAAGGTCGGATAATCCTGCGGCTCGGCGATGCGGAGATCGGTGACGCCAGGAATGAGGTTCATCTTGTTCTTCAGGCGCAGCGCGATGTCGTAGTCGGATTGCAAATCGTTGCCGTTGATCTGCGCGTCAATAGCCGCGGGCAAGCCGAAATTGAGCACCTGGCTGACGATGTCAGCGGCCTGAAAATACACGGTGACATTCGGAAACTTGCGCTCGAGCAGGTCGCGAATTTGCTGCTGGTAGCCGACGGTCGGCTTATGATCAGGCTTCAACTGGATCAGCAGGTCGGCGTCCTGCGGCCCGATCGTGTCGGTTTGATAGAACGCCAAATCGTAGGAGAGCGGCAGACCGATGTTGTCGCTGATGCCTAGCAACTCGGCGTCAGGCACCACGGTACGAATCGCTTGCTCGATCTGGTCAACCACGAGCTCGGTATGTTCGATGCGGGTCCCGGTCGGCATCCGCACGTGCAAGCTCATCATGCCGGCGTCGATGCTGGGAAAGAAATCTTCGCCTATCACCAGCAGGAGAGCCGTCGAAGACAGGATGATGATGCCGACGAAGACCAGCGAGAAAGTTCGGCGCGCGATGAACCCGGCGAGCGCGTAGCGATACCGCTCCTTGAGCTTCTCGAAGCGGGCGTCGAAACCTCGCACGATCCGGCCCCATCGGCCGGAGCCGAGGTTCTCCTCGTGATCTTCGGGGAGCAGCAAACGGGCCATGGTCGGCACCAGCGTGCGCGAGAGCAGGTACGAGGTGAGCATCGAGAACACGACCGCGAGCGCGAGGGGAGTGAACAGGAATTTCGCGACGCCGGTCAGCAACACGACCGGGAAAAAGACGATGCAGATGGCGAGCGTGCCGACAAAGGTCGGCGTGGCGATCTGCGACGCACCGTCGAGAATCGCGACCAGCAGCGGCTTATGCAGCGCCTGGTTGCGATGGATGTTTTCGACTTCGACGGTCGCGTCGTCAACCAGCATCCCGACCGCAAGCGCGATCCCGCCCAGCGTCATCGTGTTGATCGTCTGGCCGCTTAGATGCAGGAAAATGATCGCGGTCAGAATCGAGAGGGGGATCGACGTGATGACGATGAGCATGCTGCGCGGCGATCCGAGGAACAGCAGCACCATGATCGCGACCAGCGCCGCGGCCGTGACCGCTTCCTGCACGACGTCGCGCAGCGCTGCGCGCACGAATTGCGACTGGTCGAACGTTAGCATCACGTTCAGGCCCTTGGGCGCGGTGGCGCGAATCTCAGGCAGCTTCGCTTTGACGTCGTCGACGACCGTCAGCGTGGAAGCGTCGGCGTGCTTGACGACCAGCAGGTAGGTGGCCTGTGTGCCGTTGAAGCGCACGACGTTGGTTTGCGGCTGATGGCTATCGGTGACGTGCGCAACGTCATTGAGGAAAACGGGTGCGCCGTTGAGGTACTTGATAGGCAGCTTGTTGAAGTCGGGGACTTTGTTCACCGACATGTTCAAATCGACGTTGTATTCGTAGTTGCCCATCTTGGCCGTGCCCGACGGGATGACGACGTTGGTGGCATCGAGGGCGTTGCCGACGTCGTAAGCTGAAATCCCGTTGGCGTAGAGCGCAGTGGGATCGAGGTTGGCCATCACCGCGCGCTGGACGCCGCCCAGCGGCGCGGGCGACGAGAAGCCGGGAATCGTGAAGAGCTGGATGCGAATGAAGTTGAGGCCGTAGTCGAAGAGCTTGGCGGTCGAGAGCACGTCGCTGTAAATGTTGAGCTGCGCGACCGGGACGTTGCTGGCGTTGTACGAAATGATCTGCGGCGGCTCGATGCCGCGCGGCAGGTTGCTCAGGATAGTCTCGGAGACGGCGTTGATCTGCGCGATCGCGGCGCCAATGTCGCTGCCCGGCTGGAAATAAACCTTTAGCAGTCCGATACCGTTGATTGATTCGGATTCGATGTGCTCGATGCTGTTGACGGTAGTCGAGTAAGCGCGCTCGGAGATGAAGACCATGCGGCGCTCGACGTCGAAAGCGGACAGGCCGGGGTAGTTCCAGACCACCAGCACGACGGGGAGATCGATCGACGGGAAGATGTCGACGTTCATCAGGCTGAACGAGAGAACCCCCATGACGAGCATCAACATGGCCATCACAGCGACTGAGAGTGGCCGGCGAAGCGCGAGGCGAACGATCCACATAGTTTGTGCCGAAGACCGTGATTCAGGTTCGCGGTCGTGGAATGGGCGACCGAGGGTTACAGATCGTCAGCGAGTACATTTTTCAAAATATGGCAGCGGCCCGAGTGAGGCAAGATTGAGTCTATGTACTGTCGATTTCTTATAGTCAGTGAGGATTAAACAATCTGGTTTCGTTAGAGTTCGCTTCTTATTCACTTCCGGAGCGTCGAGCGTGAGAAGGAGCGCTGCGCGACATGCGTTGTTGCTACGCGTGCTGGAAAATGTAACAACAGATGGTTCGGGCGGGGTCGTAGTTCAGCCCGGTTAGAACGCCGGCCTGTCACGTCGGAAGTCGTGGGTTCAAATCCCATCGGCCCCGCCAAAAATTATCTTTTTAGAGGCACCAACTTGAAGCTGACCGAACAAACCCGCAGCATCTCCCGCGAGAGTGGACTGCGTGACCGCCAATGGGTCGTGATCGATGCGAGCGAGCGCGCACTCGGACGAGTCGCGTCGCGCGCCGCGAGCCTGCTGACCGGCAAGACCCGCCCCGACTACACTCCCAACCAGGATACCGGCGACTTCGTCGTTATCATCAACGCCGCAAAGGTTCGCCTGACGGGATCGAAGTCGCTTGGCAAGGTGTACTATCGTCACACCAGATGGCCAGGCGGCATCCGCACGACCGGGGCGGGCAAGATGCTCGAGGCCAAGCCCGAGCGGCTGCTCGAGATCGCGGTGAAGGGGATGCTGCCGAAGAATCGCCTCGGCCATCAGATTTTCAACAAGCTGAAAGTTTATCGCGGCGCGGATCATCCGCACGCTGCGCAGAAGCCCAAAAGCGTGAGCGTATAACAAGGATACGACCTTTCCATGGCAGAAAAGAAAAATATCATCTGGACTACTGGCCGTCGCAAGACCGCGGTCGCGCGCGTCAGAATGCTGCCCGGCAGCGGCACCATCACGGTTAACGAGCGTACACTCGAGGATTACTTCCCACGCCCAACCTCCCGCATGCGGATCCTCGAGCCGTTCGAGGCGACCGAGACCGTCGGACAGTACGATGTACTGATAAGCGTCGAGGGCGGCGGAATCGCGGCGCAGGCCGACGCGGTCCGTCACGGAATTTCGCGCGCGCTGATCACTGCGACCGAGACCCTGCGGCCGACACTGCGCAAGGGCGGGATGCTGACGCGCGATCCGCGCGAGGTCGAGCGCAAGAAGTACGGGCGTCACAAGGCGCGCAAGCGGCCGCAATACTCCAAGCGGTAGAAGTGTTCGATCGAACCCGGGCGTGCAATAAGTCGGGATTTCATTTTGAATTAGAAGGGCGTGAGCGATGCTCGCGCCCTTTTTGTTTGTGATGCGATTACAGGTACTTAGCGGAAGCGATTGACAAATCCCAACTCGTACAAATACAAGAAGAGCGCCAGCGTAAAGGAGCGCCATTAGATGCTTCGAGACCGATTACGTTATAGCGCCGGAGTTGTTGCGGGGTTGTTGCTCATCAGCGCGCTGCTGTGTGCGGTACCTGCAACGGCGCTGGCGCAGACCGCCGCCGGATCTTTCCAGTCGGTCAACGGTCAGGTGCAGATTCAGCGCACCGGCGGCGCGACCATCGGCGCCGCGGCCGGCGTCGGCGTAAACGTCGGCGATCGAATCGTCACCGGCCCCAACGGTCACGCGGTCATCGTGCTGAACGATCAGAGCCGCCTGGAGCTTGGACCCGCCAGCACTATCACGCTCGATGAGTTCACGATTACCGGCGGAGCCACGTCGACCCGCGTAAGCTTGTTCACCGGCGTGATGCGGTCACTCGTCAATGCCGCGTCGGGCGGCGCACCGGCGAACTACCAGGTGCATACCCCGAACGCGGTCGCAGCAGTACGAGGCACTCGTTTCGACACCGCGTACAGCGAGAATGTAATCAGGCCCGGCTACCAGGGATGCCAACGCTACACCGACGTCTCGGTTTATCAGGGAACCGTCAATCTCTCCCCGGTCGGAGCGCCGACCGCGGGTGAGGACGTCCACGCCGGCTACGAAGCGACGCTGCCATGTGACAAGCCACCGACCGGTGCGGGGCCGTTGTCGATGACCGGCGCGGTGTCGCTCGAAAGCGCCAACGCCGGCGGTGCCAGTTTCGTGGGAGCCGCGCCTGGATCGAGTGCTGCTCCGGTGCCGGCATGTCCGGTGTGCGTGAATATGCCGGCAACGGTGACGACGACAGGGAATTAGAGGAGGAGAGGGAAACGTGGTGAAGAAGCTAATCTCCCGCCTTGGCGTGACCGTCACGCTCGCGCTGGTCCTGAACGTGTTCGCGATGGTCCCGACCGCCCACGCGCAATGGTTTGACGACACCTACCCCGGATTTTTTTCGCTCCAGACGCCCGGGCTCTTTCAGACGACGTTGTTCGGCGGCGGGTACGTCAGCGACAAATACGGAGTCCTTCAGGAAGGCGTACAGGCTGAGCAAAGCGTCACCCCGTACGTCGGGTTTTTCGCCCGCGCGACGGGCTACCAACTGTGGATCGGTCAGGGCTTCGAGAGTCCGCTCGCGCCGGGCAGTGGGAGCTTTCCGCGCCTGAATTTTGGGCGCTTTCAGGGCGGCCTCGATTTCACAATTTGGCCGGGTACGCATCTCTACGTCTCGGCTGGCCACGACGTTGCGGATAGCGACGCCACCGTGATTGAGGGCGATTTCTCGAGTTGGCTGCTGCTGCACAGTCAACATCCGATCAATGCATCCTTCAGCACGATTTACGATTGGCAAAACGGCGTCGAAAGCAGTGAAATCGACGTCGAGGCGATCCTGCTCTCTACCGAGAAGTTCATGGTTCTTGGCGGCATCGGCGGCGCGATGTACTTCGGCGGCTTCCTGAGCAACGCGCAGGGGCAAGGCGGACCTGATCTCGGGTTCTACTATCGGCCGTGGCAGATGGGTGTGAGCGCGCAGGCCGGCTACGGCAACGCGCATCAGTACGGCCAGATCAGTATGTACAAGCAGCTAAGCTGGTTCGAATAGCCGACGCATCCTATCTCGCGGCGGCCGCGGCGGCAGGCTAAGCTCGAATCGCTAAACGATGGCGAGCCCAAAACCGTCACATCACGTCAGATTCTCGTGGCGCACATTCCTGTTCGGAATCGTGCTGCTGGGTTTGATCTTCGCCTTTCATGACCGGTTCCACGGAGCATTCGAGCGTTTGGATCTCGATGCTTACGATCTTCGAATCAACACCATGACGCCGCGTCCATCGTCGGGCCTTATCGTGATCGCGGCGGTTGACGACAAAAGTATTTCGGAGCTGGGGCAATGGCCGTGGCCGCGGCAGGTGCTCGGCAAGCTGGTCAACGCTCTCACGGACTACAAAGTTAAGGTCATAGGATTTGACGCGATCTTCAGCGAACCGGACAAGAGCGACGTAGCGCGTTCCGCAATAAGTGAAAAGCTCGCGCAACTTGGCCTGACCGGGGACTCGATTCGCGACGTGCTGGGACCGAGCAACGACGAGGCCTTTGCCAAGGCGATGAAAGCGCAGGGCAATGTCGTGCTCGGGTACGAGTTTCAAAGCCATCTCTTCCAGAGGCATGCGGCAGAAAAGACGCTTGGGTTCCTGAATCACATTCGTCCTCCAGGCCCGCTGGGTTATGGAATCGTGCGCAAAGCTCCCGGCAAGGTGATGGATATGATCATGGCGGAAGCCTATCAGCCGCCATTTGCGCTGCTCGAGGACGCAGCGCACTCGACCGCATATTTCGACGTCGACGCAGACGCCGATGGTGTCATCCGGACCGACATGACGGTGATCCGCTTCGACGGCCGTTACTGTGCACCGTTGTTCCTGGCCATCACCGACGCGTATGCCGACGGCGCGACGATGATGCTGGGACTCGGGCCGAATGGCGTGACCGGGGTTTCGGTCGCTGGTGTCCAGATACCGGTCGATGACGACGGCCGGATGCTGGTGAACTTTCGGCGCGGCCCGAACCCATTTCCGCACTACTCCATCTCGGACATCATCAACCACAAAATTGCGCCGGAAAAACTGGCGGGAAGAATTGTGCTGGTTGGCGCGACCGCGCACGGGCTTGGCGATCGCGGCGTGACGCCGGTCGATGGCGACATGCCTCGCGTCGAGATTCACGCCAACGCAATCGACAACGTAATTCAGGGCGACTTTGTCCGCCGATCCTACGAAGCCACGGAGATCGCGTTCTTCGCTGCGCTATTGATGGGAATCGCGATGTCGCTTGGCGTCGCCTGGCTGTCCGCGATGTCCTCGGCCGCGGTGGGAGTCATCCTGCTGGTCGGTTACTACGGTTATGCTCAGCACCGGCTGCTTGGCGATGGCCTCGTGATCGGAATCGTCTTTCCGATGTTCACCGCGTTTGTCATCTACATGTTCCTGGCCGGCTACCGGTACATCACCGAGGGTCGCGAAAAGCGCTACCTGCGCACTGCGTTCGAACATTACCTGAACCCCGACGTCATCACCTCGCTGCTCGATTCGCCCGAGGGGTTGAAACTAGGCGGCGAGCGTCGTCATCTCGCGATTCTTTTCGCCGATATCGTCAGCTTCACCAAGCGCGCGGAGAAGACCACGCCGGAGGATTTGCTCGCGCTGCTGAACACCTACATGACCTCGATGATCGAAGTGATCTTCAACACCGGCGGCGTGGTGGACAAGTTGATGGGCGACGGAATCATGGCGTTCTGGGGCGCGCCCAACGATCTCGAAAATCCGTCGCGCTCGGCGATCGATTGCGCGCTCAAGATGCTCCAGAACCTGCACGTGCTGCAAACCACCGATCCGCGCTTCGCCGATCTCGACATCGGCATCGGCATTTCGACCGGCGACGTCGTGGTCGGCAACCTCGGCGGCGAAAACCGCTTCGACTATTCAGTCATCGGCGACACCGTCAACTTTGCCTCGCGGCTCGAAGGTCTCACCCGGCATTTCAAGGTGCATCTGCTGGTCAGTCGCGAGACCTACACCGAAGCGGGCGCGGGATACATCGGGCGCGAGCTCGGGCTGGTCAAGGTCAAGGGCAAAGAATTGTACGTGTCGATCGTCCACGTCGCCGGACGCGACAACGATGGCGTCGATCCTTCGTTCTATCGACACTTTGGCGACGCGCTGACGATGATTCGAGCGGGCGACGTGTTTTCCGCACGCCAGGAGCTCGAGCAGTTGGGGCAGACGCGCCCCGACGACACGCCGGTCCGCATCTATTTGGACAAGCTTGCCGCCGATCCTGACCATCCGCCAACCGAGATGGTCTTCGAGTTCGAGAGCAAGTAGCGCGAACTGGCTCGACGCGCGCTATCATGATAGTTGAGTTGATTCGAAATCCTCCCGTAAAGGAGAATTGAAATCCCGCAAGTGGCAATGAACGACAAGGTCAAGGTGGCCGTGGTTGGCGCCTCTGGATACTCGGGTATCGAGGCGG
>DATNLS010000310.1:0-8360 GCA_035602775.1 Candidatus Acidiferrales bacterium | reverse complement strand
TCGCCTGCGCGCGCTCGGGGCGGTTACGCCGCCCGCGCTACTTACTTTCATTCCGCGACCTTTCATATCGCGAGCGAGGGTCGTGACCCTCGGTCTGTACCTTGCGCCAGTAACCTCGCGGATAGTGCACGAGTTCCAGCTTCATCCCGTCGGGATCGGCGAAGAACACCGCGTAGTAATTCTCGCCATAGTGGGGATACTCGGCGGGACTGTCGAGCACTTCAATTCTTTCGCGCATCAGGAATTCGTGGAACGTATCGACGTCGGCACGCGATCGCGCTCGCAACGCCAGGTGATGCAGACCGACGCGGTAGCGATCGAACTGCGCGTCGCGATGAACGCCGGAAGCCTCGCGAATCGCGATCGTCATCTGCGGGTTGGACCAGAAGATGTAATCGGCATTTTCGAAGTTTCGAAAGCCGAGTTCTCCGAGCACCTTGTCGTAGAATACCCGCGACCGCGCGCGATCGTTCACCGTCAGATCGATATGCTCGATGCCTAGTACTTCGATTGCCACGAAACGATCTCCTTCAGCCGCGGCGCTCGAACGCCAGAAAGTCGCGGGCGCGATAGAGCGCGACGATTGATTTCGCGTCGACGATATCGCCGCGGCTAATCATCGCAAAGGTTTCGTCGAAGGGCACGCGGCTGACAGTGAGCACCTCGTCGTGATCGAGCGCGCCGGTGCCCTCGGACAACTCGCGCGCCAGGTACAGCTCGATTCGCTCATCGCAGAAACTTGGCACCGTAATGATCGAGCCCAGATGGTCCCATCGCGCGGCTGCGACACGCGCCTCCTCGCCCAGCTCGCGGCGCGCGCATGCGAGCGAGTCCTCGGCAGCGTTGCGGCATCCCGCGGGAATCTCGCGCATCCAGCCGCCGACGGTGTGGCGATACTGACGGAGCATCGCAACCGTCATGTCGGGGTAGAGTGCAACGATCGCGCTCGCGCCGGGATGCCGGATGACGGGCAGATCGACCTGCACGCCGCTGGGCAGCGTCGCGGTTTCAACGCCGAAATCAACCACACCTAATTTGAGCACTGGACGACGATTTGAAGCCATTGTGAATCCACAATGTGCGCGCCGCGCGAGCCAGGCAAGCGCCAATTGCGGCAGGTGCCGTAACGGGCGATGATCAGATTCAGCAATATGAGCCGGCTGCGAATTCCGATCTACTTCGACTACGCCTCGACGCTTTGCTACATCGCTTGGCGAATCGTCGCCCCGCTCGAGGACGAGCTCGGCTTCGAGGCGCTGTGGAAGGGCGTGCCGATCGCGACGCGCGATTTTCGCGCCAAGCCGGGCCGCGTGCTGGACGAGCGCGAGCGGCAGAAGGTGCTGTTCGTCGCAGCGGAGACGGGCGTGCGCGTCGCGCCACCGCGGAGCTGGATCGATTCGATTCCCGCGCTGCAAGGATCGGAAGTCGCGCGCGATGCGGGAGTATTCGGGGCGTATCACGACGCGGTCTTCGCCGCG
Organism: Candidatus Acidiferrales bacterium; assembly: GCA_035602775.1. Classification (GTDB taxonomy): domain Bacteria; phylum Desulfobacterota; class Binatia; order Binatales; family Binataceae; genus Binatus. Next base: position 6,882 of record DATNLS010000310.1, on the reverse strand, counting down.
GCGTTCGACGACGGCGCCAACATCGCGGACGCTAAAGTGCTCGACGCAATCGCGGAGCGCGCGGGCCTCGAGCGATCGAAATTCCGCGAACTGCTCGACAGTGGAGTGATGAGTGCTCGCCTCGACGAGCACAAGCGCGAGGCCGACGAATTTTCTGCGCTCGGCTACCCGACGTTCATTCTTGGCGACTTCCCGATGATTGGAATACAGCCGGTCGAATCGATGCGTTTGCTGCTGGGCCGTTACATCCGCCAGCGCGCCGAAGAACCGCAAGCGTGATTACGAACGCGCGGAGATCACCATAAAGGTCGGACGGCGGCTTTCCAGGCGGGCCTCCGGATGCTCGCGGATTGCCTCCGCCGTCGCCTCGGGCTCGAGCAGCCGCACGATCGTGAAGCCCTTGTCTATCAGCGTGTTCACGTAGGTCTCGACCGAGCGATGGTACTTGATCACGTCGTCGGTGAACCACTGCGTGTGGCGAATTCCTTCGAGCTTGTAGTCATCGATCGGCCAGTGCTGTGCTTCACGATTGTCGTCCAGGTACGCGCCGAAGGGATACGCGGTTACCATCGGATGCTCGACGGAAAACACGAACGCACCGCCGGCGACGAGCCACAACTTTACGTTCGCGCAGATCGAATCGAAGCGCTCGACGTAGTGTATCGCGAGTGAGCTGACGACGACGTCGAAGCTGGCAGGCGCGAAATTCAGATCTTCGAGCGCGGATTGCAGGTAGCTGATGCGCGGGTCGGCGGTATCGTTGCGCGCCTTCTCAAGCATCCTGGTCGAGATATCGACGCCGACCACGCTCGCGGCGCCTTGCTCGATTGCGTAGCGGCACAATTTGCCGAAGCCGCAGCCCAGGTCGAGCACGCGCTGGCCGGCGAGCGGCGGCAAGAGCGAACGAATCGCCGGCTGATCGACCGCCATGTTGAGACCGCTCTCGTGGCGGCGCAACTTGCTGTAGCCCTCGAAGAATCGGGGATCGTCGTAAATGTTTTGTTTCATGAAACGAACCGAAGCCGGGAAAAACTAGCGCGCCAGGAAGACCGGGCATGGCGAGTTGCGCAGCACGTATTCGGTGGTCGAGCCGAGCACCATCTCAATGATCCGGCTGTGCCCGTATGCGCCGATGAACAGCAGGTCGGCGTCGTGCTCTTTTAGGAATTTGACGATTTCCTCGTTGGCGTGTCCCTGCAGCAGCTTGAAATCGGCCTTGGGCGTGTAGTTTTCAAAGTAGGTGCGCGCCTCGGCCAGCGTCCGCTCGCCGAGTTTTGGATCGCGCGCGCAGGTGACGACGGTTACCGGCACGCCGAGGCCGCTGGCGATTTCCGCCGCCGATCGCATCGCGCGCGAGGCCCGCTCGCTCCCGTCGTAGGCCAGCACGGGGCGTTTGACCTCGCGAAATTTTTTCGGCGAGATGAACAACTGGCGCGGAGATTTGCGCGCGACGCTTTCCGCGGTCGATCCGAGCAGCCCGGTCGAGAACTTTTCGTTGACCCCGCGATGGCCGATCATCACGAGGTCGGCGCTGCGCGCCCGATCACAAATCTGGTTGGCGACGATACCCATGTCGAGCACGGTCTCGACCGCGAGATTCTCGCGGCGCGCGGCGGCGGCAAATTCGTCGAGCACGGCGCGGCCGCGGGCGGTCAGCACCTCGCGCATCTTGGACGAAAAATCGAGATATGGTTCCAGCCCGAGCGAACCTGATATATCATGGAAAAACGAGCCTTCGATCGACACGATATCGACCACATGCAATCCAATCAGCGACGCACTGAAGACTCGCGCGAAGTAGTAAGCGTACTGTTGGGCGTGCTTGGAATGGTCGGAGGTGTCGATGCCGATGAGGATTTTCTTGATCAAGCGCGGGACCTCCGCCTCAGCTATCGCGATAACATGCTGCGCGGTTATGCCTCAAGAGGCGCTGCTATCGCAACCGAATTCGATTGGGCAGGGATGCAGGTGAAATGAGCGAACTTAGCGAAGCGCGGATGATGAGGATCGTGGAGGAGCTCGCGGAGGCTGCGCAGCGGGTCGGGCTCGAAGTCCGGCGTGAGAAGATCATGCGCGAAATCGGCTACCGCGCGCGCGGCGGCGCATGCCGGCTGCGCGACAAGAACCTGGTCATCATAGACCGCGATCAGCCCGCCGCCGAACAGCTCGAAGTGATCGCCGAAGCGCTGCGATCGCGCGATCTCGAATCCTTGTACCTGTCCCCGGCGGCGCGCCGCGTCGTTCACATCGGAGACACTCCATCCTGAGGGCCGAGATGCCGCGCCCCGGCGAAACCGCTACCGCTGGTCACACCGTAATCGACCGCAAACCCGCGATCAGTGCGGCACAGCGGATGCTCACCTTCCACACGCGCCTCAAGGAGCGCGGGCTCAAGTCCACCGGCCAGCGCGACGACATCGCGCGCGTATTCTTCGAGCATAGGCATCACATCAGCGCCGAGGAATTGTACGCCGAGGTCAAGAAGATCAACCCGCACGTCGGCTACGCGACGATTTACCGGACGCTGCGCCTGCTCAAGGAATGCGCGCTGTTGTACGAGCGGCATTTTGACGAGGGCCAGGCGCGTTACGAAGCGGTCGGCGAGCGCCATCACGATCATTTCATCTGCGAACGATGCGGCCGGATTATCGAGTTCGAGAACGCCGCGATCGAGCGCATGCAGAATATCGTCGCGCGCGACCTTGGCGTCACGCTGACGCGGCACAAGATGGAACTATACGGAATCTGCTCCGACTGCCACAACGCTCAGCAGGGCATGTAGCCGTAGATAGTCACTCGAATAGCCAGTATCCGGCATCAGGAGGACACGGCGATGATCAAGGCGCGCGGATTAAGGCATATCAATCTTAACGTCAAGGATGTCGGTCGATCGCTCAAGTTCTACCAGGAGGCATTCGGCCTCGAGGTGAAATTCTGGGAAGGAAAGAATATGGTTTTCATTCATTCGCCCGGCGTGGACGAAACAATCACCCTGTGCCAGGCCAAGGCGGACGATCCGGTCGGCGGCGGCGGCGTGTCGCATTTCGGTTTCTCGATCGCCAAGAACAGCCTCGATGAGATGGTGCGTCAGATCGAGAATGCCGGTGGAAAGTTGCAAAGCCGCGGCCAACATGCGCCCGGCGTCCCCTATGCATACTTCACCGATCCCGACGGCTACGTGATCGAGCTGGGAAATTCGTAGATAGCTACTTGGTATAGTCAGTCGGCACGGAGAATGTAGTCAATGAAGCACGCGGGACCGGATGCGCTCGATCAGCTGGAGCCAATCCTCGTTGAGATTCGGCGACTCGACGGAGTCAAGGAAAGGAAGCGCGGATCGTTCTACACTCGAGCGGGCGGATTTCTGCATTTCCATGAAGACCCGGCGGGATTTTTCGCCGATTTGAAAGTCGGCGACGACTACGTCCGCCTCCCGATCAATTCGAAGACTCAGACACAAACTTTTCTGCGCCGCGCAGCGGCCGCGCTCAAGTCCGTGAAGAGCGGCCGCCGCCCGGCCGGCGTCGACTAGGCCGCAAGTCCGCGGCGGCGCGGGGCACCGCCTCGGGTCCGGCGCGATGGCGGAAGTTCATGTCGTTGCCGCAATGCGGACAGTTGACGTCGTCGTATTTGACGATGCGTCCGCAGTAGGGGCACTTGTAGCGGCGCCGCGCGACCCAGTAGAAGAACGCCGCCGTCAGCGCGACCATCAGCAGGCCGATGATTGTTTGCCGCACGAAACTCTCTCCGCGCCTCTATTAGAGCATCGGCACCACCGGACAATACGCGGCGCTGAAAATCGCGTGACCGCTTAGCGCCGCGTGAATCAGCTCGATGACCGGCTCGACCAGCCGCGCCGCGGGACGCTGCGTGAGCGACGAGACCATCTTGCCGCTTGATAGTGTTTGCAGCAGGCCGGGTTGCTCGGGAAGTTCGATGACCTGGACCGGCTGATCCGGCGCGAGGCGCGCCAATCCTTTCGCCGCCGCCATCGCCTCGTCGAGTCCGCCAATCGAATCGACCAGCTTCAGCTTGACCGCCTGGTCGCCGGTCCAGACCCGTCCCTGTGCAACCGCGCCGGCCTGCTCGACGGTCATGTGGCGGCCGGCCGCGACCAGTTTCAGGAAGTACTGGTAGTTGCGCTCGATGTCGTCCTGGAACTGCTTGGACTGTGCGGGCGTGAAATCCGTCCACATGTCGAACATCCCGACGTTTGCCCCGCGGCTGACCGCGTCGGTGTTCGCATATATTTTCTGCGCGGCGGGCGTGATGTTGAATTTGCCGCCGAGCACGCCAATCGAGCCGGTGATCGTACCGGGCTCGGCGATGATCTTCGCGGCCGGAATCGAGATCAGGTAACCGCCCGACGCGGCGTATCCCGACATGCTTACGACCACCGGTTTTTTCTTCGCCGTGAGGTCGACCTCGCGGTCGATGAGTTCCGACGCGAGCATCGAGCCGCCGGGCGAGTTGACTCTCAGTATGACGGCGCGAACGTCGTCATTTTCGCGCGCCGACTTGAACGCTTCAGTCATGTCGTCGGAAGTCATCGCCGTGGTGTCGGGACCTGAAAACGGATCGAAGCCCTCGCCGCCGCGCTGGATTTCTCCGTCGCCGTAAATCACCGCGATTTGATCTTCGCTGCTGATGCCGGAGAACAGGCCTCCATGAGCGTAGCTGGTGTAGTCGACTTCCTTGTGAACCGAGCCGCCGTGATTCTTCACGCGCTCGGTGAATTCGTCCTCGTACTCTAGGCGATCGACCAGGTGCGCCTTCAGGCCATCGTCCGCATTTATCGGGGCCTGATCGATCAGACTCTTAATCGTGTCGGGACTGAGCTTGCGCTCGGTGCCCATCGCGGCAACGATCTGATCGAACAGGCTGCCGGCGAGCCCTTCGTCCTCTTCCTTTTGCGCCGGCGTGAAGTCCTTGTTGGTGAACATGTTGGCCGCGCTCTTGAACTGTCCCGCCGAGGCGAAGTTCGGCGTGATTCCCATCCAGTCGAGCGTGCCGCGCATGAACAGCTCGCGCAGTTGAACGCCCATCAGGTTGAGATCGCCCTGCGGCATCAGTGAGACTTCGTCAGCAGCGCTCGCGACGATGTAGGGCGTATTGCCCAGGCCCGATTCGCCGGCGGTCTCGAGATACGCCTCGGTCCACTTGCCGTGGCTCTTGAAGGAATTGATCAGCGCGACGATCTCCTGCGCCTGCGCGAGTTCCATCTCGGGATTGATGATCTTGATTTCGAGGCCGACGATTTTCGGATCCTTGGCGCCCTTGTCGATCGCGTTGCGCAGATCGTTCAGCGCCGTTTCATCCTTGCTGAGCAGGCCGAGCACACTGGTGCTGCCGCGCTCGACGACGGTTCCATCAAGTTCAATCGCGAGCACCGAGTTGGGCTGCACGCGATGCGAGATGTAATCCGAGACGACGACGATCGCGAACAGCACTACGACGACGATTACTATTCGCAGAATCCAACGAAAAAAGCGTCTGAACATTCACTCCTCCGAAACGCGAACCGGATTGCCACGGAAATACCGGCCGACCGCATTACCTTGGCGGCCGCAACTGGTATGAATAGCCAACCATACCCGATTGCATGGAGCCAGTCGTCAAATTACAGCTGCCGCCCGAGTTGCCGATGAATCAGCGCGCGACCGGCGCGATTCATCGGAGGATCGTCGCGCTGGCGTTCGCCGCCTGGATTTTCGACTTCTACGATCTTGTCCTCTACTCGTTCCTGCTGGTTCCCGTCGCGCGCGAACTGCATCTGACGCCCGCGCAGTCGTCGCTCGCGCTGGGAACGTCGCTCCTGATGACTGCGATCGGCGGAGTCATCTTCGGCTTCCTCGGCGATCGCTACGGGCGCAAGCCAATGATCGTGGCGACGGTCGCAATCTACGGTGTCGGCACTGCGCTATGCGGATTCAGCCAGAGTCTCGCGCAACTGATCGTGTTTCGCTCGATCACCGGACTCGGCATGGGCGGCGGATGGGCCCCCGGACAAAGCCTGGTTGCCGAGAGCGTGCCGGCCGACCGCCGCGCGCGCTACGCCGCCTACGTGCAGACCGGCGCGCCGCTCGGAGTTTTGCTAGCGGCGGCAGCGGGCGGTTATCTTGCGCCGGCGGTGGGATGGCGTCTGACGTTCATGCTGTCGGGCGTGCCCGCGATATTCGTCGTCGCCAGCGTGCTGAAGTGGATGCCGGAGAGCGACGTCTGGCGCGCCACACGCACCAATCTCGGCGGAGGCGGCGTCGACCTGCGCGCGATTCTCATACATCGGCGCATCTTCGCGCTGCTGTTCGTCGTGGTGCTGCTGAACTCCGAGGCGTACTGGTTCACCTACACCTGGATGCCGGGATACCTGGAGCTAAAGCGCGGGCTCACTGCGGTCGCCGCGAGTCATCTGCTGATCAAGATGCAAATCGGCGGCGTACTCGGCTACCTGACGTTCGGCCGCGTCGCCGACCGCTTCGGCCGCCGGCCCGCATTCTGCGCGTACGGCCTGCTGATGGCGGCCGGCACGATCCCGCCGACGATTCTGTGGAATGCCGCGGTGGCAGTGCCGGGACTAATCTCGGCTGCGATGTTCACCGCGGGATTCGGCACCGGCATCTGGGCGGGAATCGCGCCGATGATAGCCGAATTGCTGCCGACGCGGATTCGCAACACGTCGCTGGGATTACTGCTGAACGTCACGCGCGGATTCCAGTTCTTCACGCCGATTCTGATCGCGATGCTCGGCGCAAAGTTCGGCTTCGGCGCGACGTTGTCGCTCGGCGCAGTCTTCTCGACTCTCGGCGCGTTGCTGGTCTGGATAGTCCCCGAAACGCGCGGCCGCTCAATCACCGCTCTCGACTGATCATTCCTTCTTCGCCT
>DATNLS010000064.1:0-3863 GCA_035602775.1 Candidatus Acidiferrales bacterium | reverse complement strand
AAGGATTGCGCCGATGGCGCCAGCTGCCACAGGCACGGCGCGATGAATTGCAGCATGAGTACGCGCGCTACCGCGGTTTGCCCCCCGCTCAGCGCGAAAACGTGATGAAGCGATATCAGCAATTCGAGCAGCTGCCGCCGGCGCAGCGCGACCGGATGCTCGCGAATTGGCATCGATGGCAGCAGATGACGCCGGAGCAGCGCCGCGAAGCGCGTCGCCGGTTTGGACTATGGCGCCAGCATCCGCGCGCGCCTGGGGCGGGGCCGGCGCCTTAGTGGGGATAGGAAGTTGATCAAATGTGAAACCCGCGGTGGGTTTCAAGCTCCCTTCGGCAGGGCTGAGCCCTGCACCCAGTGTTAAGAAAAAAAGATGCGGGACTTCGTTTTTGTTAGAAAGGTGAAAGGGGGAGAGCCGTATTCCACTCTTCGCAATTGTCCCCTTCGCTGGAGGGAAGAGGTTACTCCCAATAGTCCGGTTCCCCTTCCCGCTCGGGAAGGGGTTAGGTTCTTCTGCGCGTCACAAAAGTGCGGCTGCGCACTTTTTTTGGACTATAGTTTTCTCTCATTTGGGGTGGCGCCGATCGAATTCTTTGTGCCATCTGTAAACGACCTCACACTTCGGCGCGTCTTACATTTCGAATCGCAAATTTTCAACTCGATTGCGTGGGCAATCGACGTACAGGCAGGAGGAAATCTGTATGTTTCAATCACTAGCAAAATGGCCGGCCACTTTGCTCGCCGTGCCCGTGGCGTTTTGCCTCGGAACCGGACTGGCACGCGCCCAAACCTTCGACGAACCGCTCGAGCAGTGCAAGGCAGTTACGACCCCGGCCGCGCTGACTACCTGCGCGTCGACGCAAGATCCGCTCCAGGGCGGGGGCGCAACGATCACCAATGAAGGCGACGTGACGGTCACCGTCATCGGCGCGGCGACCAATAGCAGCTACACCGTCAATTTCGTCTCGAATGACGGCACCCAATCCACAACGCTCGGTACCCTGATGACCGGTGCCGGCGGAAATGGCTCGTTGCGTAAGGAAGCATTTTTCAAATTCGGTACGGTCGGCGCCGGCAACGTGGTGCTGACCAGCACCGGCGGCGAGGAGTTCGTAACCGGACTGACGGTCGCGAGCAAAGGTATCGAGACACGGCGTGATTATCAGCCCGGCCTGGTCCGCTGCACGGACGTAACCGTACCGGGAACTCTTACAAACTGCGGAAGCGACTCGCTAACCACCGGTCGCGTATTTATTGAAGAGGACGACGGCGCTGCGTTGATCTACGTGAACGGCGCCCGGCCGAGCACCAGCTACACGGCGATCCTGCTGTCACCGACCGGCGCGTCGACTCCGATCGGCACAGTTGGGCCTACTAACGGCGCGGGCAACGCCACGCTGACCGTCAACCCCGCATTCCCCGCCAGCACGATCGCTTCGGGCGAAGTCGTGCTCCAGAGCGGATCCACGAACGAGTTTGTCGCGGGCTTCAAGGTCGATCAGAAGTTCGTGCGTCCCAAGGTCTCGGCGTCCTATCTCGAGCCCTGCGGCAGCGTGACGGATCCGGTCCTCTCGAACTGCGGCAGCGATCCGCTCGATGAGGGCTCTTACAATGTGAACGCGGCCGGCGACATCAACGTACAGTTGTCAGGCGCGAGTCCCAGCACCAACTACGAGCTGTTCTTCCGCCCGCTCGACAACTCGGGTGACACCGACACTGGTATCGCAATCGCAACCAACGCGCTGGGCGACGCGAAGACGGGCGAGAAGAGCTTTTCTGCCTTCACCAAAGGCACGATTGCCTCAGGCACATTCGTGGTGAAGCACCAGGGGACGGATGACCTCGATCAGTTCGTGGCCGGGTACGAGATCCACTAGCCTTGGCGACAGAGTAGATCTGACGGCGGGCGGCTCGACGATTCGAGCGGCCCGCTTCGTTTCTAGGGAGCGGTTCGGTCGAGCGATCGATACTGAATCGCCTCGCTCACATGATGCGCGGCGATCGCGCCGGCGCCGTCGAGATCGGAGATCGTGCGCGCGACCTTCAGGATGCGCGTGTAGGCGCGCGCGCTCAGGCCGAGGCGGTTGATCGCGAGCTCGAGCAGCCGCTCGCCGCCCGCTTCGATTTGGCAATGCAGCCGAAGGTCGCTCGCGCGCATCTGCGCGTTGCAGAAAAACGGCATCCCGGCGAATCGCGCGAGCTGCGCCTCGCGCGCGCGATTGACCCGCTCGCGAATCGCCAGCGACGGCTCTCGCGCGACGCGGTCGGTCAGGTCCTTGTACTTCACCGCGGGCACTTCGATGTGGATGTCGATGCGATCCAGCAGCGGCCCCGAGATGCGCGATCGATAGCGCTGGATTGAGATCGGCGAGCATGAGCATTCGTGCTGCGGGTCGGTGTAGAAACCGCACGGGCACGGGTTCATCGCGGCCACCAGCATCACGGAGGCAGGGAAGGTGAGCGTGCCCATCACGCGCGAAATCGTGATGCGCGCATCCTCGAGCGGCTGGCGCAGGACCTCGAGCACGTTCTTGCGGAACTCGGGCAACTCGTCTAGGAACAGCACCCCGTGATGCGCGAGGCTGACTTCGCCGGGGCGCGGAATCGAGCCGCCGCCGATCAGGCCGGCGTCGGAGATAGTGTGATGTGGCGAGCGGAAGGGACGCGTCGTGATCAGCGCGCGGCCGTCGAGCAGCCCCATCACGGAGTGCACCTTGGTGGTCTCGATCGCTTCCTCGAAAGTCATCGTCGGAAGAATCGACGGCAGCCGCTTGGCCAGCATCGTCTTGCCCGAGCCGGGCGGCCCGATCATCAGAACGTTATGACCGCCGGCCGCCGCGACTTCGAGCGCGCGCTTGGCCTGCTCCTGGCCTTTGACCTCGCTGAAATCGACGTCGTAAACGTTGGCGGCGCCGAATGCCGCGCCAATGTTGGCGGGCGCCGATTCGAGCGGACGCAGCCCCTCGAAAAATTCGAACGCCTCGCGCAGGCTCTCGACCCCGAGCACCGCGGTGCCCTCGCCGACCACCGACGCCTCGGACGCATTCTCGCGCGGCAGCATCACGCCCGCGAACTTCGAGGAGCGTGCGAGCAACGCCGTCGGCAGCGCGCCCTTGATCCCCTTGATGCGCCCGTCGAGCGCGAGCTCGCCGAGAATCAGGTAGGCGCGCAGGCGCGCGCGATCCTTCAGCACGTTTTGCGCGGCGAGGATTCCGAGCGCGAGCGGCAGGTCGAACGCCGATCCTTCCTTGCGCGTGTCGGCGGGCGCGAGGTTGATAGTCATCTTGCGCGTGGGGAAATCGAAGCCCGAGTTTTTGAGCGCCGACTTGACCCGATCGAGCGCCTCCTTAACCGCGCCCTCGGCCAGCCCGACCAGCCGATGCGGCGGCACCCCGGCGCCGATGTCGATTTCGACTTCGATCGGAAGCGCGTCAACCCCAACCAACGCGCTTGATATTACGCTTGCGTGCAAAAATAGCCTTCGCTGCTAACAGCTAGTTGACACTAGCGCAACTTAGGGCGGGGAGCGATGCCGTGTTACCTAGGGGACATTGTTACTTTGGTAACCGATTCCGCCCCGGCCTGGCGGCCGGGAGTTTCTCTGTGCGGGAACTATTCGCGCGGCGCGTGCGCGCGCATGAACCTGCGCCAGATCTGCCGCGCATTCTGATCGTAATCGGACATCACCCGGATCAGATTACTCAGCGCCCGCTGCGGCATCAGCTCCTCGGGCAGCACCGGGTCAAGATTGATATGCCGAATCACGTCGCGCCCGAGCACCATCGACTCGGCCGCCGCCGTGTCCAGCGGAATGCGCTCGAGCTTGCGCTTGCTCGCGATCAATTCATCGGCCAGCGCGCGGTACCT
>DATNLS010000138.1:0-11482 GCA_035602775.1 Candidatus Acidiferrales bacterium | reverse complement strand
GACGGTACCGTCGCCGGCTACGACGCAGTGTTGATCAACAACGTGCCGAGCGAGCGCATCGCGGAGGCGGCGCAGAACGCGATGGTGCAGTATGTCAGCCGCGGCGGTTCGCTCGCGATGATCGGCGGCGATGCGAGCTTCGGCCTTGGCGGTTATGCCGACAGTCCGCTGGCGGCGGTGATGCCGGTGACGATGAAGCCGCCGCAGCACAAGGAAAAGAAGCGCGCGCTCGTTTTGATTATCGACAAGTCGGGCTCGATGGGCCGCAACGACAAACTCACCTACGCCAAAGCCGCCGCCGAGACCGTCACCCAGAATCTCAAGGACAACGACCTGATCGGCGTCATCGGATTCGACTCGCAGCCATTCGTCGTTATCCCGCTGCAGCCGGTCGGGCAAAGCCGCGCGTATTTCAATCAGATGATCGACCGGCTCTCGGCGCACGGCCAGACCTTCCTGATTCCCGCACTGCGCGAGGCCGAACGCACGCTCGGCAACAGCGGCACGCAGGTCAAGCACGTCGTGATCCTCACCGACGGCGAAACCGGCGGCACGGCCGAGATGTACTACGACCTCGTCTCGCGGATGCATCATGACGGCGACACGACGATCTCGACGATCGCGGTCGGCTCGGAGGCCAACGTCGATCTGCTGCAGGCGATCGCGAGGTATGGCGGCGGTTCCTACTATCAAACCGACAGCGCAAGCAATCTGCCGCAGCTTTTCGTCCAGGATTTCAAAGCGCATGGCGGCGAGATCACGATGGTGGAAAAGGAATTCACCCCGCGCAGCGAAAGCCCCGACGCGATTCTGAAGGACCTCGCAACACGCCAGATGCCGCCGCTCAAGGGTTACGTCTCGACCGAGATCAAACCGCGCGCCACGATGGACATGTACGTCGATCGCAGCGGCACCCGCGAGCCGGTCATTGCGAGCTGGAAGTACGGCGCGGGCAAAGTGATGGCGGTGACGACGGACGCGAGCGGACGCTGGTCCGGGACCTGGGTCACGAGCAATGTTTTTGCGCCGCTGTGGGATCGGCTGCTCGCGTGGATGACGCCGGAGATGCAGGCCGAGCCGAAGATCGACGTCGCGCTGGGCTACAACGCTGGCCGCATCAATATCAAGCTGACCGACTACAGCGCCGAGCCCGGCAAGGCGGCGCGTCTGGTGACGGTGCAGGTGACGCGGCCCGACGGGACTCGCACCGAGACCGCGCTGACCGAGGAAGTGGTGGGCGAGCTGTCGGGCTCGATCGACGCGTCCGCGCCCGGCAATTACTACTTCGAGGTGCGATCGCCCGCTGGCAAGGATCAGAAGTTCCCACCGCTCGCGTTCACCGTGAGCCCGTCAGTCAACGCCGAACTGCCGCGCCCCGAGCCCAACTACGGCCTGCTCGAACAGCTTGCGTCCGCGACCGGCGGGCGTCTCAATCCATCACCGGCGGAAGTCTCGACCGAGCGCGCCACGCTCGAGCGTCGCGTCTCGATGAATCCGTACCTGCTGGTCGCCGCGATGATCTTGCTGATTGGCGAGGCGCTTGTCCGCCGTCTGACTGCATGAAGAAATACGACTCAATCCACGCCAACCATCGTGTGCAGCGCGACTATCCCGCCAAGGTGAAATTCTGTCCGCTGTGCGGCGCCGCGATGGAGTCGCGCCTGCTGATGCCCGAAAACGCCCAGCGCAAAGTATGCACGCGATGCGGCTTCGTGCTCTTCCCGGGACCGAAGCTGGTCGCAGGATGTTTCGTGATCGACAATGGGCGCGTGCTGTTAATCCGTCGCGGCATCGCGCCCGCGGTCGGCAAGTGGACGTTCCCCGGCGGCTACGTCGATTTCGGCGAGAACGCCGCCGATGCCGCACTGCGCGAGACGCACGAGGAAGTCGGGATGCGCGTCGCGCTCGGCCCGCTGCTCGGAGTGTTCAACGATTCCGCAATAACCGTCGTCGTCTATCTCGCCACACCCGGGAAGGAGCCACCATCGCTCTCCGTCGAGGCGACCGAAGTCCACTACTTCGCGCCTGAAGACGTTCCATGGCACGACCTCGCCTTCCCGACCACGACCGACGCGCTCACGGCTGGGTCGCGCTCGAGCGGTCGAATAGCGCGCGTAGTTGATTACGAAACCCAAACGCAAAAATCGACAAGAAATCCAACGATTCCGCTGGCGCCGGCACTGGCATGGGCGAAAATCATGCTTAGCTTTATCTTCTGTTCGGATTGGGGAAAATGAACAAGCGACACAAGCATCCTCAGGACGGAAATCCCGGTATGGATGGAGAGCTCGATCCGGCGGACGCCGGTTCTGAATCAGAGCAGGGCGGCGATTTAGAGGCGCAGCTCGCCGAGAAGGACAAGGAAATCGCCGAGCTGAAGGACAAGTATCTTCGCACGCTCGCCGACTCCGAGAACGCGCGCAAGCGAGTGCGCCAGCAGAGCGAGGAATCCGTGCGCATCCAGCGCGAGGCGATTCTGCGCGACCTGCTGCCGATTATCGACAACCTCGAGCGCGCGCTGGTGGCCGCTCGCAACGGCACCGACCCCAAGACGATTGTCGCTGGCGTCGAGATGACGGTGCGGGCGCTGATCGATTTCCTGCGGGCGCAGGGCGTCACGCCGCTGCAGGCCGTCGGCCAGGCGTTCGACCCTAATCGGCATGAGGCAGTAGATCATGTGGCGTCCGCAGCGCATCCGCCGAATACGGTGGTCGATGAATTCCATCGCGGCTACCTGATTGGCGAGCGGGTTCTGCGGCCGGCGCGGGTGTCGGTAGCGAAGGGAAATAAGACCGACTCCGGGAAGCGAAATGAAGGCGAAACCGGCACTTCCGACGTTGAAAATAACTGAACCGTGATTATCTCTATCTTAAGTTTTATATCAGGGGACCTTTAGAAAAATGGCAAAAGTTATCGGTATCGACCTGGGAACGACCAACAGCTGCGTGGCGATTATGGAGGGTGGCGATCCAGTCGTTATCGCCAACTCCGAAGGAAGTCGCACGACGCCGTCGGTCGTAGCATTTACCGAAGCAGGCGAGCGGCTGGTTGGCCAAATCGCCAAGCGCCAGTCGATTACCAATCCAACCAATACAGTTTTTGCGATCAAGCGCCTGATGGGCCGGCGTTTCGACGACGCGGAAGTTCAGAAGGCGATGAAGGTGCTGCCGTACAAGATCGTGAAGAACGATGACGGCGCGGCGTGGGTGGAAATCCGCGGCAAGAAATACAGCCCGCCGGAAATTTCTGCGTTCATCCTCCAGAAAATGAAGCAGACGGCCGAAGACTATCTCGGCGAGAAAGTCACCGAGGCCGTTATCACCGTGCCTGCGTACTTCAATGACAGCCAGCGCCAGGCCACAAAGGACGCGGGCCGTATCGCGGGATTGACCGTGCTGCGGATCATCAACGAGCCGACGGCGGCATCGCTGGCCTACGGCCTCGACAAGAAGAAGGACGAGAAGATCGCCGTGTTCGACCTCGGCGGCGGCACGTTCGATATTTCAATCCTCGAACTCGGCGAAGGCGTCTTCGAGGTCAAGGCGACCAACGGCGACACTTTCCTGGGCGGCGAAGATTTCGATCAGCGGATCATGGACTACCTGGCCGACGAGTTCCGCAAGGATCAGGCAATCGATCTGCGCAAGGATCGCATGGCGTTGCAGCGGCTGAAGGAAGCCGCCGAGAAGGCCAAGACCGAGCTGTCCACCGTGACGGAGACGGATATCAATCTGCCCTTCATTACCGCGGATCAGTCGGGCCCGAAGCATCTCAATATGAAGCTGACGCGCGCGAAGCTCGAAGCGCTGTGCGCAGACTTGCTCGACCGGCTCGATGCGCCGTGCGTGACCGCGTTGCGCGACGCCGGACTCAAGGCGAGCGAGATCAACGAGATCGTGCTGGTCGGCGGCATGACCCGCATGCCCGCAGTGCAGGAGCGGGTGAAGCGCCTGTTTGGCAAGGAAGGGCATAAGGGCGTCAATCCCGACGAGGTGGTCGCGATCGGCGCGGCAATCCAGGCGGGCGTGCTCAAGGGCGAAGTCAAAGACGTGCTGCTGCTCGACGTGACTCCGCTGTCGCTCGGAATCGAAACGCTTGGCGGCGTGTTCACCAAGCTTATCGACAAGAACACGACCATTCCGACGCGCAAGAGCCAGACCTTCTCGACCGCGCAGGACAATCAGACGGCGGTCACGATTCGCGTCTTCCAGGGCGAGCGCGAGATGGCGTCGGACAACAAGCTGCTCGGCCAGTTCGACTTGATCGGAATTCCACCGGCTCCGCGCGGGATGCCGCAGGTCGAAGTCACCTTCGACATCGACGCGAACGGAATCGTGAACGTGCATGCCAAGGACCTTGGCACCAACAAGGAGCAGTCGATCAAGATCACGGCGTCGTCGGGACTCAACGAGGAAGAGATCAAGAAGATGGTGCGCGAGGCCGAGGCGCATGCGGCCGATGACCATGCTCGCCGCCAACAGGCCGAGGCGCGCAACAAGCTCGACAACCTGATCTATACGACCGAGAAGACGCTCAAGGATCACGGCGCCGAAGTCGACGAGGCGGGACGCAAGCAGGTCGAGGACGCGCTCGCGGAGGCGCGGACCAAGCTCGAATCCAAGGACGCCGATGAGATCAATCGCGCGGCCGAGGCGCTGCAGAACGCGTCGCACAAGCTGGCCGAGGCGATGTACAGCAAGACCAAAGCGGGTGCGGGACCGCAAGCGGGCGCAGCGCCCCAGGACGGCGCCGGCGCCCAGAGTGGCTCCGCGAGCGGGAATGGCGAAAGCGGCGCGAAAGAAGACGTAGTCGATGCGGACTACAAAGAAGTCAAAGATCAATAGCGATAGATGGGGCCGCGCATGCGGCCCCATTCGTTTGCATCCTGCAATGGCGTCCGCAATGGTGTTCGCATAGAATTCTTGCGCGATGCCTTCAGCACAAAAACGAGACTATTACGAAGTCCTCGGCGTCAATCGCGGCGCCGGTGAAGTCGAGCTGAAGAAGGCCTACCGCAGTCTCGCCATCCAGTTTCATCCCGATCGCAATCCCGGCAACAAGGACGCCGAGGAGCGCTTCAAGGAACTCAACGAAGCGTACCAGGTGCTCTCCGACCCCGAGCGGCGCGCGCAGTATGATCGCTTCGGTCACGCCGCGTTCCAGGGACCGCAGGGCGGCCCGGGCGGATTCGGCGGCTTCGACTTCAGCCAGGGCTTCGAGGAAGTTTTCTCCGATATCTTTGGCGATTTTTTCGGCACCGGCCGCGGACGCTCGCGTTCACGTACGCGGCGTGGCGACGACCTGCGCTACGATCTCGAAATCGAATTCGAAGAGGCGGCGCGCGGGATCGAGCGAGTCATAAAGTTTCAGCGCCTCACTCAGTGCGAAGCCTGCAACGGCACGCGCGCTCGCGGCGGCTCCAGTGGAGCACGCCAATGCCCCAACTGCCGAGGCAGCGGCCAAGTGCGCACGCAGCAGGGGTTCTTTTCGATCTCGACCACCTGCGGGCAATGCCGCGGCGAGGGCATGATAATTTCCGACCCTTGCCCCAAATGCCAGGGACAGGGACGAATCCGCAAAGCCGAATCGCTCGCCGTGAAGATTCCGCCGGGCGTCGACAACGGCTCGCGGCTTAAGCTGCGCAATGAGGGCGAGGCCGGCTACGGCGGCGGACCGCAAGGCGATCTCTACGTCGTCATCCACGTCAAGGAGCACGAGATGTTCGTGCGCCAGGACAACCACGTGATAATCGAAGCGCCGATCAGCTTCCCGCAAGCGGCGGTGGGCACCGAGATTGAAGTGCCCACGCTCGAAGGCAAAGTGAAGCTCAAGATTCCCTCGGGCACGCAATCGGGAAAAATCCTGCGCCTCAAAGGCAAAGGCATCGTCGATCTTCACGGCTACGGACGCGGCGATCAGCTGATCAAGGTGATCGTCGAGACGCCGCGCAGCCTGACCGCGCGCCAGCGCGAACTGCTCGAGGAATTCGCCAAGCTCGACGGCAAGGCCGTCAACCATCCGCTCTCCAAGGGCTTCGTGGACAAGCTCAAAGAGATGTTCGGCTAACGCGCAAGGTGTGGAGTTACGCCGGAGGAGTTTGAATATGGCGTGCAATTCATGCGATCCAGGCGAGTCATTCAGCGCGAGCTATTGCGACGATTGCGAGCGATGGACTTTTCGCGCGCGCAAGCACCACGTACTGATCGCGGCCGGCCTTCTCGTCGCGGCGGCGGTCGTAGTCGGCGTCGTGATCTTCCAGCCCGAACTAATCGCGCCAATCGTCGCGATCGCGGGTGGCGGAATAGCCAAGCGCGCGATTTCGTTTCTGGTCTAGCGTACCAGCCGCCGCAGGTCGCGCGACTCAACGCGGGACGTGCACCAGCTCCAGCTTCAGTCCGTCGGGATCAGTAAAAAACACCGCGTAGTATCCCGGCAGGTAGTCGTACTCTTTCGGCGGATCGGTGACCTTGCCGCCGTTGGCCGAAATTCTTCCTGCCAGGTCGTCGATCTGTTGGCGGCTCTCCGCGGCAAACGCGATTTCGCACAGTCCCACGCGATGACGATGGAACTTGTCGGCGCGAAATTCCGGATCGGACGGGCGAATCCATAGCGATCCATGGTCGCCGAAATAGCCGGTGGTCACGTCGGTCTGTGCCTGATCGTAGGACATCGCCTTGGGGTAGCCGATATGCGGCATCAGCCATGCGTAGAACTTTTTCGCCGCCGCATAGTCGTTCACGTTGACGATGATATGGTCGACTCCTGCGCGCATAGTGAAGCCTCTCTCTCACTGACTTGGTACTAACTTTGTACTCGGCCCAGCGCGTTGAACAAAGCCGCGCGCATCACGCCGACCGGCGGCGCCACACGATTGAACAGCTTGAACGCGAGCTCGCCCTGGATCACCAGCATCCCGGCGCCGTCGGCCGCGCGCCGGCCAGCCTCGAGTGCGGGCTTGATGAACGCGGTCGGCTCGCGCGCATAGATCAGATCGTAAAACAGGCAATCGGCGGCGGTTGCGCTGTAGTCGAGACGCGCGAAGCGTCCGGTCGTCAGGCCCATCGAGGTTGCGTTGACGATCAAGCGCGCGCCGGCCAGCAACTCGGAGTCCATCAGCGCGTCCAGGCCGCGCGGCTCACCGAATGCGCGCACCCGGCCCCTTGCCCAAAGGCGGCGCGCGAGCGCCACTGCGCGAGCAGGCGTGCGATTCACGATCACGACGCGGCTCGCGCCCAACCGCATGCACGCGAGGATCGATGATGCCGCGCCGCCGCCCGCGCCAATCACGATCGCGAGCTTTCCGCGCAGCTCGCATCCGAGATCGCGCAGGTCGCGCTCGAGCCCGCGCGCATCGGTATTGTCGCCGCGGAGCACGCCGCGGCGATTGAGGACGCAATTGACCGCGCCCAGCATGCGCGCCTCCCCGCTCAGATCCTTGATCAAGCGGGCCGCGGCCTGCTTGTGCGGCACCGTCAGATTCACGCCGATGATTCCGAGCGGATGAATCGCGCGGAGGGCCGGCGCCAGATTGGCGGCCGTCACGCGAAACGCCGTGTAGGTTCGGTTCATGCCGAGCGCCGCGTAGGCCGCGTTGTGCATCGCGGGCGATTTGGAATGTTCGATTGGATCGCCGAAGATCGCTGCGACCGCGGTGTCGCTGGTGACTGGCAAGCGAAGTCAGCCGGCGACGGGATGAGCGGCGCGCTCGGCACGCACCTCTTCCGCGGTGAATACCCAGCTGTACTTCAGACCCGCGCGCGCGAACGCCTCGACCGCGCCCTCGCCGCGTTCCACCAGCGCGATTGCCGCAATCACGTTAGCGCCCGCCTCGCGCATCGCGGCGACCGCCTGCAGACTCGACCCGCCGGTCGTGATCGCGTCGTCGATCACCGCGGTCTTCAGGCCCGGCTTGAGCGCGCCTTCGACCATTTGTTGCAGGCCGTGCTGCTTGGTTTCCTTACGCACGAAGAATCCGCGAATGTCGACGTCATTGCGATGCGCCGCTGCAATCACCGCATCAGTGACCGGAAGCGCCCCGGCCGCCATGCCGCCGAGCTGCTCGACGCCGGCCGCCTGCACGAGTTCGAGCACGAGTTCTCCGGCAAGGTACGCGCCACGTGGCAGATACAACGTGCGTTTGCAGTCCACGTAGTAATTGGATGCGCGCCCCGACGAGAGCTTGAGCTGACGCTCGAAATACGACTCCCGTGCGAGCATCGACAGCAGTTCGCGGCGTTCTTCGGATTTCATTGTTGAAAGGTGATCTAAACTGATGCAGCGCGGAGCACAAGAGCGATATAATATGGATCGCGCTGGTGATAGCGTCAAAGGTGCCCGAAAGGAACAATGGACCGCGCGTTACGGCCCGGCGGGCGCCAAAAGGAGTAAGAGCGATGTCGTCATGAGTCCGGTGACTCGGGGCGCCACGCGATAATAAGTGATTAGCAACGATTCACCCCGTGTGATCGGAACCGGCACTGCTTTACCAGCCAACTACGTCGATCAGGAACAACTGACCTCGCGCCTCCGGGAGCTATGGGAGAAGCGATGGTCAGATCTGCGCCGCTTCGACAAACTTCAGAGCGCGCTCGGAATCACCGGGCGTCACCTCGCCCTGCCGATCGAGCAATACATCCCACTCGATACCTTCGCCAAGACCAACGACGCGTGGATGCGCGTCGCGCCCGAGGTCGGCACCGCAGCCGCTGAAATCGCGCTCAAACGGGCCGGCCTGAAGCCTCGCGACGTCGATCATTTGTTCTTCGTCACCGTCACCGGCATCGCCGTTCCGAGCATCGATACTCGCGTCATCAGCGCGCTCGGTATGCGCAAGGAAATCAAGCGCACGCCGATCTTCGGGCTGGGATGCGTTGCGGGAGCGGCCGGCACGGCGCGCGCCGCCGACTATATCCGCGCGTACCCGTCGGAGGTCGCGATGCTGCTGTCGGTCGAGTTGTGCTCGCTGACGCTGCAGCGCGAGGATCTATCGATCGCGAACATCATCGCCTCGGGTCTGTTCGGCGACGGCGCTGCCGCCATGCTGATCGGCGGCAATGCCAATGCAGAGGCCGGGCCGCAGGTACAAGCGACGCGCTCGCTGGTATTTCCAAACACCGAAGAAATTCTCGGCTGGGAGATCGTCGATAGCGGTTTCAAGATCGTGCTGTCGTCGAAACTCACCGAACTCGTTCAAGCCAACATCCTCGACGAAGTCGATTCGTTCCTGGCGACACAAAAGATCGAGCGCTCGGACATCCGCCACTGGATCGCGCACGCCGGCGGTCCCAAGGTGCTCGAGACCCTCGAAGGCGCGCTCGCGCTGCCCGAGGCCGCGCTGGCGCGTTCGTGGCGCTCTCTGAAGTCGGTCGGAAATCTCTCGTCCGCATCGATTATGTTCATCCTGGACGAGCTGCTCGAAGACAACGAGGCTGCACCCGGCGACTACGGCCTGATCATCGGGATGGGTCCCGGGTTCTCGGTCGAGCTGGTCCTGCTGAAGTGGTGATCCCGCTGAAGTCGTGATCTCGCTCCGCACTTATCTGATCATCCTCGCGCTGCTAATCGTCGAGCGCATCTTCGAACTCGATCGCGCGCGCCGCAATGCGCGCCGCGCGTTCCAGCATGGCGCGGTCGAAGTCGGGCAGGCGCACTACCGCGTGATGGTGGCGTTTCACACGCTCTTCATCGTCTCATGCGCGGTCGAAGCCATAATGTTCCCGCGCGCACTTCCACTCGTCGTCGCATGGATTGCGCTATGCGCTGAAATCGTCGCGCAAGCGCTTCGTTACTGGGCGGTCGCGACGCTCGGCGATCGATGGAACACGCGGATAATCGTGAGCCCCGACCGCGCACCGGTGACCGACGGCCCGTACCGCTTCATGCGTCATCCCAACTACCTGGCGGTCGTGATCGAAATCGCAGCGGTGCCGATGATCGGCGGCGCGCTCTTCACGGCGATCGCATTCTCGATCGGCAACGCGCTGATTCTCGCCGTGAGAATTCCCGCCGAAGAACGCGCGATGGGCGGACGCTATGCCGACGCACTCGGCTCACGCCGCCGGTTTTTCCCGGGCCTGCGCCATAGCTAAGATGGCGGGGTGTTCTTCGCACCCTTCCTCATCTTCTACGCGATCGCCTTCTTCTTCGTCCTTGCGTTCTTTTTCATCCTGCTCGAAATTCACGTCATCAATTATGCATTCGTGGCCCTCGGTCTCCCGCCCGAATACGCTTTCACGGCCCTGCTCGTAAGCCTGGTCGGCAGCTACATCAATATTCCCATCACCCACGTTGCCGGCGGTCAGCCGCATCCCGGCGAGGTAGTGCGCAGTTTCGGTATTCGCTACCGGGTGCCGACGCGTTACGTCACCGACTCGACTATCGTCGCGGTGAATGTCGGCGGCGCAGTCGTTCCCGTCCTGATCTCGGTGTACCTGCTGATGCAGATGCCGACGATAATCGTGCCCGCGCTGATTGGAATCGCGATCGTCACCGCTATCGTCCATCGCTTCGCGATCCCGGTGCCCGGGATGGGTATCGCGACGCCGATGCTGATTCCGCCGATAGTCGCCGCCGCATGCGGCTACTTTCTTGGCTCCTCGGAGCACCATCGCGACGCCGTCGCATTCATCAGCGGCGTGATCGGGACACTCGTCGGCGCCGACTTGCTCAACCTGCGCAACTTGCGCGACCTGGGTGCACCGGTCGCGTCGATTGGCGGAGCCGGCACCTTCGACGGAATTTTCCTGACAGGAATCGTCGCCGTCCTGCTGGCGTAAGCGACCGAACGCACTCCGATCTTGTCCATTGATATAGTGTCGAGCTACAATGGTTCCGGAATGGAACCACTGCCGGGGGCTCGAACTATGACTGTAACTCTCTCGATAAAGAAAGTCCCTGACAAGCTGGTCAAACGGCTCAGACGCAAGGCGGCGATTCATAAACGTTCGCTCCAGGGCGAGTTGCTGGCCCTTCTGGAAGAGGCAGCTTCGCCAACCCGTCTAACGGTTGATGAACTTTGGCTGAAAGTCAGGCGGCTCGGACCCGCTGGTCGCGGGGACAGTACGAAAATGATTCGCGAAGATCGAGATGCCCGATAAGGTTGTCGATGCCTCGGTGATGGCGGCGCTGGCGTTTCTGGAATCACGGGCAGAGGAAGCCCGCGATTTACTTCGTAACGCAACGCTCTTCGCGCCGGAAATATTTCCATACGAACTAGCCAGTGTGGCTCTGAAGAAGACTCGGGACTTGCCGTCGGGACGGTTCGATATCGCGTCTCGGATGCGCGACGCGCTTTCACTTGGAGTTCAGTTGGTTCCTATAGAGCCGGTGGAATTGCTCGAATTGGCGCTCGAGACCAATCTGACGATTTATGACGCAGCCTATCTGCAAACCGCGCGCCGACTTGGGTGCCCGCTCATCACGTTCGACGCGAGACTTGCGCGCTACGCGCGACGCATCACGCGGGCTTGAACTTCACCAGCGT
>DATNLS010000251.1:0-4594 GCA_035602775.1 Candidatus Acidiferrales bacterium | reverse complement strand
TTCCTGCCCGAGGAAATCCAGCCGCTCACGCGGCCCAATCCGCAGGAGCAGGTGACGGTCGATGAGGAGCGGGCGCTCGAGCTGGCGGTGCAGTATGTGCCGTCGCTGGGCAGCATGCGCGAGGCGATTCGCGACGCGTTGCTGCAGGTGAAGTTCTCGGAAAACCAGGTGCTGCCGCAGCTAAACCTCGGCGCACAATTCGGCCTGACCTCTACCGCCGGAAGCACGCCTTGTCTCCCGAGCCTCAGCGGCATGGTGACTTCGACAACAAACTGTTCTACAACCACGGCGGGCTCCACAACGCCCGTCCCCGGCACCAAGCTGCCGTTCGGCGGAATCTACGGCGACGCGCTCGATCGCCTGTGGGGCTTCAGCTACTACAACTACGCCGCCGTGCTGACGTTCCAGATGCCGCTGGACAACGCCGTGCCGCGCGCCGCACTCGCGCAGGCGCGGGTGCAATACGAGCAACAGCGCGTGCTGTACCGAGCGGCGCTGTCGCAGGCGGTCGTCAATGTCGAGAGCTCAATCGCCAATCTGTACGCCGACTACAAGCGCGCGTACGCGACCGCGTCGGCGACTTACTACGCGCGCCAATCGCTGCACGATGAGCAGGTAAGATTCCGGGTCGGACTGGCGACGACGCACGACCTGCTGCAATTCCAGGAAGAGGAAGTGAGCGCCGAGGGCAACCAGGTGCAGGCGGAGGTCGATCTAGAGAACGCCAAGCTCGCGCTGGCCCACTCCGACGGCACGCTGCTGCAGGAGTTCAATATCAATTGGCAAGTGCAGAATCCGCACGAAGTGCCGTGGTACGCGGCCTTCTGACGCGACCTCTCCCCGGGCCCTCTCCCTTCTGGAGAAGGGAATAGGAACAGAAACGAGCAGCGCCGGATCGAATCTCGATCCGGCGCCGTTCGTTTTAAGAGTCTGAACCTCTCCCCTAACCCCTCTCCCTTCTGGAGAGGGGAACAGGAACAAGGATCTCAGCGATGGCCGCCACCACCGCCGTGACCGCCGCCTCCGCCGCCGCCATGGAAGCCGCCACCACTGTTGCCGTGGAAGCCGCCGCCCCCGCCGCCACCGTGGTAGAACTCCGTATGATGGCCGCCGCCGCCCCAATGGCCTTCCCACGAATGGTGAGTGTCGAAGCCGGGACTATAGCCCCAGCCATTTCCCCAGCCCCCGCCAAAACCATATGAGTACGGCGCATAACCGTACGAAGGGTAACCGCCGCCGTAGTAGCCGCCTGAGTCATAGCAGCCGCTCGCACCGAGGGCGATCGCGCCGAGCAGTATCAGCGCGCCGATCGTACGACCCGGACTGAAATATCTTCCCTGTGAGCCCATGTCAGGGAACTCCCCACGCCGGCTGGCCGTCGTCCTTGTAGAACGCCAGGCCGGGTGTCTTGCCCGCTGGAACGTCCAGGCTGGTTCGCAGATGGCCCTTGGCGCCGTAGAGGCCGACTCCGGGGTCGCCGTCGTCGCCGAGCGCCATGGTCGCGCGTACCTTCCCGTTCTGATCGTACAGGTCCACACCGGGAGTACCGTTCGAAGCGAGGTCAACAGTCACTCGCGTGCGCCCGTCGGGATCGGAAAGATTTAGCCCCACTGCGCCGTCGGCCAAAACGCCCATCGATCCGCGCAACTTGCCGGTGCTGTCGCGCAGCAGGAATTGTTGCGCCTCGACCGTGTCTGGCACGACTGAACTCGTCTGCCCCATCGTGATCAGCGCGCCACAGAGGAGCACTACGGCGCCGGTCATCATTCGGAGGTGCTTGTTGCTGCGCTGGAGTTTCGCCTGTTGCAATTCCAGCCGTGAGAGCCGCTTGAGCAGCTCGCCTGTCGATTCGTCCATAATTTGTCCTCGACCTGTCATGCGTAAGAGCTTAACAAAGTGACAATTCGGGTCCAGCGCGCGGGTCTTAATGATGCCCGAGGATCGTCACGACGCGGCTCGCGAAGCGCCATCCAGTGGGCGTCTTGCGCAGCTTGTCAGTGTAATAGCCCACCGTCGATTGCTGCACCTTGCCGTTCTTGCAGTGGTAGTAGAGCAGGTAGGAAACGCCGCTGCCGCTGTCGCCGTCGAGGTCAAAGGCCGGATTAGCAACGACGTGGAGCACCAGCGCGCCGCCGAGCGACTCCTTGTACAGCGCCGTGAATCGCCTGAGTCCGTCGCGTCCGCCGTGCTTGCCGAAGCGCGGGCTGTCGAAGCTGCCGTCCTCGGTGAAGCAATCGACCCACTCGTCGTAGCGGCCGGTGTCGATGGTCAGGCAGTAGCGCGCATGCAGCATGCGGACTTCTTCGCGATCTTCGAGGGTTCCTGTTATCGGCATCGCATCCACTCCTATGAGTCAAATGACATTGGCCTCGCGCAGCCTGGCGATATCGTCCCACGAGTAGCCGAGCATCTCAGTCAGCAGCAGCTCGGTGTGCTCGCCGAGTTCGGGCGCATGGCCGCGCGGCTCACCCGGCGTCGCGCTCAACTTCACCGGCATCCCCAGTAGTGTCAAATTGCCGAGCGCGGGATGGTCGTAGTCAACGACATAATCGTTGGCCCGGACCTGGGGATCGTCCGGCAGGTCGGTCACTGAATTCACAATCGTGTAGATAAAATCGCCGCGGCTCTTGAGCACCCGCATCCATTCGTGCCGAGGGCGGGTCGCAAATACTTCGTCGAAGATCGCGACCGCGGCGGCCGAGTTCTTGCCGCGGATTTTGACGTCGGCGAAGCGTGGATCCTCGTCCAATTCCGGCTTGCCGATGACTTCGCAGAAATCTTTCCAGTAACGGTCGGGCTGCAACATCGCCAGCGAGATCCACTTGTCGTCGGCGCATCGATAATGATTCCACAGGGGATTGTAGGCGTTGGCGCGCGTGTTGCGCGGGAACTCCTTGCCCATGATCGTTCGCGCGACGACGTTGAGTCCCTGCAGCGCCATCATCGATCCCAGATGCGACGCGTCAACCTCCTGTCCAAGGTTCGTCCGCTCGCGCGCGAACAGCGCTGCCAGCACTCCGTACGCGAGCATGATCGCGCCCATCTGATCGGCGATGCCGCCGTACACATATGTCGGCGCCGTGCTGCCGCTGCCGATCGCGTTCATGATTCCCGATCGCGCTTGCCCAAGGTAATCGAACGACGGCTCGCCACTGTCGGGACCCTCTGGGCCGTAGCCGGAAGCGCTGGCATAGATGAGCCGCGGATTGTGCGCGGCCAAGTCCGCGTAGCCGAGACCGAGTCGATGCGCGACGCCCTTGCGAAAGTTCTGCACGAAGACGTCGCTGCGCGCAGCCAGTCGATGCACGATCTCGCGCGCCTCGGGCTGCTTCAGGTTCAGCGCGACACTTTTCTTATGCTTGTTGTTGGCCTCGAAATAATAGTTGCGCCCGCTCTTCACGGTCGCGCTGCCCGCGACCGCCATGATTCCGCGGCCCGGGTCGCCCCGCTCGCGTTCTTCAATCTTGATGACCTCAGCGCCCAGGTCGGCGAGCATCTGCGTCGCCACCGGCCCCTGCTGCCAGATGGTCCAGTCGATAATTCGAATTCCGTCAAGCGGTCCGCTCATGCTGTTTTCTATACCACAACCCCCTTGAGTTTGGGCGCGGCCCGACGGATCAATGATAGTCGGATCAATCATATATGCCCGCGCTCAGCCAGTTGTTCGACTTTCTGTATCCGCCCCGATGCGCCGCGTGTGGCACGCAACTCGCCTCGGAACCCGGGCGGCGAGTTTGCGCTCGATGCGTCGCGCGCGTCGAGCTGGTGCCAAATCCGCGCTGCGAAGTTTGCGGCGGACCGCTCGAGTCCGCCACCAGTGACGCGATGCGATGCGCGCGATGCCTCGCGCATCCGCCTCGCTACCGAATCGCGCGGACTATCGCGCGCTATCGAACTACGGCGGAAGACGAGCCCGGCACCCTGCCCGCGCTGATTCGCCGTCACAAGTACGGCCTCGATCAGTCGGTCGGGCGCGCGCTGGTGGAATACATGGGCGACGAGCTGCCGCTGTCGGCTGGCGACTACGATGTCGTCATCCCGGTGCCGCTGCATTGGCGGCGGCTGTGGTGGCGC
Source organism: Candidatus Acidiferrales bacterium (assembly GCA_035602775.1). Classification (GTDB taxonomy): domain Bacteria; phylum Desulfobacterota; class Binatia; order Binatales; family Binataceae; genus Binatus. The sequence continues at coordinate 520 of DATNLS010000251.1, read as the reverse complement.
GGGTTCAATCAGGCCGCGCTGCTCGCGGCGGAAGTCGCGCACCGGCTCAATCTTCCGCTCGATACGACGGCGATGTCGCGCCGGCGCTTCACGCCGCCGCAGACCGCGCGACATCACGACGAGCGAATCAAAAACGTGCGCCGCGCCTTCACGGTCAAGAATCCGGAGCGCATTCAGAGTCGCCGCATACTGCTGGTGGACGACGTGATGACCACCGGCGCCACAGTTGACGAATGCGCGCGCGCACTCACGGCGGCGGGCGCCGCGTCGGTGGACGTCTTCACCCTCGCGCGCGTTCTATGACCGAGCCGCAACGCGCAGAGTGGGATGAGCGGCATCGCGGCAAGGCGGCCGGCGAGGCCGAGGCGTTCCTGGTTGCGATGCTGGCGCGAATACCGCGCGGGGTCGCGCTCGACGTCGCCGCGGGACGCGGGCGCAATGCGCTCGCTCTCGCCCATGCGGGCATCCGCGTCGTCGCGGTCGATTACTCAGCCGAGGCGATGCGCATTCTCGCCGCGAC
>DATNLS010000352.1:0-18560 GCA_035602775.1 Candidatus Acidiferrales bacterium | reverse complement strand
GTGCGAGTTGCGCGATCGGATTTCAAATCGACGCGCGCGACCAGCCGATCGCCAAGCAGGAACGGCAGCACGTAGTATCCGTACTTGCGATTCGCCGACGGCGTGTAAATCTCGATGCGGTAGCGGAAGCCGAAAATTCTTTCCGTGCGCGCGCGCTCCCAGACCAGCGAATCGAACGGAGAGAGCAGGGCGCGCGCATCCAGCTTGCGCGGTGACTTCGCGTCGCGTGCGACGTAGGCCGCGTCCCGCCATCCTTCGACGTTCACGGGAATCAACTCTCCCGTCTCGACGAGTTCCCTGATTCGCGGTCTTCCGGGGCCGATGCGGATGCGAAAGTAGTCGCAAAGATCTTTTTCAGTGCCGACGCCGAGAGCGCGCGCCGCGATTCGCATCAGTGCCCGCTGGGCGTCTTCGGTTGCAGGGGTCGGCATCGCGAGCACTCGCGCAGGAATAACTCTTTCCGGCAGGTCGTATATCCGCTCGAAGCCGCGACGTCCCGCCGCCGCCACGAGACCCGCAGCGAACAGTGCCTCGAGCGCGTGCTTGCCGTCGCTCCATCCCCACCATCCGCCCTTGCTCACACCGGCGCCGGTGATCTCGCGAGCGCTCAGCGCACCGCGCTCGCGAATCTCATCGAGCGCCGCCTGCATGAAGCCCGGGCGGCTCCGATTGAGACGCCCGAAGATGTCCTTATGATCGTTGGCCGCCTGCGCCATCCGCCAGCGAAACAGGGGATGCATTTCGTGCGGCATCAGCGACGCCATGTGGCCCCAATACTCGAACAGCTCTCGACTTGCCGGCGCGCCCAGCCACGACCTATCGAGCATCTCCGGCGCGTACGAACCGAGGCGCGAAAACAGCGGCAGGTAATGCGATCGCACCAGTACGTTGACCGAGTCGATTTGCAGCAACCCGATTTGCGCAATGACGCGTCGCAAATGCCGGCGGTCGAGACGCGCCGACGGCCGCGGCTCCGCGAAGCCCTGCGCCGCCAACGCAATCCGCCGCGCCTCGTCCGCCGACATTTTAGTTTTCACTTTCTCGCCGGCATCCAGCTCGCCATAACACGCCGCGGATTTTCGCACGGACATTGCCGCTGCTCTACTAGTTGCTATTGCGGCCCGCGGCTATATTCGGGTTCAACCGCTGATAGAAGGGGAGAGCTATATGGCCGATCACGACCTTATCCCACTTTGGGAAGCACACTGCCGCTACGAGTTCGAGACCCGGGATGTCGACGCCACGATGGCAACGATGGTGGCGGAGCCCTACGTCAATCACGTCCCTATAATGACGGGGGGCGTCGGACACGATCAGCTCAAGCGCTTCTACAAGTATCATTTCATCGGCGTGAATCCGCCCGACTTTCGGCTCACGCCCATCAGCCGCACAGTCGGCACAAACTGCATCGTGGACGAGTTCATCGTGCACTTCACCCATACGACGGAGATGGACTGGATGCTGCCCGGTGTGCCGCCGACGGGCAAAACGGTCGAGGCTCCGACAGTGGCTATCGTGCAGTTCGAAGGCGATAAGCTGGTCCATGAGCATATCTACTGGGACCAGGCCTCAGTCCTCGTGCAGATTGGCTTGCTCGATCCCGCTGGCCTACCGGTTGCGGGCGTGGAAGCCGCACGCAAGGTCGCCGATAAAACCCGGCCAAGCAACGAGCTTATGACCCGGTGGGTGGAGAGTAAGGGCAAACCGCTATAGCGGGAGGATAACGGGCACGACATCAGCTTCCAGAGTTTGTAGCCAATACGCCGCGAAAAGATTAATTCTAGCTTCCAATGACTTCCGCAAATTCTGACAAGCTCGCGGGTGACAATACGGCGGCTGCATTGGTTGCGCCGGATTGCCGCGGCATGAACTTTTACCGCATCGACACTGGACTGCGCGAGCTGCTCGATCTCCATATGGCGCCGCGGTTGCGCGATGCGATGGAGCCGCATCTCGATCGCCTCGGCCAGCTCGCAGGCGGCCGACTCGACGAGCTCGCCGAAATCGCCGACAAGCATCCGCCGGTGCTTCATTCGCGCGATCGTTTCGGCCGCGACGAGGACTGGGTCGAGTTCCATCCGGCGTATCGTGAGATGGAGCGGATCGGTTTCGGCGAATTCGGGCTGCATGCGATGGCGCATCGGCCGGGCGTGCTCGGATGGCCGGAGCCGCTGCCCTACATCGCGAAGTACGCGTTCCAGTACCTGTTCGTGCAGGCCGAGTTCGGCCTGATGTGCCCTTTAAGCGTGACTGACACCGGCGCGGTGCTGGTCGAGAACTATGGGAGCGACGACCTCAAGGCGCGTTATTTGGGCCGCATGCTGTCGCAGAACATGGACGAGATTTTCAAAGGCGCGCAGTACATGACCGAGCGCGCGGGCGGCTCCGACCTCGGCAGCAGCGCGGTGGTTGCGAAGCGCGAGGGTGATTTTTGGCGGCTCTACGGCGACAAATGGTTCTGCTCCGCGGTTGACGGCGACGTCGTGCTACTGCTCGCGCGTCCCGAAGGTGCGTCGAAAGGATCGAAAGGGCTCGGGCTCTTCCTGATGCCGCGGCGTCTCGAAAACGGTGAGCGCAACAGTTACCGAATCGCGAGGCTCAAGGACAAATTCGGCACGCGCTCGATGGCGAGTGGCGAGGTCGTGCTCGAGGGCGCGATCGCCTACCAGCTCGGCGCGCTCGACCGCGGGCTGCGGCAGATGATGGACATGGTGAATCTCAGCCGCATGTCTCATGGCGCGCGCGCGGCCGGTATGATGCGCCGATGCCTCAACGAGTCGCTCGCAGTCGCGCGTCATCGCGCCGCGTTCGGCCGCCCGATCATCGAGCATCCACTGTTGCGGCGCCAATTGATGAAGCTGATGGTGCCGACCGAGCAGGCGCTTTCGGTTTTCACTTACGACGCGATCATGATGGATCGGGCGCGCGCCGGCGATGCGGAAGCCGAGCGCGTGATGCGTATTCTGACCGCGGTGCTGAAGTTCCGCGCGTGCCGCGACAATATCCGCGTCGCGACCGGCGCGATGGAGGTGCGCGGCGGCAACGGCTACATCGAGGATTGGGTCAACTCGCGCCTCATCCGCGACGCGCATATCGGCGTGCTGTGGGAGGGCACCAGCAATATCAACGCGCTCGACGTGATCAATCGCGCAGTCGCCAAATCCGGCGGTCACGAAACGCTTGGGATCGCGCTGAAAGCAAAACTCCGCTCGGCTGCCGCGGCTCCTGCCGCATTCCGCTCGGAAATCGAAAAGCTGATCGATCGCGCCGTCGCCTTCGCGGGAGAAGTAGCAGCCCGGCCGAACAACGAAAGATTGGCGCGCGTTGCGACGGACGCCCTGTATAATGTGGCGAGCGCCGCGCTGATGACCTGGGAAGGCGCGACTGCCGGTGCCAACGGTCATGACGCCCGCCGCATGATCCTCGCACGGATGGTCGTCGAGCATCGCCTGCGCCCGCACGATCCGCTCGCTCTGCCTGCATCGAACTGGGAAGAAGAAGCGATCACTGCGCTGCTTGACCCGAGCGCGGTATTCATCGAGCGAGCCGCCCAGCTGGTCAGTATCTAGCCCATGAAATCGGGCCGCCGACTGACCGTATTAAATTCACCGAAAGAAGGTTTCTTCGAGGTACAATGTTGCTTCGGAGAGCGCCAGATAGTAATAAAATCATACTTGGCGTAATTTCTAGGCGGCCGGGGAAAACGGAGGAGTGTTGGCATGAGGCGCGGGGGAATCATCGCAATTGCAGTTGTGGGGACGATCGCAACGCTGTTATTTGGAGGTGCGAGCGCAGTTTACGCGCAAGCCTGCGCCTCCGACGCCATCGACGTAAAGTTCAGAAACGAGCTGCCCTATACAGTCTGGCTCGGCGAGAACGGTCCGAAACGGATCGCGCCGATGGTCAACGGCAACATCGACTGGAAAATTGAATCGGGCGACTCCGTCGACCTTTGTCTGCCGAAAGCGGGCGCCGGCGGCTACGAGGCCTCAAACTTTTGGGCCCGCACCGAATGTCAGTTCGACACGTACTACCCGACCAGCTGCAACGTAGCGTCGGATTGCAGCAGCAACGAGGACTGTTTCGGCGGGCGATGCGTCCCCGATTGCAGCGCTACTCCGACCGACGCGTACTGCGCGCAACAATTTACGGGCAGTCCATCGACTGCGACCTGTTTGCAAAATAAGTACTGCGTCGTCGAAGGGATTTGCGCGACCGGAGACTGCAACGGGCAGTACTCGTGTATCTCCAACAACGCCGGGGTGGGTCCCTCGGGGCCGACTTCTCTGTTCGAGCCGACCGTCCAATCCAAACAATCCGCGCCGGGCAACCTGACCTACTATGACGTCAGCCTCGCCTCGGGATACAACGTGCCAATCAAGGTAGAGCCTTCGGTCACTCCCTCGGGAACCTGCCAGGCATCCAGATGCAACTCCGACCTGCTCGCTTCCTGTACCTCGGCGTTGCAGATTACCACGCCTCCGACTGCGACCGCCGGACCAATCCCGTGCGACGGACTCTATTGTCAAAGCGGCGCCTGCGTGAACAACACATGCGTGATCGGATGCAATGATCCCGGCGACCAGTGCACCAGCATCGACCCCCAATGCATGGACACGAACAAAGACGGAACGCTCGCATGCTGCACCCCGGTTCCGAGCGGATCCGGCTGGACCGCTGACGGCGCTGACTACGTGGATATGTATTTGGCGAAGAACTATTCGGGAGCGATCGACTCCGCGAATCTAAGCCAGGTAATGATCTCGTCCAACGGAGGTACGCCCGTCTGTTGGGGCCCCTTGGATTGTGCACCGACGCAAAAGTGCGAAATTGGTGTGGTGTCAGGATTCCCCTCCGATGTCGGAATCTGCAACGTGAAAGGAAGTTGCAAAGCCAAAGACGTCGGCCAGCCCTGCGGACAATATGTCGGCAATGATGGTGGGCAGGCCTACGGCTACACGTGTGTGAAGACCACCTCGACGGATGTACCGTACGCATGCGTCCCGCCGGTCGCCAACAACAGCGTCCCACCCGCCACTAACGGGAACATCGGTCTCGGAACCTTCGCCAGCCCGTTCTACTCGGGAGAGGCAGGCTTGCTGAATCCGGAATGGCAGGCAGCCGCAACGGTAGCTGGCGGCGGCACGCCCTTTTACGAAACTATCTCGACCGCCTGCCCGAATCAGTACCCGTTTCAATACGACGACAACTCGGGCGGATTCAATTGCGCGCAGAGCGTCAACTTCACAGTAACCTTCGGCGGCATATCGGGTAGTCCAACGGCGACGCCTACGTCAACCGCTACGTCCGCAACACCGACGCCGACCGCGACCGCTACTTCGTCGGCATCCGCAACTCCAACAGCTACCTCAACCGCCGCCACATCAACGCCGACCGCGACTCCTACAGCGAGCGGCACTATCACAGCGACCGCGACCTCGACCGCAACGCCAAGCGCGACGCCGACGATGACACCGAGCCCGACCGGGACGGCGACACCGAGATGCGCGCCGAGCTTCCTTTATCTGACGACCAATCCCGCGGGCACGCTCGCCTTTGGTGACGTCGCGGCAGGACATCCGCACACCGTGCCTCTCATGGTCACGAATGGTGAGCCGGTTGGGTCGCTCGCTCTCTCGACCAAGATTACCGGCGTCGATGCCAAAGACTTTTCGGTGGCTGGCGGAAGCTGCACGAACATCACCAAGTTGAAAGCCGGTGCAACCTGCACCTATCAGGTTACGCTCAAGGGAAAGAAAAAGTTCCTTGGTGCGGTGAACGCCAACCTCGAGATAACTGGAATGCTTAAGCCAGGAGTGTGTCCGAAGGGCGACGTTCAAAACGTTGGCGTGACGCTGGCAGGTTTTGTCGCTTCAGCCGACGTGCGAACGCCGGACTCTCGATGATGGCCTAAATCGATCGACACGGACCTGACCTACAGGCAGACTCCTGCACCAGTCGAAACCGGTGCGGGAGCTCCATCATTCGGACGGTAGCGCCCATTTTGCCTCGTATATCGAGTCGAAAAGCGATATCCATCGAGCGCTTGAACATTGCCTCGCTGTGCAAGCCGCCGCTTGGCTGGGGAGATTGCTCAATCTTGTCGCCGCTTCCTACAATGCTCAGTAGGTCCGTTGCCGCCTGCGCGAGGTTTCCGATGTTTTGCGGTCGCATCAGTCGCTTCTTTCGGATACTGACTACTTGTAGAGATTCATGACTGCCAGACGCGCATTGACGAGATTCTTCGGTGCAACGGCGCTTACCGCATGCGCTCTCGTCATGGGACAGTCCACCTACACGGGTCAGGTCGCGCTGAGAGGAAATCATCCCGCCGAGGCCGCCGCTCTTGCCGGTGGATTGCGCGCGGATCCCGCGATGCCGCTCGAACTTACGATGGTGTTGGGTCTTCGCAACCAGGCTGCGCTCGAGCAGCTACTCTCCGATCAGCAAGATCCGGCGTCGCGACACTACCGCCGGTGGCTCACGCCTAAGGAATTCGCCGACCGCTTCGGACCGACTGACAAGCAGATAAGCCAGGTCAAGGAGTGGCTGAAAGGCGAGGGCTTCGCGGTCACCTCAGTCAATCGCATCGCGCGCACGATTCGAGCCAGTGGCGACGCCGCGACGGCGGAGCGGGCTTTCTCGACGACGCTTCTGTCCGAAGGCGCGTCATTTGCCAACACGACGGACCCGGCCATTCCCGCGCAGTTCGACGGCCTGATCATTTCGATAATGGGACTCGACAATATGCACGCCGCGGTACCCGCGGGATTGCATCGAATCACGCCGCCATCGCCGCACTCGAGCATGCAGCGCAAGACCGAGACTCTCGCGCTGGTCGACGCTACCGCGAGCAACCCCGAGAGCAATGCGGAGATGCCGGGTGCCAGCGAAGGCGGTTCGGTTGCCTTCGGACCAAAGGATGTCGAGACGTTTTACGACGAGATGCCGCTTATCAATGGCGGCGATACCGGCTCGCCCGCGCCGGATTGCGTCGCGCTCGACGAGGACTCTGACTATCTTCCCTCGGCGGTGACGCTGTATGACAGCACGTTCGGACTCACGCCCGGGCCTGTAACCAACGTATATCCCGAGGGCAGTTCGCCGGGCATCAGCGGCGATGAGGTCGAGACGTTGCTCGACATCGATTACGCGCAAGCAGCGGCGCCCGGCACACCGATTCATCCGTACATCAGCGGCGATCTTTACGATTCGATTTCGCAAAGCGTGACCGACGGCACCTGCGGCGCGATCAGCATCAGCTTCATTTTCTGCGGCGAGTCGTCGAGCTTCTACACCGGTCTCGATACGCTGTTTCAAGAGGCTGCGACCCAGGGACAGTCGGTCTTCATCGCCTCGGGCGATTGGGGTGCGGCCGGCCTGCAATACTCCGGCGGCGCCTGCGTCACCGGCACGGTCAAGAACGCGAGCGAGATCGCGGCCAGTCCGCACGTCACCGCGGTCGGCGGCACGACTTTCAATCCGCAGTTCAATTCGTCGGGCAACGACATCAGCGAGGTTGAAGTCGGTTCGGGCGGAGTCGAGAGTGCATGGAATGCCAGCGGCGGCGGCGCCAGCGCAATCTTCCCGAAACCCACCTGGCAGACCGGACTCGGAGTGCCGGCCGACGGCGCGCGCGACATCCCGGACGTCGCGATGATCGCATGGGCGCCATACGTATTCATCGGCGCCGATGACAACGGTACCGCGATAATCCAGTGCTGCTGGGGCGGCACCAGTCTCGCCACTCCGCTGTGGGCCGGCTATTCACGGATCCTCGGGGTGGCGTCGGACAACCCTCGCCTCGGTCTTCTCAACGTGGCGATTTACAAAATCGCCAACGCAGGCCTGGCTGTCAGCGGCATCGAAGACGTGGTCAGCGGCAACAATACTTACAACGGCGTGACCGGCTACACGGCAGGACCCGGTTACGATCAGGTCACGGGATGGGGCAGCGTGGACATGACGCAATTCGCCAACGCATTCACGGGTGGTCCGCAACCGACGGCAACCGCGAGCAGTTCGCCGACACCGAGCGCCACTGCGACGCGAACTGCGACTGCCACATCGACGCTGACGCCAACCGCCACCGCAAGCGCAACCACGAGAGGGACAGTGACGGCAACTCCAACGTCCACGGGCACCGCAACCGCAATCAGAACAGCGACCGCGACGGCGACGTCGACCGCGACGGCGACGCCGACCGCGACGACAATACAAACCGCACAACCGTCGCCGACCGCGACTGGTAGCGCGGCAACAGCGACCGCGACCTCAACTCCAACTACGGCCGCGACATCGACAGCCACTCACACCCCGACGGCAACGGCGAGCTCGACAGTAACTTCAACTCCGACCCGCACGGCCACGGCCACTGCGACGCCAACTTCGCCACCAACCTTAACGCCGACCGCGACCGCGACCTCGACGGCAACTCAAACCGCGACTGCGACGGCATCAGAGACTCCGAGCGCAACTCCCACTCAGACTCCGGTTCCTCCAGCGCTCACGGTCGCGCCCACCAAGCTGAAGTTCGGAAAGGTCGCCATCGGTGCGACGAGTAGTGTTCAGATGGTCACGCTGTCGAACAAAAGCGGGTCCAAGGCTGCGCCGATCACTCTCAATGAATGGAATCCCACGGGGGACTTCTCTGTCTCGCAGGGAGTTACAACTTGCGCACCGGGCACGACCCTGCGTCCCGGACAGAAATGCAAAATTGGGCTGACCTTCAAGCCTACCCTGGCCGGCGCGCGGTCAGGGACGCTGACGATTGAGGACAACGCGCACAACAATCAGCAAGTGATTCAGCTCAAAGGGACCGGCAAGTAGCGCGCGCCAATCGGCGCCTTTAGTTCCTCAGCCAGTCCACGATTTTCTGGTGGATGCCAACCGGGTCGGCCGCCTGAAATGCGTGGCCCGCGCCGGCAATAATGTACAACTCGGCCTGCGGAATCTTGCTGTTGATCAGCCGCGCGTTCTCCGGCAGCACCAGTACGTCCTTGTCGCCGTGCACGATCAGCACCGGGCATTTGATTTGCCCCAGCCGATCGTACGCGTTGAACGTCTGGATTCCCGCCATCGCGCGATCCGCGGTCTCCGGCGGCGTGGGCGGCAGCATCTTCGCTCCCGCGACCATCATCTGTTTGATCTCGGGATGATCGGCGACGAACTCCGGCGGCATGATTGCCGGCAGCAGGAGATCGAAGCCCTTCTCCGGATCGGTCGCCATGATTTTGTTCGCCGTCATTAACCGCTCGAGGATTTCCGGCGCAGCCATCTTCGCGGTCGTGCCGCCCGCCATCGTGCATCCGAGCACGACCTTGCTGACCTGCTCTGGATGCCGCAGCGTCAGCTCCTGTGCGATCATGCCGCCCATCGACACGCCGAACACTTTTGCTTTTGCGATTCCCAGCGCCTTTAACAGGTTGCTCGCGTCATCGGCCATGCCCTCGACGGTATAGATACCGTCGGGCTTGTCACTGAGTCCGGTGCCGCGATTGTCAAAGTAGATGCTCTTGAAGCCGCTGAAGAACGGCAGCGACGGAATCCATCCCGCGCCCGACATCCCGAATCCCATGATTAGCAGCAGCGGCTCGCCGTCGCCGAAAGTGTCGTAGTTGATATTGATGTTCCCGGCTTTGACTACTGGCATCGCGGAAAGACCCTCCCGATTGAAATCGAAAAACAAAAACGGACGCGGCTCTTTATCGAGCTGCGTCCGCGATTGAGCGCAGTTCTAAATCTCTGTCAGACGAGCTTCAGGATGCTCTCGGGATGCTGCTCGTTGGGATCGACACCCGGTTCCATCGTGTAGATGACCGACTTGTCGACGACCAACTGGCCGTCGTCGCCGACGTAGATCTTGAATCGATCCATCGGACGCGGCGCCGGCCCTTCGAAGTTCATTCCGCTGATGTAATAGCCGGAGCCGTGGCACGGACACTTGAATTTCTGCTCCGTCTTCAGCCATCGCGGGGTGCATCCGAGATGAGTGCACTTGGCGAAGATCGCGTAGAAGCCCGCCTTGGTGCGGATGATCCAGGTGCGGAAATCCTGCTTGTATTTTTCGCTGACTTCGCCGATCACGTAGTCGTCCGGGAAGCCGGCCTTGAACTTCGATGGCGGCAGGAAGAGTACGCGCGGGAACGCCGAGCGGACAGCGGCGAGCAGGCCAATCAGCGAGAACGCCCCGAACCCCGCCCATCCGAGCACGCCCAGAAAATCGCGTCGGCTCCACAGAGTGCCGAGCTCGGTCTTTTCCTTGTCGCGTTTCGCGCGTTCTTTTGCCTGCTCGTCCTCGCGCCACTTCTTGAGTTCGGCGGGATCAGTCGGAGCCTTCTCTTTGAGTGCAACAGCCATCTAAGTGACGGAACCTCCCAGCTTGAGACGAGCCGACATTAGCTCATCCACATCGGATTGGACGTAAACCATTAGCAAAAATTCTATCATCCACAGATGCGTAACATCCACGGGCACGAGTAGGCGTGTGCTGGCCCGGCCGAGTCAATGATGAGGGTTCACATTGGGACGCGAAGATTCAGTGAAGCGCCGGCTGACTGGTCGCAGGCGCCGAAGACGGCGCTACATAAGATGGCGGCAAAGTAGTCGTCGTGGTCGTCGTCGATTGGCGAATCACTGTCGTGTTGGTCTGGATCGGCGCGCGCGTGGGCGACCAATCCTGCGGCACGTTGGACGCGGTCGTATCGTCCATAGTGTTGTCGGGAATTATCGGAACCGGGGGCGGAGGTGACATGTCGCTGCCGCCCACCGGCCGGTAGACCGGCGCCACCGCGCTGTCATGTGACAGGTAGTGCAGCGGACGCGCCACCGCCCACTCCAGCGCGTACCCAATCGGATAGATGAGGTCGGCGAAGAGCGCGAGCGGCTGCGAATCCTCGTCGTGATATTCCTTGGGGTCTTGTTGATCGTTGTCGTTGTACTGAGCGTGCGAAATTGTCGGCAGTCCAACGAACAGCGCGGCGCAGAAAATAATTGCAACTAGGCGCATACGGCAACTTTGCGCGATCGGTCGCTGCCGTGTCAATACTTCGCGAATCGATCGCACGATATGGGGCGCCGACGCGGAAGCGTTCTTGCCTTGGCGGCCTTGCGCGCGCAATTCTAAGCGCGATGACCATATCAGCCATGCGCTCCGTCCGTGCATGCTTGCAAATTTTTATCGCCGCGGCACCCATCATTATATTCGCAGCTGGATCGAATGCTCACGCGGCGCCGCCGCCGGGCGAGATCGCTTTCGTCGGCACCGACTCCAACATCTACTATTGCGACACCAAGTGCGCTGAGCCCAAATGCATCACGTGCAAAGCGGCCGCGATTCACGTCCGCCGCGATGAAGCGGTCGTGCCGGTCGCGCTCGCCGACAATCCACCCGAAGCAGGCCCCGGCGCCGGCGGCACCGACTACGGATGGCCCACTTTCTCGCCCGACGGCAAGCGCATCGCCTATTCGGCCGAGACCCACAAGCAAACCGAGGACTCGTTCGCCGTGTGGGTTTACGATCTCGCGCGCAGCCAGGCCATGCTGATCTTCGAAAGCCGCTCCGAGCGCATCGTTTACCTGGTCTGGACGCCCGACGGGCAGCACCTTTCATTTCTGCTGGGCGAGCCGCACGGACTCAGCCTGGTGCTCGCCGAGGTCAAGGAATCCACGCCGGTCAGAATCGTGACGACCGGGATGCCGCTGTATTTCGATTGGGGCGCGAGTCCCGACGAGGTTGCGTTGCACACGCTCGCACTCGACTCGGATCGCACCGAGCAGGTCTCGCTGATGAGCCTGACGCCGACCAGCCAGAACGTCGTCAAGGTGCTGTCGACCGGACGCACGCCGTTCAAGACTCCCGCGTGGTCGCCCGACGGCAAGCATCTCGCCTACGTCGAGAACTACCACGCCGAATCGAATATCGTGGTCGCCGACGCCGACGCGAGTCATCCGCGCTCGGTCGTGAGTTTGCCGGTGGGCGAGACGAGTTTGATCTGGGCGCCCGACTCGGCGCATCTGGCTTACTCGACGGCAATCGATCCGCAAGATCCCACCTATCACGGCATCAAGCTGGTCGATATTGTCAGCGCGAATTCCAAGTGGCTGACCAAGGACGACGTCGCCGCATTTTTCTTCGCGCCCGATTCGCGCCATGTCGCGTTCATCGGCGTGCCAACCGACAAGCCGTACTACAGCTGGTCGGTGGTTGAGGTTAAGACCGGCGCCGAAAAAGCGCTGTGCAATTTTCTTGAGACGCCCGACGAAGCGACCGCATATCGCTACTTCGATCAGCTCGCCGTGTCGCACACGATCTGGTCGCCCGATTCGTCGTCATTCGTATACGCGGGCGTGCGCCTGGAAGGGTCGCCCGACAAGGCGCTCGGCTATGCGCCCGCGCCGTCGGCGTGGGTCGTCCCGATTGACGGCAGCCCGTCGCGCGCCGTCTCCAACGCAGTCCTCGCGTTTTTCTCGCCAGCGAAGTAGGGCGGCGCCCTTCGCCTAACAAACTTCTAGCAGGGGCGAAGTCCCGCATCTTGATTCTTTAACACTAGGTGGAGGGCTCAGCCCTGCCGAAGGAAGCGTTGAAACCCACCGCGGGTTTCACGTTCAATAAAGTGATTTCCCCTTCCCCTTGATTTTCCCTTCCCCCGCGCGCGCGTTACGCCTTGCGGCACACATAAATCGCCGCCGGCTTGCCCAGCACCGACACGCGGATAATCCTGCTGGGCGCAATCTTCCGCGTACGCTCGAGCTCGCGCATCAGCCGCCACTCCGACGTCAGCATTACCATGATGCCGCCGCTTTTGAGCACGCGCGCGAACTCCTTGAACCACAGCGGATAGAGCTTGCGATTCTCGCCGTGCGAGCCGTAGCGCAATCCCCACGGCAGGTTGGTGACGATTTTATCCACGCTCCCGTCGCCGAGCGGGAGCGCGCCCGCATCCCAGTTCTCGAGCTGAATCGGCTTGTAGCGCGCGCCGACGTTGACCCGCGCCGCCGCGAGCGCCGCGGCATCGCGATCGCTGCCGAGCAGCATCGCATAGCGCCCCAGATGCGCGCGCTCGATCAGGATCGTGCCGGCGCCGCAGAAAGGATCGAGCACGACGTCGTCCTCGCGCGGTTCCGACAGCCATCCGAGCGCCGCCGCACTCGACGCGCGCAGCGACGCCGGGCGATGCGCCGTCTTGTACTCGCGATGCCGCATCGAGTCGTCGCTGAGCCGCACTGTCAGGAAGAACTCCGCGTCGATCATCGTCGCCCACAACTCGACGTCGGCGTCTTCCTCTTCGAGCCGCCAGGTGTGATCGCCACGCTCGAGAATCCCGCGCTCGACTGCGCGCTGAAAATCGACGCGCCGATATTCGTGCTCACCGGCCATCCTGGCGATCACGCGGAACTTGAGCCTCCGCCCCGCGCGCGTCCCCGGCGAGAGCTTGACCCGCGCGCTCAGCGCCGGCTCCATCAACGGGGCCTCGCGCGCCGCGCCGCGAATCTTGTCGAGCTCTTTGCTCTCGGGCCCGACGCCGGCGCGGTAACCGGCCAGCCCGAACAGATCCTCCGCCGTGCGGATCACACCGAGCTTCTCAGCCGCCGGCGCGAAGAAAATCGTCATCCCGGCGCGATCGGGCACCACGCGTCGCGTGATCTCGCGCGCGCCGCTGATTCGGCCGGCTATCTCGTCCGCCGCGATTCCTTCGAACCCCGGCTGGGTATGCGCGATGTAGAGATTTGGACCGAAGCGAATCGGATGCGGCCGCGCACGCTCGGGCAGCGCCAGTTTGCGATCGCGCGCGACATTGCGATGGGTTTGTCGATAGGTTTGCCGCGCGCTATTCACCTGTCGACCGTGCTACTTCGAGCGCGACAGGTACTCGTGTGTCTCGGTGTTGATCGTGATCGTGTCGCCCTCGGCCACGAAATGCGGCACGTTGATCGTCATCCCGGTCTCGAGCGTCGCCGGCTTCAGCGTATTGTTCACCGCCGCCGTTTTCATTCCCGGGTCGGTCTGGACCACCTTTAGCGCGACCGTTTTCGGCAGCGTAACGTTGAGCGGCGTGGTTTCGTAGAACTCGACTTCGACTTCGAGGTTCGGCGTCAGGAAGCCGACCACGTCCTCGATCAGCTCCTTGGGAATCGTGATCTGCTCGTAGTTCTCAGTGTTCATGAAATGGAAATCGTCGCCGTCCTGGTAGAGGAACTGCATCTTGCTCTGATTCAGAATCACGCGCTCGACGCGATCTTCCGAGCGGAACCGGTTCTCGGTCTGCGATCCGGTCTTGATATTGCGCAGCTTGGTCTGCACCATCCCGCGCCAGTTGCCGGGCGTGATATGCGTGATCGTCATGATCCGCCAGAGGTCGTTGTTGTATTCGACAATCATACCCGGGCGCAGTTGCGTCGCTTGAATCAGCATTGCTTGGACACTCTCGATAAGAACGAAGGTTAAGAAGCGAATTCTACGCAACCCTACCGCGCGCGGCAAGTTCGGAGGAATAGAGGCTACTGTCTTAATTCGGGTTCGAGTGTCTGAATTTCAATAGGAGGGTGTCTTAATTTCCCTTGAGGCGCGGATCGAGGCTTCATCGCGAAACTACGGAAGCAGTTTGCTGTACCACGGCTTCGTCGGCGGAGGCGTTCCGTACGGCGGCGGGTATCCATATGGATACGGATTCGGCGCGTACGGATTGTAGCCCGGCGCATACGGATTCGCGTACGCGTACGGATTGGGCGGCGGGTAGTACGGAGCTACCGGATACGCCCCATACGGCGCCGCGTATACCGGCGGGTTGCGATACTGCGTCATCCCGCCGCCGCCACCAACCGTGTCGATCGACGCCTCGACGAAATCGTTGCCGTTGCCGTAAGCCCGAATCCTCGCGTCGCTGCCCGCCGGCATCGGGAACGTCAGATCGAACGCGCTGTAGCCGCCTGCGCTCACCGCGATCGGCTTGACCAGCTGCCCGTTGACGTAAACGCCCGCGCGGCGCACGCCCGGTCCCGCAATCTGCCCGACTACTTCGACCGTCCCCGGCGCTGACATCAATTCTTCGGCGTCGATTATGTTGATCTGCACGTTGGTCAGCGGCCCGAGCGACGAGTTCGCCTCGATATGACGGCGCGACGGCGATAGTTCGTCGCCGGGAGCGGGAATCTCGGCGGTGTTGTTCCCTCTCGAGGGACCCGCCGACGCGATCGGACTATCGGCCAACGGACCCGCCTCGCCCGACGACCCAGTCGCGCCCGGATCGACTTCGATCATCTCTTCGCTGCCCTTCATCGGGCCGACTGCCGCCGGGTCGGGCGTAAGCAGGGCCTGCGCCTCGCGCCCGTAAACGTCGGCCACCCGAATCAATTGCGTCGGCGTCGGCTGCTCGATCGAAAAATCGAAGTTGACTCGCTGCTCGCCCGGCGTACCGGCAACGTCGATATCCTTGCTCTTGGTGTCGCCGTCGAAAATTCCAGCCGACTTGAGATCGGTGCCTTCCAGGTAGCCCTTCACCCGCACCTTGCCGCCCTGGAAGACCCGCGATTCGATTTCGATCTTCGGCGCAGACGGCAATGCTTCCCCGGCCGGAGGTGCGACCGACGCGTGCGACTCCGGCACTTCGCTGCTCGCTACAGGTCCCTTCGCCGCGGGCACCTGCTTTTCGAGCGCCGCGATCTTTTGATTGATATCGCTCCACTCTGCGGGATATTGGCCGCCCGCAATCTTTGCCGCCGCTTCTATCCGATCGCGATCGCTGAGTATCGACGCCATCGCGCCGCCGGCGCCTGCGTTGTCATGCGCGCCCAGAGCCGTCGACAACGTTTGCGCATCTCCGGCGAGACTGGCCGCCGGCGCCAGGATAGGACCGGCCCGGGTCGACGACGCGTTGATCGCATTGAGCATCGCGAACGCACGATCGCTCAGATCGAGCGCCTGCGATTGCGCGTCCTGCGCGAAGGATTGTCGCGGTCCGATCGCGACCGCTGCCAGCGCCAGCAGCAAAATCGCAGCCGCGATCCGTCCGTGGACCGATCCGACCCGCGATGCGAGCGCGCTCCTTCCATGCGCGGCTAAGTCGATCACCCCTCTCGACCTCGCAGAGCTACGGCTCTTGCCGGTAGCGTTCAGCCGTTTGCTTTATCATACGAGAGAGTTTCAAGAACATCTCTCCCTCGTCGTAGATGAAGAGCGCGAGAGCACCGCCGGCACCGACAATCAGACCGAGGATAAATGCGCCCATAGGTTTCCGCCCTCCGGTACCCCGAATTATATTCAAATTCGCGCTGTTAAACCTACCCGAAAAAACACCCTTATTCCGTCCCCTTCCTTCTCCCATTCCCTCCTTCAACTTTGGAGGAGGGAATGGGTGGAGGACAATTGTGCGGCGCGATTCTCTCTTGCGCTGCACATCCGGATTCAGCAAATTCGGTCTCTCACAGTACGCAACCCAAGCCACTTTGTAGTATCTTGATCCCACCGTGCCAGATCTCGAATCATTCGAACGCCCGCCCGCGGGCGTCGTCACTCTCGACCGCCGAATCCTCGTTCGCGTGACCGGCGACGATCGCGCGTCGTTCCTGCACGGGATGTGCACCGCCGACGTCAAGGGCGCGCGGCCCGGTTCGATCCTGCCCGCGCTATTTCTCACCGAGCACGCGCACGTGATTGCCGACGCGTTCATCTGGGTGACAGCGCACGCGCTGCTGCTCGACATCGACGCCGCCGCATGGACCCTCACGCACGCGCATCTGGAAAAATTGCTGGTCGCCGACGATGTGGAATTCGAAGACGCCGCAGACCTCGCACTCATCGACCTCGAAGGCCCCGCCGCCCTCGACGCGACCGTCGAATCGCCGCGCGCTCCACGGAGCTTCATCGAAGCCGGCGGCGCGCTCGTCGGCAACCTGCCACGCTACGGCGGACCCGCCGTATCGGTCATCGCCCCGCGCAATTTGATCGACTCGACTATCGCTACGATTCTTGCGAAGGTGCCGGGGGCGCGCCGCGTCGATTTCTCGATGCTCGAAACCATCCGCATCGAAAATGGCGTCGCGCTCGTCGGCGTCGATACCTCGGACAAAACCATCGCGCTTGAGGCGCGCCTCAATCGCGCCATCTCGTTCAACAAGGGATGCTACCTCGGGCAGGAAACAATCGAGCGGGCGACCGCGCGCGGCGGTTTGAAAAAACGGATGTTCGGACTTAAGTTCAATACTGCGGACGTGCCGAACGCCGGCGCGGTCCTCAGCCTGGATGGCAAGGAAGTCGGCCGCGTGTCGAGCGCCGTCCGCTCGCCGCGATTCGGCGCGATCGGGCTGGCGATCTTGCATCACAGCGCATGGACGCCCGGTACCGAGCTGAAAGTGGGCGAGGGCGGCTCCGCGATTGTCGCCGAATTGCCGTTCGGCGCAGAATTGAAGTGATACTTTAGTTTTATTTTCAGGAGTTCATAAAGATGGCTAACGTGCTCGGCAAGCGTTACATGTGCGAAAAGTGCGGCACCGAAGTGCTCTGCAACAAGGCTGGCACCGGTGGGCTCGAATGCTGCGACCTCGAGATGAAGATCAAGGAAGCCAAACCGCTTCCCAGTTCCGACTAGGGGCGAGGGCATAAGCCTGGTGGTAGTTGCATCCGGGAAAGCCGACCTGGTTCTGCACCAGGGTCTCGTCCTCGGCCATCCCGGCAGCGACTCGGTTGCCATCTCGGGCGGTCTGATCGTCGCGCACGGCCCGTTCGCGGAATTGAAACCGCTGGTCGGTCCGCGAACTCATCTGATCAAACTCGCGGGCCGCACCGTCGCGCCCGGCTTCATCGATTCGCATCTCCATTTTCGCGAGGCTGCCGCCGCAGCCACCGGAATCTCCGTGCAGCGATTCCGCATTGTCGCCGACCTGCTGGCCGGCCTGCGGCTGGCCGCGGGCAAGACTCCGCCCGGCAACTGGATGCGCGCGTTCGGATGCGACGAGTCGCTGCTGCTCGATCAGCGCGGACCCACGCGCGCCGAGCTCGACGAGTCGCTGCCCAAGAATCCGATCCGCCTGCGTCATCAGACTCTCCACGCGACCTGGCTCAACTCGCGCGCGATCGCACTGCTCGGCCTCGAAGCTCCTGACTTCGTTCCGCCCCACGGCGCCAACATGATTCGCGACGCCGCCGGCAAACTCACCGGCCTCGTGGTCGGCATGGAAACGTGGCTGTCGGATCATCTCCCGCCCGTGACCGCCGCCGAATCCGAATCGCGCGCGCGCATCATGAGCCGCGAAATGGCGGCCGCCGGAGTCACCGCGTTCACCGACGCCACCACGCGCAACGGCCCGGTCGAAGTCGAGCAGTTCGCCAAGCTCGTGCAATCGGGCGCGATCTGCCAACGCGTCAGTGTGATGATCGGCGGCCAGCATCTCGGCGCCGCCGAACGATGCGATCAGATTACCCGCGCCGCCGGCATGACGCTGGCCGGTGCCAAGTTCATGCCCGGCTATGAGTACGATGTCGCCGGGCTGTCGCGGCCCGTCCGCCATGCGCTCCAGCGCGGACTCGATTGTGCCTTCCACGTCACCGAAATCGAGGAGCTGGA
>DATNLS010000196.1:0-2348 GCA_035602775.1 Candidatus Acidiferrales bacterium | reverse complement strand
GTATTTTTTGCCGATCGCGAAGCCGTTGGTCCCTATCGCGTCACCGTAGCGGCGCGCCGCACCTTGCATCTTCGTTTCGACGATCTCAAAGATCCCGCACCGGTCCCGCGCGACACGGATTATTCTTCGGTGTTCGAATCGGACGTTCCTATTATTGTGCAACACACGCGTCTCGATTCGCGTCACGCGGAAGTCAGTCTGCTTTCAACGACGGCCTACAGCGAATCCTGAGAGAGCGGCCGGTTTCAGCCGCCGATTTTCGCTACTGCGAAGCGTGATTCGTCGAAATCGGCAAAAAAAGTCGCGATTTTCCCGTTTTTCTGGGCGTTTTCGCCGCATTTGCGGCGCTGCAGGAACCAAACAGCGTCGAAAGGGTTAATTCCACACGCCAACCGGAGAGAACCCCCTTGAGTGTCGTCGTCGTTTCCAACCGCGTCGCGCGGGAAAAAACTGATGAGCCGATCGCCGGCGGACTCGCTTCAGCGCTGATTCCGATGGTCAAGGAGTCGGGCGCCATTTGGGTCGGCTCCAGTGGTCACGCGGGCGATGCCGCGCAAACAAGAGATTCCTTTGCCAAGATCGAGGCGCTCGGCAGCGGCGCGCTTGCGACCGTCGACATGCCGGCGAAGCATTATCGCGGCTACTACGAGGGCTTTGCCAACTCCGCTTTGTGGCCGGCGCTGCATTCGCGTCCCGACCTCATTCAGGTCACGGCGGACGAATATGCCTCGTATCGCGAGGTCAACGCTTTCATGGCTCGCGCGCTTTTGCGCTTCGCGGGACCCGAGGCGGTGTTCTGGGTGCAGGACTATCATTTCCTGACGCTGGGCGCGGAGCTGCGCCGACTAGAAATCAATCATCCGATCGGCTTCTTTTTGCATACGCCGTGGGCGGAGCGCATCACCATGGCGGCCGTACCGCATCATTCCGATCTCGTTTCGGCGATGCTTGCGTACGACCTGATCGGTTTTCAGACAGACGACGATCTGCGGAATTTCGAGGACTACCTGCAGTTCGAATTCAATCTGTCAGTCGTCGACGGCACCGTTACGTCGAAATACGGCGTGTCGCGGCTTGCCACCTTCCCGATCGGCATTGATGTCGATGAGTTTGCATCGCGCGCCACAAAGTCGGTTACGCGGCCGGAGGTTGCGCGCCTGCGTGCCAGCTTGCAGGGCGCCAAACTTGCGCTCGGCGTCGATCGTCTCGACTACTCAAAGGGTCTCGCCAACCGGATGCGCGCGTTCGACCGCATGTTCGAGTTAGAGCCATCCTTGAAGCGGGCGGTTTCGCTATTGCAGGTTGCGGTGCCCTCGCGCGGAAACATCCGGGCCTATCGAGACCTGAAGGCCGAGCTCGCCGCCCTGGTGGGCGAAATCAACGGCCGTCACGGCGAAGTCGACTGGAGTCCGATCCGCTATCTCAACAAAGGCTTCAACCAGTCCACGCTCGCCGGTTTTTATCGCGTCGCGCATGTCGCCTTGGTGACGCCGCTGCACGACGGAATGAATCTTGTCGCCAAGGAGTACGTGGCGGCGCAGAACCCGTTCGACCCCGGTGTGCTCGTGCTGTCGTCATTCGCTGGCGCGGCGAAAGAACTCGACGCTGCGCTGCTCGTCAACCCGCACGATCTCGACGGCATGGCCCGGCAGATCGCGAAGGCGCTGGTCATGAGCCTCGAAGAGCGGCGCGAGCGTTGGCAGAGTATGGTCGGCAAGCTGCGCAAGTCGCCGGTGCAGAATTGGTTCTCCGAATTCCTGACGGCGCTAACTGACACGCGCCACGCGTCACCGCCCCTTGTGCCGTCGCGTCCCACGGCAGTGCCGATGGTGATTGGCCTTGCGGCCAACAGCCGGACCGCGCAGGGTTACTGACGCGCGTCCGTCCGATCACGGATTTGTCCCCCCTGTCCGACTACCGGACGCTGATCCCCCTCCGCATCATGGCTCTCACGAACTAAGGCGGCCTCGACATCCGCAACAAGATCTCGGTGAACCTTCGTTGGCGCACGAACGCGTCAGAAGCGCGGGCTGCCTGCTGCCCCGTTTGCCGCTTGAAAGAGTCTTGCAAATCCGGTTGTTGAGACGCGGGCGCTCGGATGCGCTCGCGAGAGGTGCTGCAATGGGCGTTCGTGACGGCGACAGTTACATTTCCGGGCTCAAGTCACATCCAAAGAATGTGTGGGTCGCCGGCCGCAAAGTCGGCGATGTCGCCAACGATCCGGTGTTTCGCCGCCCGGTGTCGGCGATGGCCATGCTGTACGACCTTCAGATCGACAGCGAGCTGCGCCCGCGCATGACCTATCGTGGCGAAGATGGAGCTGAAGCGGGACTCTCGTTCATAATTCC
>DATNLS010000258.1:0-3637 GCA_035602775.1 Candidatus Acidiferrales bacterium | reverse complement strand
TCGTAATCGCGCCGGTAAAAATCTTCTCTGACTGATCTCGAATCACGCCCATAGTTTTCAACTCTGCTCAAGTTTCTCGATCGAGTGCAGTTCCCTGATATGCCGAATCTTCTCGTGCTCGACCCACGTATAGCGCCGATGCTGATCGATCAAACGCGCCTCGATTCCCGCCGCCCGCGCACCTTCGACGTCGATCGAATAAATATCACCGGTAAATTTCACTTCGTCGGGAGTGGCGCCGAGGCGCTCGAGCGCGATCTGAAAAATCCGCGGGTCAGGCTTCGCGACACCGACGATATGCGAATCGATTATCACGTCGAAGTACGGCGCCAGTCCGAATCGCTTTGCGTCGCCTTCGACCTGCCCCTCAGCATTCGACACGATCGCGAGTTTGTAGCCCGCCGACTTGAACGCCTCCAGCGCCTCGAACGTGCCCGGCTGCACGACGCGCCAAAGCGTGGCCTCGCGATGTATCGCGCCGAACCTCGCCGCGCATTCGCGAAATTCCTCTTCCGGAATTCCCGCCGCCGTCATCCAGCCGCGAAAAAAATGTTCGTACGCCGCCGCGGTTGCCTGGCTGTTTCCCGGGCTCATCAGATGTCGATCGATCGCCGCGCGCCCCGCGTATTCCGCATGCTCGAGCGCGAGCGCATCGAGCTGGCGTCCCTCGCGCGAGAATTCGCGCGCCAGCAATTCGTAATCCAGGAACGCGAGCGTACCGCCGAAATCAAACAGCAGCGCCTTCAGTTTCTTATTCTTCTTCGATCCCATTCCGCTCCAGCTTAGCAGGGCTCGACCTTCACACCCACGCCAGCAGGAGCCCCAAAATCTTCTAACAGGGGCGAAGCCCCGCATCGTATTTCTTAACACTGGGTGCAGGGCTCAGCCCTGCCGAAGGAAGCGTGAAACCCACCGCGGGTTTCACATTAGATGTGTATTCTAGATGTCCATTGTTGCGCGGCTATCTCCCAAAAAGATATGATTTTTCTGGAGATTTCCCGCCGCTCCCTCAACGCTCCAGGAGAACTGAATGTTCACCGGTATTATCGAAGACCTCGGCACCGTCGAAAGCCTCAAGCCAACCGACCAGGGCGCGGTGGTTTCGGTCCACACCTCGCTCCCGACTTCCGAAATCAATATCGGCGACTCAATCACCGTCAACGGCGCGTGCCTGACCGTGATTTCCAAAAGTCCCGGACGGTTCGCGATGGACGTCTCTGCCGAGACCCTGCGATGTACCAGTCTGGGCGAGCTGAAGCCCGGCGCTCGCATCAATCTCGAGCGATGCCTCACGCTGGGCAAGCTGCTCGGCGGCCACCTGGTCTCCGGCCACGTCGACGGCATCGGCCGCGTCGTCTCGATCAAGCCCGAGGGCGACTCGAAACTCTTCACCTTCGAGGTCGCTCCGGCGCAGGCGCGCTACCTGGTCGAAAAGGGTTCGGTCGGTATCGACGGTATCAGCCTCACGATTTTTTCGATCAAGGACAACATTTTTTCTGTCGAGGTGATTCCGCACACGATTCGCTCGACCACGCTCGGCTTCAAACAGCCCGGCGACGCCGTCAACATTGAGAATGATATGCTGGTCAAATACGTCGAAAAGATTCTCGCGGTCCGAGCCGCCGCAACGCCCGCGTAGATACCGAAAAAGAAAAATGAGCCTGATGCAGATACCGCGCAAGATCGAGTACGCCCTGCGTGCGATGATCTACCTCGCCGATCATCCCGCGGGCGTGGCGCGCGGCACCGAGATAGCCACTCGCGAGCAGATCCCGAAGTACTATCTCGAGAAAGTGATCCGCGACCTGATGCGCCGCGGCCTCGTGCACGCGCGCCGAGGTCCCGGCGGCGGCTACCAGCTCGCGCGCAAAGCCGACACCGTCACCTTTCGCGATATCATCGAGGCGGTCGAAGGCCCGATCACGCTCAACGTATGCACCGACGGCAGCAGCTCATGCGCGCTGCAGCCGACCTGTCGCATGTACCGCGTGTGGGAGAAGGGCCAGCGCGTCCTGCTCGAAGTTTTCTCCGACACCTCGCTCGCCGAAATAGCCGCGTCGCGTCCGTCGCCACCGGTATGCCCTCCCGAAGAGATCGCGACGGTCAAGTCGCAACCCGCGTAGCTTGAATTGAAGACATCCCCCAGTTTGACGTCGCGAACGCCCTGCGCGCGCTTGTTCCCCTTCCCTCGAGGAACGGGGTTACGGGTTTGGCTCCTCTCTTTTTCGGTTCTTACGCCGTGAGCGAATTCGTACCCCTCAATCTCGGCGACTTCGCTGGCAAGACCCGCCGCGGCGCCCCGGTCTTCACCGAGAAAACCTTCTATCTCGAGGAATTCTACGGCAAGAGTCTGCTCTTCGCGCTGATTCCGCCGGCCGGTCAGCGGATTTCCGAATTCGATTCGCTCCTGCTGACGCTCCGCGAATTGCGCCGCAATCAGACCCGATGCGTCGTTATCGTTTCGCCGAGCGCGCTGCCAAAGCTGATGCGCCGGCTCGGCCGCCTCGCGCCCAAGGAACCGCCGCCGGTTTTCAATCCATCCGACGGCCTGCGCTCGCGTCCGTATCCGCCGGATTCCGCCGTCGCCGAGATCTGGGCGCGGCTCCGCGCCGGCTCGATCGTGGTCGCCTCGATGAGCCGGGACGACGCCGACGATCTCACCGTCTTCGCGCGCGAGCTCGCCAGCCGGCTCCGCGTGTTCAAGCTGCTGATGCTCGATCGGCGCGGCGGGCTGCTCGACAAGGACGGCAACCGGCTCTCGTTCGTCGAGGAGCATCGCATCCGCCGCACAATGCGCAATATCCGCGGGCGTGCTCGCAGAGCCATCGTCCGCGCCGCGCTCGACGCGCTCGAAGACGGCGTCGGCTCCGTCAACCTGGTCGCGCCCGGCGACGTTTATGAAGAACTTTTCAGTTTTATCGGCGCCGGCACCCTGTTTACCGAGATGCAATACGGCTTCGTGCGCCCGGTCTCGATCGACGATTTCGAGGAAGTCGAAGCACTGATCGTCCGGGGCCAGAACGAAGGGCACCTGCTGCCGCGCAGCCCCGGGCAGATCGCGCAGATCCTGCCCTCATGCTTCGGCTACCGCATCGGCGACGAACATCTCGCCGGCATCTGCTCGCTGCTGACCGAGCCCTACCGGCGCGACCGATGCGGCGAGATCACCGCGATGTACACTCTGACGCGTTTCCAGGGCGAGGGCGTCGCCGCAGTGCTGGTCCGCGAGATCCTGAAGGAGGCGGAGGCGCGCCGGCTCAAATACCTGTTCGCCTGCACCAGTGACGATCGCGTCGCCGGACTGTTCGCGCGTCTCGGCTTCAAACGCGTCAGCGCGCGCGACGTCTCGGCCGCCAAGTGGCGGGGCTACGACTCCTCGCGCATCGACAGCCTGAGTATATTGCGCACCAACCTCGACTGACTATTCGACTGAGTATTGATGCCCGCGAAAATTCCACCGGCCGCAGCCATCGTGGCAATAGCTCTCGTCATCGCAGTCCTGACCATTCATCGGCTCGGCGCGGGCGACGTATGCACCGGCAACGAGGCGGTCGAAGGCGTTTTCGTGCAGCAGATGGTCGAGCACGGTCACCTGCTGTTCCCGGTCGAGAACGGCAACGTCCCGATGTACAAGCCG
>DATNLS010000304.1:0-6550 GCA_035602775.1 Candidatus Acidiferrales bacterium | reverse complement strand
GATCGCGCGCTCAAGGAGCCGCTCGGCAAGCTCTACAACGAGCGATGGATCGCGTACTCGAAGCAGTATCGCGGAGCGATTCCCGCAAGCGCGCCGCCGGAAATGCGCGCACGAGCCGAGCGCACCCTCGCGGCGGGCGATTACCTGGGCACGCATTTCGGCGAGACGCCGGCGATTGCGATGTTCTGCTTCAATCCGAAAAACATGGCGATCACCGACGCCAAACAGGAGCGCGTCTCGGTGGTCGGCGGCGGATCGGTTTACACCGCGGTCGAGAATCTGTTGCTGGCATGCCGCGCCGAAGGACTCGGATGCGTGCTGACGACGCTGCTGTGCGAATGCGAGCCGGAAGTGCGTAAGCTGCTGGCGATTCCCGATCCCTGGTACACCGCCGCGGCGATTCCGATCGGCTACCCGGTCGGCCGCGGGCACGGTCCGCTGATACGCCGTCCCGTCGATCAGCTTGTGTACCTGGACACCTGGGGCAAACAAAATCTGACGCGTGAAAAATAGCTTGACAGCATTAGCGCCGCTGCGCTCCTATGTTCGCGCGGTTAATAGATTTTGATCCCAGGAGATTGAAATGAAAATCAAGCCGATCGCGATCGCGATTCTCGCATGCCTTGTTGCGACGGGCTGCAGTCACGGCCTCAGCGGCGTTTACATGCCCAAAGGCGGCGGCATGGGCAATGGCCTCGTGATGTCGAAGCTCGAATTCATCAACGGCCAGGAGGTCAACATCTCGATGATGGAGCAGCAGTTTCGTGCCAACTACAAAGTCGACGGCAAGCAGGTACTCCTGATCGTCAACGGCCAGCAGGAAGTTTTCAATATCGACGACGCCGGATGCCTCGACGGCGGTAACCTGTTCGGCAAGTTCTGCAAGAACTGATCTAACCTCTAGAGATCAAGGTGGAGACGCATTGCGTCCGCCGCCTTGCGCATTAGTCCGGCACTCAGCGACCCAAGCGCTTTCCCTTGAATGCGTTCCTTGGAGATAGTGCGGATTTGCTGCGCGAGAGCCTTCGACGATCTGGGCAGGCCGCTGTCCTTCGGAGACAGTGCGATTTCAAAAGGATAGATCCGGCTCGTGTTCGACGTGATCGGCAAGACGGTTACCGTGTTAGCGGCTTGGTTGTTCGCTTCGTTGCTGACGATGAGCACCGGACGGCGTTTGCCGATCTCCGTGCCAATGACGGGGCTGATATCGGCGAAATAGATTTCACCACGTCTCATCGGACAGCCCGTCTGACATTGCATTGTCCCAGATGCCGTCGAGTTCGGAGTTCGCCTCGCGGTAAGCAGCTTCCAATTCCCGGCTGCGAAGCAACTTGACAGCTTCCTCGAAGACTTGAGATCGAGTCTTTAATCCACGCTTTTTGCGGTAATTTTCGACGAATCCGGCAAGCGAGCGTGGGAGAGATACGGAAAGTTTTGCCGCAGCCATGTTTACCTTCCTACCAGTGGTGGTAGGAATGGTAGCAGGCAGAGTACGCAGACGCGAGCATTGATATGAGACGCAAGGCAATTTAATCTCGTCAGTTGACACCAGGAGCTCGCGGTCGTATATCCTGAATGCGGATTCATGAATTTCAATTCACGGAACGGAGCGCGAATGCGCACGTCGCTCGAAGTGCGCCAGCGACGGCGGGCTGAGAATGACGCTCGCGCCGCGCGTATCATGACTGCCGCCGCGCGCGTTTTTGCACGCCGCGGGGTCGAAAACGCCACGATGGAAATGATCGCGCGCGAAGCCAGGGTCGCGGTCGGAACTATCTACCTTCATTTCGCGTCGCGCGACGAAGTGTATCTGAACCTGTGCGCCGAGCGTGGCACGCAACTCGGAGTCGGTTATCGCGCAGTGATAGCGCGCGGCCTTAAGCCGCTCGACGAGATTCGCACGCTGGCCCAGGTCTATATCGAGTATCTGCACGAATCGGCCGATCCGATCCTGATAAGCGAGCCCATCCCTTATTCCGAGATTAGAAAGCGGCTTCGGCGGTCATCGGAAATCCGCGCATTTGATCGCGGTTCGAAAATCCGGCGCGAAGTGTTTGGCCTGTTCGAGAGCAGCGTCAAGCGCGCTTTCGATCGAGGTCTGGTTGCGGATTCGCTCGGGGCTACGGGAGTGACGATCGCGATCTGGTCGATCCTCAACGGCGCGTTCATGGTCACGCGCGATCGCGAGTACCTGGTTCATACCATCGGATTTGAGCCGCAAGGATTTGTCGCCAAAGCGCTTGAATCATATCTCCAAGGTTTAGCCGCAGCGGCGTGCGTCGGGATTCGGCAGTCGAAACCGGCGCAGCGCAGAAACCGCCCAAATGAGATGCAGGGAAAAGGAACAGGCCTATGAAGACGATCTGGTTTCACATGCAGGGATATCGCGACTTGCCGGATGATTTTCGCGATCGCTACGAGAGCATCTGGGTCACGCCGCCCAACGACGAGCTTTGCCATTCGCCCGAGGTAGCCAAGTACCTCCATTGGAATCTCGACGAACTCGAGATGGCGGACGATCTCGGCTTCGACGGCCTCGGCCTGAACGAGCATCATCAGAACGGCTACGGCTTTCCGATTTCGCCGAACATGATCGCAACGGTGCTCGCGCGGCGGAAGTCGAATGCCGCGCTGGTGATACTCGGCAACACGCTGCCACTTTACAATCCGCCCATTCGCGTTGCGGAGGAATTCGCGCTGCTGGACTGCCTGAGCGGCGGACGATTGGTCGCAGGCTTCCCGGTGGGATCGCCAATGGACACGACCGGCTGCTACGGAATTCCTCCGACCCAGGTGCGGCCGCGATATTATGAAGCGCACGATCTGATTACGCAGGCGTGGACGCGGCCCGGGCCGTTCGCGTTCAACGGACGATTCAACAAACTGCGCTACGTCAATCCGTGGCCGAAGCCGCTCCAGAAGCCGCATCCGCCGATTTGGCTCGCGGGCGGCGGCTCGGTCGAGACCTGGAAGTTCGCGACCGACCACGATTACACCTACAGCTACCTGAGTTTCATGGGCCATAAGTATGCGAAGGTGCTGATGGACGGGTACTGGGACTCGGTCGAGAAAGCCGGCATGGACGACAATCCCTACCGCGCGGGATTCGCGCAGTTGGTGGTTGTCGCCGACACCGATGCGGAAGCGGAGCGAATCTACTTGAGGCATCTGCGCAACTTCTATTCCAAGTCGCTCTATGTCGCGCCGCATTTCGGCAACGTGCCGGGATTCATGACTAAGCGCAGCTTCGAATTTCAGTTGAGTCATCGCGGCGCCAGCGCGTTCAGCTTCGATTTCAAGCCGCACGAAGCGACTTGGAAGCAGCTGGTCGAAGACTCACGCATGGTAATCGGCGGCAGTCCCGATACCGTGGCCGCGCAAATCGAAGAGGCGGTGCGCAATATCCGCGTCGGCCATCTCATGGTCATTTTGCAGATCCAGTCGATGGATCCCGAGCTGACCGCGTACAGCAGCGGACTGTTCGCGGAAAAGGTGCTGCCGAAGATCAAAGGCATCTGGGACAAGGAAGGCTACGCCGATCGATGGTGGCCGCAAGGCGCGACGCGCAATCAACCGCAACTCGCGCGGCTTGCGGCTAAAGTCAGTAACGGCGAGGCGAAGGTCCAGGCATGAACATCGAGACAGCGCGAAATATCGAACTGCCGGGCGGCTTCGCGGCCAACCCAGTGATCATCAAGGGCGAAGGCGCGCCGGTGGTCTATTTTCACGGTCCCTTCGGCCAGGAGTGGGACGGATTCCTCGACGACCTTGCGGCCTATCGCCGTGTCTATGCGCCTGCGCATGCGGGTGCGGAACAGACCGAAGATCTCGACCAGCTCGATGGCCTTTCGGATCTGGTGCTCTACTACGACGATCTGTTTGACCGTCTCGGGCTCGATCGGGTTGATCTGATCGGGCATTCGTTCGGTGGAATGGTCGCGGCGGAGTATGCGGCGACGTTCCGGGATCGCGTGCGGCAGTTGGTGTTGATCGACGCGATGGGACTGTGGCGCGACGACGCGCCCGTCGCGGACCATCTGCTGGTTTCACCGCAGGCGCTGGTGAAGCTGCTGTTTCATGATCCCTCGAAACCGGAAGTCGCCGCCAAACTTGCGATGCCGTCGGAGCGCGAGGCGATGAACGCCGCGATTGTGAATCGCTTCGGCGCACTGGCGAGCACCTCGCATTTCATTCATCCCATCCCCGAGCGCGGCCTCAAGCGGCGGCTCCGGCGAATCAAGGCGGAGACGCTCGTGCTGTGGGGCGCGCAGGACGCGCTGGTGCCGCCGTCGTATGCCGCGGAATTTGCTGAGCTGATTCCGAATGCGCGCGTCGAGATGATTCAAGGAGCGGGTCACGTGCCGCAAATCGAGC
This sequence comes from Candidatus Acidiferrales bacterium, assembly GCA_035602775.1. Taxonomy (GTDB): domain Bacteria; phylum Desulfobacterota; class Binatia; order Binatales; family Binataceae; genus Binatus. The sequence continues at coordinate 2,176 of DATNLS010000304.1, read as the reverse complement.
AGCGCCAGCTCGTTTCAGAACGTCTGGCGAAATTCCTCACGGACCGACCACACCCGAAATAACGCGGAACCAGGTCCAGTCGGCTGAGGCGTCCGAGATTCTGATCACGAGCCGGGGTCAGAATTGTGGGCTTCGTGGTTGCGGGGGAAGGATTTGAACCTTCGACCTCCGGGTTATGAGCCCGGCGAGCTACCAGACTGCTCCACCCCGCTTCGGCAGTGTATCTGCCGGTTGGTCAGCCGGTCAACATCGAAGGCGTAAAATGCGCGCGGGCGTGGTGAAGCGACGATCTCAAGCGGATTTGAAATCGCGCTGCGAATCTGAAAACTAGCCGGCGAGAATCCGGATGTTGCAGTTGCGATGCACTCTGCCGAACTCGATGATCTCTTTTTCGAGCGGGGTCGCGTCCGGCTTCGCGTCGGTCAGCATCAGCTGCTTGGCGACGGGGTTGTCGATTCCGTCGGCTTCGACGTCAAGGTTGTGGTCGTCACAGATGATAAAAGCCATTTGGTTAAAAGCACCTCGAACGAACCAAGTTATAAGATTTTTTCACTGAATTGAACTGCGCGGCGGCGGGCTCGCGAGACGCAATTTGTGGTAGTCGTGATCCAGATGCGCGAAACGAAAACGCGGGAGTCGATCCGATGAGTCTCAAAGGCAAAGCCGCGGCGATTGGAATTGGCGAACTCAAACCGGTCAAGGAACCCGGCGACCTGACCGCGCTCGGGCTGATGGCGCGGGTCGCGGCCGAGGCGATCACGGACGCGGGTCTGGAGAAAAAAGATATCGACGGCTTCCTGGTCGGCGTGCCGTTCTCGGATCCGGGGATGATTTATCCGGCCAGCGCGGCCGAGGTGCTGGGGCTCAACCTGCGGATGCTGAACCAGGTCGATATCGGCGGCGCAAGTCCGGCCGGGATGATCTGGCGTGCGGCGGCGGCGATCGACGCGGGGATGTGCAGCGCGGTGCTGTGCGTCGTCGCGGATTTGAACAAGGCCGGCGACCAGCGGCCACCGGTGGTGTCGGTGCAGCGCGAGTTCGAGGCCCCGTACGGAAATATCGGCGCGAACTGCGGCTATGCGATGATCGCGCATCGCCATATGCATGAGTACGGCACCACGGCGCGGCAGATGGCGAAGGTCGCCGTCGACCAGCGGACCAACGCGCTCAAGAATCCGCTGGCGACCTTCAACGACAAGGCGCTCACAATCGACGACGTGCTGAACTCGCGCATGATCGTGGATCCGCTTCATCTATATGAAATCGTGAGCCCGGTGAGCGGCGGCGCGGCGATAATTGTCGCGTCACCCGAGGTGGCGAAGCGTGCGAAGAATCCGCCGATATGGTTGCTGGGAGCGGGCGAGGCCGCCAACCATTCGACGATTACCTACGCGCCATCGATCACGACGTCACCGATCAAGCCGGCCGCCGAGAACGCGTTCAAGATGGCGGGCCTGCAGCCGATGGACATGGACATTGTGTGCCCGTACGACTGCTACACGATAACCGTGATCGTCACGCTCGAGGACGCCGGCTTCTGCATGAAAGGGCACGGCGGCCCGTTCGTCGCGGAGCACGACCTGACGTACGCGGGTGACTTTCCGTGCAACACGCATGGCGGGCAGTTGTCGTTCGGACAGCCGGGGCTGGCGGGCGGAATGAGTCACGTGACGGAAGCGATTCGCCAGTTGATGGGGCGCGGCGGCGAACGTCAAGTCAAAAATGCGGCGCTCGGCTACGTCAACGGCAACGGCGGAATCATGAGCGAGCAGGCGAGTCTGATACTGGAGCGCAGATCATGAGCGAATACTACAAACCGCTTCCGAAGCCATCGCCAACCAGCCGTCCATTCTGGGAGGCGGCGCGGCGCCACGAATTGACGATTCAGCAATGCGGCGCTTGCCGCGAGTACGTTTACTATCCGCGCGATCGATGCCCGAAATGTTTCTCGGACAAGCTTAGGTGGGAGCGCGTGAGCGGTCGCGGCAAAGTCTACAGCTATACGGTCGTGCGGCGAGCGTCGAGCCGCGCGTTCGCCGACGCGCCGTACGTGCTCGCGATTGTCGAGCTGGCTGAAGGACCGCGCCTGACAACCAACATCGTCGCGCCGCCGGAGAGTGTGCGCGTCGATATGCCGGTGCAGGTCTTCTTCGACGACGTGGCGCCCGACCACACG
>DATNLS010000012.1:0-5950 GCA_035602775.1 Candidatus Acidiferrales bacterium | reverse complement strand
GGCGTCGGCGCCCTGCTCGGACCGCTGATCGTGAGCGCCGCGTTCGCGAGCCGGGTGCCGTACTGGTGGGTCTTCGGCGGCGGAGCGCTGGTGTGCGCCGCGATCGGATTTCGTCTCGGCGTAACTCCCGCGCTCGAAGTTCGCACCGAACCGATGCCGGGCGACGGATTTATCCTGATGCTGTCGCGTCCGCTGATTTGGGTCGTCAGCGCAATGATGTTTCTTTACGTCGGCGCCGAAGTCGGAATCGGCGCGTGGCTCTTTCTCTACCTGCGCACCGCCGGCGCGCTGGGCCCGATGCTCGCGTCGTCGGGCGTCTCGCTCTATTGGCTGGGACTGGTATGCGGGCGCGCATTCGGCGGACGCCTGGGGCATCGCATCGCATTGCCGCAGTTCACTATGCTGGCCTCGGCCCTATCCGCCGCGGCTCTGGTGATGTTGATCGCGGCGCCGACGGCAGGCGGTCTCGCAGCATCGGCGGTATTCCTCATCGGCTTCGGCTACGGCCCGGTCTTCCCCAACATGATCGCCGTCGGCGCGGAGCGGTTCCCATCCGAGGTTGGCAGGATGACCTCGATCGTAGTAGCCGGCGGCGCGTTAGGAGCAATCCTCGCGCCTTGGCTGATGGGCCACGCAATCGCCGATATCAGCCCGCGCGCCAGCATGGAGGTCGCACTGGCATTCACGCTCGCAATGGCAGCACTCGCGCTCTCGCTACGGACGCTCAACGCCCCGGGCGAAGAAGAGCGAGCGGGATGAATCACCTGCGCGGTGGGCGGCAGGGCTGAGCCCTGCACCCAGTATCTATACCGAAAAGCCCTGAGGACAGGTCTTTTCGAAAGGTTCTAACAGGTGCGTAGCACCGCATCTTTGCGTAGATACTGGGTTGCAAGGGGTCACCCCTTGCCGCCCACCGCGCAGGTGATTCATCCCGCCCTCTATGAAGCATCGGCGGCAAACACTATTGTAGATGGATTGCTCAGCCGCGATTTTCGGCGGCCTCCAAGAAGGGATTCATGGCAAATAAAGGAAATTGCAAAGCGAAAGATTGCGCGCGCGAAGCCGTCGGCAAAGGCTACTGCCGACAGCATTTTCGGCTCTGGAAGGCGGGCGAGATGCCCAAGGCGCGCTTCAAAACCTGCACCTTCGAGAAATGCCGCAAGCATCGCCGCGGCACCTCGAGCCTGTGCGACGAACACTTCAAGGCCAAGCACGGCAAGCCGGCGGAAGCAGCGGCCGCGCCCACAGCCGAAGCGGCGCCCGCCGAGGCTCCGGCTTCCTGATACCGCGATAGCAACCGCATCGCGCTCGCGTCACGCGGGCGCGAAAAGAGACTTCCGATGGCTAATCTAATAGTGGCGGGAGCAGCGGGACGGATGGGCCGGCTGCTGATCGCGCTCGCGTCGCGCGATCCGGCGCACAAAATCGTCGGCGGACTCGAAGCGCACGGCAACAGCGCGATCGGCTCCGACGCGGGCGAGCTGGCCGGCGTGGGCAAGCTCGGTGTAAAAATCACCGACGACTATGCGTCGCTCGCAAAGCCCGACACCGTCACGCTGGACTTCACGACCGCCGCCGCCTCGATGGAACATCTCGAGGTCGCGTCGAAAGCAGGAGCCGCGATCGTAATCGGCTCGACCGGCTTCACCCCCGAGATGGAAAACCGCTCGCGCGAACTTGCGCAGAAGACGCGCACCGTGATCGCGCCCAATATGAGTATCGGGGTTAATGTACTCGCCAAGATAGTCGCCGAAGTCGCCGCTGTCCTTCCCGACTTCGACGCCGAAGTTATCGAGATTCATCATCGCACGAAGATCGACGCGCCGAGCGGCACCGCGCTGTCACTGGGCAAAGCGATCGCCTCGGCGCGCAGCGCGGACTTCGCGTCGAGCGCGATTTACGGCCGCGAAGGAATCACGGGCGTCAGAGTCGACGGTAAGATCGCAGTGCTCGCGATGCGCGCGGGCGACGCGGTCGGCGACCATACCGTGATTTTCGGCGGCCAGGGCGAGCGCTTGGAGCTGACCCATCGCGCACAGAGCCGCGACTCGCTCGCCCGCGGCGCACTCCGCGCCGCCGGCTGGCTCGCAGGTCAGAAGCCCGGCCTCTACACCATGCGCGACGTCCTCGGAATTTAATCTATTTCTTTTCTCCACTTCCCGCTCGGGAAGAGGTGACTCCCAATAGTCCGGTTCCCCTTCCCGCTCGGGTAGGGGTTAGGTTGCACGGATCGTTCGCAACGTCCGCACTCTCATTCCTGTTCTGATCCCTGACAAAGCGAGCAACGCGAGCGGCAGCAACCGGCCTCTGGACAGCTTCGCGCACGCGAAGCCAGTTCCGGGTTTCGAAATCCCGAAGCGGTCCTTTAGAGGCGCTCTAAAGATGGGACGGATGAGTCGGTTCGTGATCGCGCGGCGGCGGGTCGCCCATTTCGGCGCCCTCGTGATCGAGCATCGCCCATCGCTCGACCAGTTTGACGCCGAGTCCGCGATGGCTGCGGATAAAGTAGGTCGCCATCGCGATCAGCGCGAGGATATTTCCCGCGACGATTTTCCACCATCCCAGGACCTCGAGCGCCGACTGATCGATCAACGAAATGAATCCGACAAAGAAAACCTCGAATACCGCGAGCAGCAACAGAGCGCCGAGGACCATGAACGGTTCCCACTCCGAGGCGGCCAGCAGAATCGCGAGCGCCAGCCCAAACGTGACGAACGCGAAAAAATGCAGAATTGAGTAGCCGAGCACCAACGGCAGCGTCGCTTTGATACCGTCAGCCACGTCCTCGCTGCGAAAAACCATCGCGCCGAGAATCGCCGGCGTGTGAAACGCATTGCCCGAGGCGAAGTCGTAGGCCATGAACCAGATTGCGACGACGACGCCGCCCACCAGCCCAGCCGTAATGCCCTCGCGCACGACTGAGATCCATCCGCCGAGCAGATCGAATGCGAGCCTGGGATGCCGCCAGAAAAAATACGAAAGCATCGCGCCGGTCGCGAGCAGGTTGCCGACGATGATCCCCCACCAGGTCAGCTCCACCATCACGTTCGGCCCCAGGAACAGCACCACCGCGATGAAGAAAACTTCGAACGCGACGAAAAAAATCGCCAGCGAGAAAAGCAGCGACGATTCGGTTTCGCACGCTTCCAGCAGCAGTCCGCCGGCGATGCCGAACGAGATGAAGGCGCCGAAGTGGAGCAGCGAGTATTCCAGCGCCAACAGCGCGAGCCCGTGTTGAACCTCGTGACTGTGCGATCCGTGCAGAATCGTGGCGGCCAGCAGCGCGGGGGTTTCGAGCGCGCGACCGCGAATGACGTCGAAGATCAGAAACCAGAAGGCGACCACGAAGGCCCCTATCAGCCCCGCGACCGCTCCATCGATAATGATCCGCGTCCTCGAGTGTTCCATCTTCCTCGTCACGCGACCGGGCCAAGCGGGCCAAATGCAACCTGGTCTCTACTCAACTAAGTAACCCACAAGATTAGCGCCCGGCAAGCGAGCGACATTGCTCGAAATCTCAGGTATCACGAGACCGAGTTTCGTCGAGTGAGACTCGAACTAGCTGAGCTGTTTGCGGCCGGCCACTGTATCGGCACCAACCAGAATGCCAGCACCACCACGGCGCCGAAGGTCAGATAGACGGCAGTGAACACCCAGGGCGGAGCCTGATAGAAGATCAGCGAATCAAGCCAGTATCCGATGAAATCGCGCGAGTACCCGGCTTCGCCGCCTTTTACCCGCAACATATTCTCCCAGATTGTGAGCGGACAGGTTGTGCCGATGAGCGTCTCGCAGCACACTAACAGGATCATTGCGACGTGGATTATCCGAAAGTAAGGGCTTCGGACCCAATGCCATCCTGCGGCTCCACCAATCAGAATGGCCACGAATCCGATAACCACAAAGGCGACGTAGCCCGCGTGAATCACCGTCACGAGGTCGGCTGCCACCAGCCAAGACATGACTTACGAGTGTGCGACGCTTCGTGATCGCACGACGCGCAGCTCCGGCATCGCCAACGCGGGCATGACCGGCATGTCGCGATCTTCGCGCTGCTGCCACCGGTAAAAGATGAACGTGAAGATGAACATCAGGTAGGTGCCCTGCCCGACCCACATGATCAGCCCGCCCAGCACCTGGTCCTCGAGCGGCTTGAGACCCCATCCGTGCGCGCCCTCGCTGTACCACGGATAGATGACGCGGGTCGCGAGCGTGATCGGCGCGGCGACCGCAGTCATCGGGATCATCAGCAGGAACAGGTAGAGGATTTGCGCCGGGTATGACAGCCGCGGCAGCTCTGAGAGCGGACTCAGAATCGGCCACCACAGCAGGATGCCGGCCGCCATGAAGAGCAGGTGCAGAAAGATGTGAAAATTCTCGTCGCGGCACATGTGGTCGAAAATCGGCGGAAAGTGCGCGGTGACGAAGACCGCCGAAAAAATCAGGAACGCGACCACCGGTGTCGTCAGTATGCGCGCGATCGGCTTGATCGGTTTGCTGAGAACCCACGGCCGCAGCATCCAGCCCGGCGTCCCCAGCAGGAGCAGCGGCGGGATCACGAAGGTCTGCATCAGATGCTGCAGCATGTGCATCGAGAAGATTCGCGCGTCGGCGAGTTCATCGAGCTCGCTATGCACGTACAAAATCGCAACCATCGCGAGCGCAAACCACATCGCCTGCATCCGGGTCGGTCGGCGGCCCGCCGCGCGGCATGCGCCAAGGTAAATCGCGATCAGGATCGCGATGCCTATCGGGATGCTCGGATGTTCGCCGAAAATCTCCATCGTCAAGACTGCTGGCCGCCTATCCGATCGGCGCCAGGTGATGCGACAAATATGTGAACAGCAGGATCAGCGAGACCATCAACACCGTCGCAACCATCAACGGAAAGACGAACACTCCCGTCAGCAGCCAGCCGTCGTACTTCAGGTGCATGTAGAACATCGCGACCAGCGCGAACTTGGCGGCCGCCAGCACGATCAGCACCGGCACCAGCACGGGCCGTAGCGCGTGCACGTAAAAGACCGTTATCTCCATGGCCGTCAGCACGACCAGGAACGCGGCGATGATAATGTACGTCGCCGCTCCAGGATGACGAACCTGCCCAGCGTGGGCGTCCGCAATATCGCTCATGCTCCGGGCACCGCCTGCATCAGATAGACGAGAGTAAAGATGATGATCCACACGACGTCGACGAAATGCCAGTAGAGTCCCGCGAGCTCGACCGACGTGGCGCGCGACTTGCCGAGGTTGCCGGTGATCGCGGCGACCAGCAGCACTGACAGCCAGATCACTCCGATCGCGACGTGCGCGCCGTGAAAGCCGACCAGCACGAAGAACGACTGCGAGAACAGGTTGGTCGTCAGCCCCATGCCCTCATGCACAAAGCTGGTGAACTCGTACGCCTGGCCGCAAAGAAAAATCAGCCCGAACAAAACCGTGCCGCCGAGCCAGATTCGCTCCCACCGCTTGTCGCCGCGCTGCGTGGCCGCGAGCGCCAGCACCATCAGCAATGAACTCATCAGTAAGATGAAAGTGCTGAGCGAGGTCAGCGGGATGTTGAGAATTTCCGGCCCCGGCCCGGATACACTGCGCGCCTTGTAAACGATGAAGGTCGAGATCAGGCTCGCGAAGAATACGCACTCCGATCCGATGAACGACCACACGCCGATTTTGCGCACGTCGATCCCGCCCGATGACGGCGCGTGCTCCGGATCGTGCGACTCCTGGCCGTAGTCCGGGTACTCGAATCCCATCCCGATGACCGACAGGACCACGACCAGCGCGCCCATGATCACGATGCGATACCAGTCGATGATGAGCCCGAGGCCCATCATGCCGACGCCGAGACTCAACACCAGCGGGTAGATCGACGGCGCCGGCATGTGGATGTGCCCGACGGATGCGGGCTCACTCGGTGGTGGCGACGGCGCTCGTCCCGCCATGTAAG
>DATNLS010000115.1:0-9143 GCA_035602775.1 Candidatus Acidiferrales bacterium | reverse complement strand
GTGTCGCATCGCGAGCATACGCCGACCGCGTGCGAATGCGGCTCGATCTTTTCGAGCAGGCCCGCAAGCTCGAGGTCCTTGACGATTTGCTTGCGTGCGTCCTCGCGCGACATCCCGCGATACGGGCCGCCGTTTTCGTTGATGTGAGCCGTGTTATCGAAGATCGAGATTTGCTCGAGGCCGTGACGCTTGCCCAGGTCGAAGTCCACAGGATCGTGCGCGGGCGTCACTTTCAGCGCGCCGGTGCCGAATTCGCGATCGATCGCCGCGTCAGCGATAATTTTTATTTCGCGCCCGACCAGCGGCAGGCGAAGCATCTTGCCGACGTACGACTTGTAGCGCTCGTCGTCTGGATTCACCGCAACTGCGGTATCACCGAGCATCGTCTCGGGACGCGTTGTCGCGATCGTGATCGCGCCGCTACCGTCGGCGAGCGGGTAGCGGATGTACCAGAGGCTGCCCTTGACGTCGTTGTGCTCGACTTCCAGATCGGACAGCGCCGTTTCGCATCGCGGGCACCAGTTGATCAGCCGCATCGCGCGGTAGATAAGTTTCTTGTTGTAGAGATCGACGAAGACTTTCGTCACGGCCTGCGAGAGACCCGCGTCCAGGGTGAAGCGCTCGCGGCTCCAGTCGCATGACGCGCCGAGCCGGCGCAACTGATTCATGATTCGGTCGCCGTAAGTCTCGCGCCATTGCCAGACGCGATCGACGAAGACCTCGCGGCCAAGCTGATGCCGGTCCTTGCCTTCTTTCGCGAGATCCTTTTCGACCGCGTTCTGCGTCGCGATGCCGGCGTGATCGGTGCCGGGCAGCCACAGCGTGTTGTAACCCTGCATCCGGCGCGTGCGGACGATGATGTCCTGCAGCGAGACGTTGAGCGCGTGCCCGAGATGGAGCTGGCCAGTGACGTTGGGCGGCGGAATAACGACCGAGAAGACTTTGCCCGGACGCGCGGGATCGGCCGTGAAGTAGCCGAGGTCGATCCACAGCTGAAACCATCGTTCCTCAGCGGACTTGGAATCGAATGTTTTGGGCAAATCCACCAGTATCGCTCCGTCGAAAAAAGGGCGCCGGGCGCCCTCGCTCAAATCATATTGTCCCGCCGTTCACCTCTCAAGCGCGCCGCCTGGTGCGTAGTTCCTCAGCTTGTAAAATTGAGCCGCATAATAATATCGTGCGCATGCTCGCATTGGGGACGGGGTGTATTCGACCGCGGAGGGGATATTTCATGGCTGACGCTTTTCGCAAACTGGGTATTGCGGCCGCGCTTGGAACGTTACTTCTGGCGGGAGGAATTTCGGGATGCAGCTCGATGTCCACCGACCACGTTGACTGCAACGTCGTGAAACTGCAGCAGCAATCGGGTCGCTCCGACGCCGAGATCGCGTCTGCCATCAGCGCCAGCGAAGCGGACGTCGCAAAGTGCCACGGCGCGGAACATACCGGCAACAAGGATTCGACCAGCGCGGTACCTTCGACATATTGAGCGCGCCGCAGCGTCCGGCTCTGCTAAATTGGTGCGAGAGAGGGGACTTGAACCCCTACGAGCTTGCGCTCACAAGGTCCTGAGCCTTGCGCGTCTGCCATTCCGCCACTCTCGCGAGCGAGGGCAAGAGTATAGGGTTTAACCGGCTGATGATTCCAATTCAAGACGCGCTTCCGCATCCGGCTCGAGCGCGCGGCGCCGATGAAACAGTGAACCACAATTTGCGGCTACGATGAGCCAGCGGGTTCTCGGCGCGATTGCGCTTGCGCCACTGCCACAACTGTCGTCGCTCGCGCTGGACTTGAGTGCGGGCGACGGCCTGTCGAGCCGCATGCTGGCCGAGCGCGGGTGGCGCGTCGTCTCGACCGAGTATCGCACGCGCAAGCCCGGCTGGATTGCGGTGAATCTAGACCGCGACCTCCCATTTCGCGACGCGAGCTTCGACCTGGTGATGCTGCTCGAAGTGATCGAGCATCTCGCCGACATCCCGCACATGCTCGGCGAAATCGCGCGCGTGATGCGTCCCGGCGCGGTTGCGATCGTCACCACGCCCAATCGCCTGAACGTCAGCTCGCGAATACATTACCTGTTGAGTGGCTACTATAAGGGCCGGCGCGCGCCGCTGGCGTACAAATATCGCGTCTCGGACGGGCGCAATTGGCACGTGATGGGTCTCAACGATCTGCATTGGATCGCGTGGGGCGCGGGTCTGCGGATGGATGCCCTCGGGCGCAGCCGGCGCAAGGTGCGCTCGCGAATCCTGGCGCCGGTCTTGTGGCCGTTGATCGCGGGATTCTCGTGGATGCTTTACGGGCGCGGCGCGAAGGATTCAGCGCAGCATGAAATCAATCGCGAGCTGCTCGGCTTCATGACCAGCGCGAGCCTGCTGATGGACGAAAACATCATCATGCGATTTCGCAAAATCCAGGAACCTAGAATTGAAGGGCGATGAAGACGACCGTCATCATTGCGAGTCACAAGCGACCGGACTCGATTCGGCGGCTGATCGCGAGCCTCGCGCCCGAACTCGCGACCGGCTCGCGGGAAATAATAATCGCCGAAAATGGCACACCCACGCCGATGCAGCTTTCGCTCGAAGGCGCGCCGCTCAGGCATCTGCACGAACCGCGCTCGGGCAAGTGTCGCATTCAGAATCGCGCAATCGCGGAGGCGTCGGGGGAGATACTGGTTTTTCTGGATGACGATCTGGTCGTCGCGCGCAGCTATCTGGCGGCGGTCGAGCAGTTTTTCGACACGCATCGCGAGTTCGCCGCGATGAAGGGGCGAATCCTTCCCGACGAAGATCCGGAAAAAAAAGTCGGGCAGCTGGCGCCGTACATGGATTTACCGATTGTCGACCACGGCGACGAAGTGCTCGAGGTGCGCGGCGTGCTCGGTGCGAATATGGCCTTTCGTGCCGATGCGCTCCGCCAAGTCGGGCCCTTCGATGAGCGCCTCGGTCCGGGCGCGGCCGGGCACGAAGAGGAAACCGAGATGTCACAGCGGCTGCGGCGCGCAGGATTTCGAATCGGATACGCGCCCAAGGCGCTCGTCTATCACGAAGTCGATCCGTCACGCGCGAATCGCGAACGATTCATCACGATCGCGCGCGAGCGTGGCCGATGCCGGATGCTGCATGAGAAGCATTCCGCCGCGGACGTGATTCTAAAGAACGCGATCGCGATGGTGCGCCTGCGCGTCGCACAGTTGACGCGCGCTGGTCTCCCGCGAATCGCGCGCGAGGAGCGTCGCCTCGCAGTAGCGCGCGGAATGTTCGACGGCCTCGGCCGCTGAAAGTTCATCCTCCCCTAGTCCCTGCCTGCCCGTCTTGAATGTCAAACGATCGATTCGATCAGCGCGTTCAATTCTTTAGCGTAGCGCGCCCAGGTGAATTGCTCGGCCGTCGCGCGCGCGTCGATGGCTACAGTGGCGGGCGCGTCGAACAGGGCGCCCAATCGAAGCGCAACCTCGCCCACGTCGTCGGGATTCTCGACTCGAAACCCACGCATCGAAGTCGGAATGACCTCCGCGACACCTGAGAACGCGCTGGTCATCGCGGGCAATCCGCAGGCCATCGCTTCCATCACGACGTTGCCGAACGGCTCGAATAGCGACGGCATCGCGAACGCGTCGGCCGCATGGAAAATCGTCTCGACGTTCGGCTGCGGACCGGTGAAGACTATGCGTCCGCCGACGTTGAGGGCGTGAGCGCGGCGCATGAATTTGTCGGTCTGTCGATCGGCGCCGGCCACCAGCAGAAACGCGCCGCCCGCGACCAGCGGCCACGCCTCGATGAGAAATCCCAGGCCCTTGCGCGCGAATCCGTTGCCGACGAAAGCGACCACGCGAGCACTCGCTGGCACGATAAATTTCTGACGGATAGACGCGCGCGCGGAGGAATCGACGGCCGGGCGGAAGCGGTCGAGCTCGACACCGTTGTAAATCGTTACCACTTTTTCCGGCGCGAGATTGAACTCCCGAATCAGATCGTCGCGAACGAAATTCGATACCGCGATCACGCGCTTCAGGCCGGGACTGCGGAAGCCCTGCCGTTCGACCAGCATCTGCACCCGATGATACGGGCTTATTCGCATCGCAGCCGCGCCGAACGCGCCGCGCCATTTTCGCGCCGCGCGGAGGTAACTGGCGTGAGCGCCCCCGCCCGATCGCATCACGTCCGCGCCGGTGCATCGCGCAAAGCTGAGCACCAACTCGGCGCCAGCGCGACGCGCCGCGGGAGCAGCGGTCCATGCGAATCGGAGCAGCGACAGCGTGCGTCCCAGCCGCGGACCGGCGCCCGCCCGACGGACCTTCCAGTCGCCGGTAGATCCGCGGATCTCATCGGCGAAAATCGTCACCTGATGTCCGGCTGCGCGCAGGCTTTGCGCCGTCACGATCAAATCGCGCTCGGTGCCGCCGCCCGCGCTATCGAAACGCCGACTCAGCAGCGCTATCCGCATCGCACGACGCTTGGCCGCGACGACCGCAAAAGATGCGCGCTCCCTTGCCGTGTGATAATTTGCCGCGCAAGAGGCGAGGCGGTGGAATGATCGAGATTCAATGCACCAGTTGCCATACCCGTTATCGAATCGATGAGCGGGTCCTGCCCGACGATACTCCGACCTTCAAATGCTCGCGATGCGGGCACGTTTTCAATGCGGACCCCGTCCCCGCAAAGGTGCGCAAACCGGCTCCAGCACCGCCAGCGGTCGAGAACGAAGCGCAAGCGCCGCGCACGCTTCGCCCCGCGCGACCGCGTCCGAGCCCGCTCAAGTCCCCAGTCGAAAGCGACGTGGTCAAACGTGCGGAGGCGCGCCCGCAGAGAGCGCCCGCGGAAAAACCGCGCGAACCGGTGGAACCGAAGCCGGCCGCGGCTCCGCCCGCTCCCCCCGACCCGCCGAAAAATCGCGTCGAGAAAGTCGCTCAGGAACCGGAACCAGAACCAGACGACCCGCTCAATCGCACCTTTGGCGACCGCGATCAGAAAGCCGATACCGGAGAAAATCTTAGATTCGATTTTAGCGACGATCGAATTGGATCCGGCCACGCCCCGGACGAGGATGAACTCGAGCGTCCCGATCCGCACGACGCTGGCTGGCAGGTAGGCGACCTGCCCGACGACGAGTTTGCATCCGCGCCGATTCGCCAGCCGCCGACGATGACGCCGGAGCCCCAGCCGCCGACGCGCCCAGCGCCGATTCCGGTGCGTCGCATGGCCGCTCCTCTGGAAGCGGAACTGCCTCGCTTCGCACAGCCTCCGGCCGAGGCGAAGTCCACCGCATTCCAAATGGGCAAGGCCGACGATACTGCCGATGCGCCATCGCCCGGAGCGACTCACGCGTCGGGAGTGTTCCTCGCGACGTTTTTCTTTGTCGCGATCGCTTTCCTCGCGGCGAGCGCGCTCATCTGTGACGAGCCCGTCGCGAGTGCACGGATTCTCGGCGGCGCTCCACGAATCGGCGCTTACTTCGCGCGTCCGATTGTCCCCGCGATGCTGGTGACGCTGCATGACGTGCGCTCGGAATATTACACGCTCAAGGGCGGCCACGTTGCGCTGGTGATTACCGGCAACGCGCAGAACGTCGGGGACCGTCCGTTGCACCTGGTCGGGATTAACGCGGATCTGATTGGCGACAGTGCGCGTCCGCTCGCCAGCCAGAGCGTCTACCTGGGCAACGAGCTCTCGGTCCAGATGCTCAGTGAGATGACGCCGCGCGAAATCGAATTTTCTCAGGGGTTGAGCCCGCAGAAAGCGTTCGCGATGGAACCGGCGGCGTCGGTTCCTTTCCTGATGGTGTTCATCGATCCTCCCACCGGCGCCGGCAAGATTAGAATCTCCGTATCGCAAGCCGAAGCCGGCGCGAGTGCCGAGCCGCCGGCCTGAATCACCGCGCTCTATTCCTTCTCGCGCGCGAGCAGTTCGGTGTATTCCTCCGCGTCCATCAGGTCTTCGAGATCGCTCATGTCCGTGATCTTCACCTTGATCAGCCATCCGTCGCCGTACGGATCTTCGTTGACGGTTTCCGGGCTCTCGGGCAGATCCTCGTTGATCTCGATTACGGTTCCGGTAACCGGCGCGTAAATGTCCGAAACCGCTTTGACCGACTCGACCACGCCGAACGGATCGTCCTTGCTCACCTTGTCGCCGACCGCCGGTAGTTCGATGTACACGATCTCGCCCAACTGGTCTTGCGCGTGATCGGTGATTCCAATAGTCGCGACGCTGTCTTCGGTCGCGACCCATTCATGCTCTTTCGAATATTTAAGCCCCTGCGGGATCTCCATGACTCCTCCGTAGGTCGCGCGCGGGTGCGCATTTTTAGGTCCGTTTCGCGCAAGGCCGATCGCGATCACATCCAATGTCATGAAGCGCAGCGGCGCGAGTTTTGTCAAGTTCCAATTCGAACCATCGCGAGCATCGATCACGCGCGTTACTCTTGACTGTCGAGCGTCGATGGCGTTAGCGGTCGGGCGCACACGGAGGACCTGTTTGCATGAATGTCGGAATCCCCACTGAAATCAAATCCGACGAGCAGCGCGTTTCGCTGACACCGGCCGGCGTGGCCGCGCTGCGCACGCACGGTCATCGCGTGATGGTCCAGGCGGGAGCAGGAGTCGGCAGCGGATTTGCCGACCGCGACTATCGCAAAGCGGGCGCGTCGATCGTCGCGGGCGCGGCGGGCGTATGGCTGCGCGCCGATATGATCCTGAAGGTCAAGGAGCCGCAGCCGCCGGAATATCCGCTAATGCGTCCCGGGCAGATCTTGTTTACCTATTTGCATCTCGCCGCCGACCCGCGGCTCGCGTGCGAGCTGATTCGCCGCAGTGTCACAGCGGTCGGCTACGAAACGATTCAGCTCGACGACTTGAGCCTGCCGCTGCTCGCGCCGATGAGCGAGGTCGCGGGACGCCTCGCGATCCAGGCCGGCTCATGGTGTTTGCAGGCGCGCAGCGGCGGCCGCGGCGTGCTGCTCAGCGGAGCGTCGGGCGTGCGGCCGGGAAAGGTAGTTGTCCTCGGCGGCGGAATCTCGGGCCTCAACGCATGCCGGGTCGCGGCGGGCGTCGGCGCCGAAGTGACGATCATGGATATCAATCCGACGCGCCTGCGCTATCTCGGCGACCTGCTCGGCGGCCGCGTGACCACCGTCATGTCGAATCGCGCGACGCTCGAAGAGGAAGTCACCGCCTGCGACCTGGTGATCGGCGCCGTGCTGGTTCCGGGGGCGCGCGCGCCGCGGCTGCTCAGCGCGAAGATGGTTGCGCGAATGCGTCCCGGCGCCGCGATTGTGGATCTGTCGATCGATCAAGGTGGAATCGCGGAAACGTCAGCGCCAACGACTCACGCGCGCCCCACGTTCATCAGAAACGGCGTCGTCCACTACTGCGTAACCAACATGCCTGCGATGGTCCCGCACACCTCGACCTACGCCCTCACCAACGCAACGCTTACCTACGCGCTAGAAATCGCAGACCGCGGCATCCTCGAAGCCGGGATGCTGAACGCCGCAATCCGCCACGGCCTGAACACCTACGAAGGCCACGTCGTGCATCCGGCGGTAGCCCAAGCACTCAAGATGAAACCGCACTCCCCGTGGAACTAAATCCGAATCCAAAAATATCTCGCCCGTAAATGACGGGCGAGGTAAGAATCGGACGCCTCCGCCCCTAATCAGTTCTAACAGGGACGAAGTCCCGCATCTTTGTCTTTCTGAATACTGGGTGCAGGGGTCACCCCTGCCCAAGGAGGTGCGGAACCCACGGTGGGTTCCGCGTTAAATGAAGTGATCTCTCCCTTCCCTAATACATCCCATTCGGCCCGGTGTTATACCGTTGCTGCCCCGACTTGAGTTGGCCGTAGGTGCCGGTCTCGAACCGCTGCACGTTTTGCGTCAGGTTGAGATCGCCGTGCAAGTCGGCCACCGCTTCCTTCACGCCTTCCGCCGCAATTTCGTGTGCGCGCACCCACCTTCCGGAACGCTGCACGAAATTGGCGAGATCGAAAAGATTCTGGCTCAACGCCGCCTGCGACTTGGCGAACTTCGCGGTCCAGACGACTTGCTGGCTCTTCAGATCGACGAACTTCAGCGAGAACGCCACCGACGCCGGGCTCGCCGCCGCGTAGTCCGCACCGACGCGTTCCTGGTAGCGCTCGACGGTGCCGTAGAGTACGCCGTCGGCCGACACCTCACGGCCGAGCTGGAGCGCATTTTGATCGAGGTTCCCCATCGTGGTCGGCGGCATCTTCTGCATCGCCTCGTCGACATCCTGCGCCGGGACCGGGTCCCATCCACCGGCCACGGCGACCTGGCTGTAAACCTCGGCGGTAACGGCGTCACTGGCTCCTGGAGCCAACGTTTCGCCTCCCGGGGCCTCTATCAGCGGCATCACCGCGACACGATTGATACTGATCGTTTTGATTGAACGCACCGCATGCGACTTTACGTCGCGCTGGTTGATCGCGTCACTCACCGACTCGGTGGCGGCATTGACCGTGTCCGCCGCCATCGTGGTGCATCCGGACGCGAACCACATCAGCGCAGCTGTCAGAATCAATCGCGCGGACACCGAGACCCAGCACGCCTTCATGACGTCACCTTAATAGACAGTTCCTTCAATTGGCGCGGATCGACTTCCGACGGCGCCCCGCTCATCGGGTCAACCGCCTTTTGTGTCTTAGGAAACGCAATCACGTCGCGCAGCGAGTCGGTGCCGCAAAGCATCATACAAATCCGATCGACTCCAAAAGCGATTCCGCCATGGGGCGGCGCGCCGTACTTGAGCGCGTCTAGCAGAAAGCCGAAACGGTCGATCGCTTCCTCGCGCGTCAGCCCCAACAATTCAAATACCTTCAATTGCAGCTCGCGGCTATGGATACGAATCGAGCCGCCGCCGAGTTCCTGGCCGTTGAGCACCATGTCGTAGGCGAGTGCACGGGCTTTTAGCGGCGCCGATTCGAGCATCGCAAGATCGTCTGGATTCGGCGCGGTGAACGGATGGTTCACGGAAACCATGCGCTTGTCCTCGGCGCTGTAGTCGAACATCGGGAAATCCACGACCCATAAAAACTTGAGCTCGTCGGATTTGTCGAGGCCGAATTTCGCGGCCAGCTGCAAGCGGATGTCGCCGAGAACCGGGCGCACCTTGTCGGGCGGTC
>DATNLS010000021.1:0-8273 GCA_035602775.1 Candidatus Acidiferrales bacterium | reverse complement strand
CGCGCGCTCGGGATGACCACCGAAGACCTGCTCAACTACTACTACCGCAAGGACATCGTCAATCTCGATCCCAAGCAGTACACCAAGCAGTTCGTGGCGGACCATCTGATGGGCTCGCGCGTCGGCCGCGACGTCAAGGATCCCAAGTCGGGCGAGGTTATCGCGCGCGAAGGCCGCAAGTTCAACAAGGCTATCGTGCGCGCGATGGAGCAGGCGAAAATCAGCGAAGTACCGATCGCGCTCGACGAGATCGTCGGCCGCGTTTCCGCGCATGACATCGTCGATTCCACCACCGGCGAAGTGCTGATCGGCACCAACGAGGATCTGACCGAGGAGACGCTGGAGAAGCTCAAAACGCACGGGGTCAAGAGAATCGAAGTGCTGTTCACCGAGGACGCGCCCGGCGGCGGTCCGCTGCGCCTCACACTGGCGCAGGACAAGCTCGGCACGCCCGAGGAAGCGGTCATCGAGATTTACCGTCGGCTGCGGCCCGGCGATCCGCCGACCCAGGAAACGGCGACCACGTTCTTCAATAACCTGTTTTTCAACGCCGAGCGCTACGATCTCTCGAAGGTCGGGCGCCTCAAGCTGAATCACAAGCTCAAGATTGACGTGCCGCTCGAGCAGGGAACGCTGCGCCGCGAGGATATCCTCGAAGTCGTCCGCTACCTGATGGAGCTCAAGAACGGCAACGGCCAGGTCGACGATATCGACCATCTTGGCAATCGCCGCGTGCGCGCCGTCGGCGAGCTGGTCGAGAACCAGTTCCGCATCGGCCTGGTCCGGATGGAACGCGCGATCAAAGAGCGGATGAGCCTGCAGGACATCGAAACCCTGATGCCGCAGGAGCTGGTGAACTACAAGCCCGCTTCCGCCGTCATCAAGGAGTTCTTCGGCTCGTCGCAGTTGTCGCAGTTCATGGATCAGACCAATCCGCTGAGCGAAATCGCGCACAAGCGCCGCCTGTCCGCGCTTGGACCCGGCGGTCTGACCCGCGAGCGCGCGGGATTCGAAGTCCGCGACGTTCATCCGACGCATTACGGCCGCGTATGCCCGATTGAAACGCCTGAGGGCCCGAATATCGGACTCATCGCGGCGCTCTCGACCTATGCGCGCGTCAACGAATACGGCTTTATCGAAACGCCGTACCGCGAAGTCGAGAACAATCGCGTCACCGATCGAATCGTGTATCTGTCGGCGCTCGACGAAGAGGACAAGGTCATCGCGCAGGCCAACGCGCAGCTCGACGCGCACGGCCGCTTCACCGCCGACCTGGTCTCGGCGCGTATCGGCGGCGAGTCCACCGTGGTCCGCGCCGAGGACGTCCAGTACATGGACGTGTCGCCCAACCAGCTTGTCTCGGTTGCCGCCTCCTTAATCCCGTTCCTCGAGAACGACGACGCCAACCGCGCGCTGATGGGCTCGAACATGCAGCGCCAGGCGGTCCCGCTGCTCAAGCCCGACGCTCCTCTCGTCGGCACCGGCCTTGAGGGCACAGTCGGCCGCGACTCGGGCGTGACTGTGGTCGGCAAGCGCGACGGAATCGTCGAGAGCGTCGATGCGGAGCGAATCGTCGTCCGCGCCGACAAGCAGACCAAGGATCTGCGCGACGCCGGCGTCGACATCTACAACCTCATCAAGTATCAGCGCTCGAATCAGAACACCTGCATCAACCAGCGTCCAATCGTCGTCAAGGGCGAGCGCGTCCGGAGCGGCGACGTGCTGGCTGACGGACCGTCCACTGACATGGGTGAGCTGGCGCTCGGCCGCAACGTGCTGGTCGCGTTCATGCCGTGGGGCGGCTACAACTTCGAGGATTCGATCCTGATTTCCGAGCGCGTGGTCAAGGAAGACCTGTTCACCTCGGTGCATATCGAGGAGTTCGAGTGTATCGCGCGCGACACCAAGCTCGGACCCGAGGAAATCACCCGCGACATTCCCAACGTTGGCGAAGAAGCGCTGAAGGATCTCGACGCGAGCGGTATCATCCGTATTGGCGCCGAAGTCCGGCCGCAGGACATCCTGGTCGGCAAGATCACGCCCAAGGGCGAGACCCAGCTTTCTCCCGAAGAGAAACTGCTGCGTGCGATTTTCGGCGAAAAGGCCGGCGAGGTGCGCGACACCAGTCTGCGCGTGCCGCCGGGCGTCGAAGGCACCGTCATCGACGGCCGCGTGTTCTCGCGCCGCGGCGTCTCCAAGGATGAACGCACGCAGGAAATCGAAGTGCTCGAGGCCGAACGCCTCAAGAATGACGAAGCCGAGGAAGTGCGAATCATCCGGCAGGAAACTCTGCGCAAGCTCAAGAAGTCGCTGGCCGGCAAGAAGCTGGCGGGACGCGTGATGTCCGACGAGCGCAAGGAGCTCCTGAAAAAGGGCGACCCGATTAGCGCCGAGGAGCTCGAAGAGCTGCCGCCGACGCTGTGGGGCCAGGTCCGCGTCGAGAACGAATCGGCGCAGGAAGAAGCCGAGCAGGCCATCGCCGCGATGAATGCGAACGTCGACGCGGTGCAGAGCCATTACGGCTCCAAGCTCGAGCGCCTGAAGGCGGGCGACGAGCTCGCGCCGGGCGTGATCAAGATGATCAAGGTGTTCGTCGCGATCAAGCGGCGGCTCCAGGTCGGCGACAAGATGGCGGGACGCCACGGCAACAAAGGCGTGCTCTCGCGCATCCTGCCCGAGGAAGACATGCCGTGCCTGGCCGACGGCACCCCGGTCGATATCGTGCTCAATCCGCTCGGCGTGCCGTCACGCATGAACGTCGGCCAGATTCTTGAAACTCATCTCGGATGGGCCGCGCGCGAGCTCGGGCATAAAATCGAAGAGGACCTCAAGAACGGCGTCAGCGCCGCCCAGCTCAAGAAGCGGCTCAAGGAAATCTATCCCGAGAAAGAGAGCCACGACTTTATCGACGAGCTGGCCGAGCCCGATATCTACAAGCTCGCGGCCAAGGCGCTGGCGGGAGTGCATGTGGCGTCGCCGGTATTCGACGGCGCGCGCGAAGAGGAAATATTCCAGTTGCTCAAGCGCGCCGACCTGCCGGAGACCGGACAGGCGCAGCTCCATGACGGACGCACAGGGTTGCCGTTCGAGCAGCCGGTAACGGTCGGCGTCATGTACATGATGAAGCTGCATCACCTGGTCGAAGACAAGATTCACGCGCGGTCGACTGGTCCCTACAGCCTGGTTACGCAGCAGCCGCTCGGCGGCAAAGCGCAATTCGGCGGCCAGCGGCTGGGCGAGATGGAAGTGTGGGCGCTCGAGGCTTACGGCGCGGCGTACACATTGCAGGAGATGCTCACGGTTAAATCCGACGACGTGGCGGGACGAACGCGGATGTATGAAGCGATCGTCAAGGGCGAAAACACGCTCGAGCCCGGACTGCCCGAGTCGTTCAACGTTATGGTCAAGGAGCTCCAATCGCTCTGCCTGAATATGGAGCTGCTCGAGCAGCCGCAAAGGGCTTAAGGGCCAGGGAGTTATATAGATGGAAGATCTCTTCGGCATTTTCGAAAAGCCCAAGAATCCACTGGCGTTCAACGCGATCCGCATTTCGATCGCGTCGCCGGAAATGATCCGCTCGTGGTCGCACGGCGAGGTCAAGAAGCCTGAAACGATCAACTACCGGACCTTCAAGCCGGAGCGTGACGGGCTGTTCTGCGCCAAGATTTTCGGGCCGACCAAGGACTACGAATGCAACTGCGGCAAGTACAAGCGCATGCGGCATCGCGGTGTGGTCTGCGAGAAGTGCGGCGTCGAAGTAATCCAGTCGAAAGTGCGCCGCGAGCGGATGGGTCATATCGACCTCGCCGCGCCGGTCGCGCACATCTGGTTCCTGCGCTCGCTGCCGTCGCGAATCGGCACGCTGCTCGACATGACGCTGAAGGAACTCGAGAAGGTCCTCTACTTCGAGTGCTACATCGTCACCGACGCGGGCGAGACGCCGCTGCAGTACGAAGAACTGCTCACCGAGCGTAAGTATCGCGAGGCGCGCGAGCAATACGGCGAGGGCTTCAAGGCCGAGATGGGCGCCGAGGCGGTCCGCTCGTTGCTCGGACAGCTCACGCTCGACAAGCTGGCGGAAGAGCTGCGGGTCGAGATGAAGGCGACGGCGAGTGAGGCGCGGCGCAAGAAAGTCGCTAAGCGCCTGAAGGTCGTCAACGCGTTCCGCGACTCGGGCAACAAGCCCGAGTGGATGATCCTCACCATCCTGCCGGTGATTCCGCCTGATCTCCGTCCGCTGGTGCCGCTGGACGGTGGCCGTTTTGCGACTTCCGATTTGAACGACCTGTACCGGCGCGTGATCAATCGCAACAACCGCTTGAAGCGGCTGATCGAGCTCAACGCCCCCGACATCATTATTCGCAATGAAAAGCGGATGCTGCAGGAAGCCGTCGACGCGCTGTTCGATAACGGCCGCCGCGGCCGCGCGATCACTGGACCATCCAAGCGTCCGCTGAAGTCGCTGTCCGACATGCTCAAGGGCAAGTCGGGCCGCTTCCGGCAGAACCTGCTCGGCAAGCGCGTCGATTACTCGGGCCGCTCGGTTATCGTGGTCGGCCCCGAGCTCAGACTGCATCAATGCGGTCTGCCCAAGAAGATGGCGCTCGAGCTGTTCAAGCCGTTCATCTACAACAAGCTCGAAGAAAAGGGCTACGTCACGACTATCAAGAGCGCGAAGAAGATGGTCGAGAAAGAGGGCAAGGACGTTTGGGATATCCTCGACGAGGTTATCCGCGAGCATCCGGTGCTCCTCAATCGCGCGCCCACCCTGCATCGACTCGGCATCCAGGCGTTCGAGCCGGTGTTGATCGAAGGCAAGGCGATTCAGCTTCATCCTCTGGTATGCGTCGCGTACAACGCCGACTTCGACGGCGATCAGATGGCGGTGCACGTGCCGCTGTCGATCGAAGCGCAGGTCGAGTCGCGCGCGCTCATGATGAGCACCAACAACATCCTGTCGCCGGCGTCGGGCAAGCCCGTAATCGTGCCGACGCAGGACATGGTGCTGGGTCTTTATTACATGACGCGCGAGAAGCCGCTGGCGCGTGGCGAGGGCAAGAATTTCGCCAACGTCGAGGAAGTGCGAATCGCGTACGATCACGAAGAGATCGATCTGCACGCGAAAATCACGGTGCGGATGTCGCCGATTCTCGCGACCGGAATCGCACCGTCAGAAGTCGAGACCAACGGCAAGCCGCGCACCAAGAAGGAGCGTGCCGCAGCAGCCGCCGCGGCGGTCGCAAAGATGCCGCGATACGAGCGCGTCACCACTACCGTCGGGCGCGTGCTGCTCTACGAGATCGTGCCGCCCGAGATTCCGTTCACCGAGCTCAACAAGACGATGAAGAAAAAGGAGCTCGGCAACCTTATCGACATCGTCTATCGCCGCGCGGGCGACAAGGCGACGGTTATCTTCGCCGACCGGCTGAAGGACATCGGCTTCGAGTTCGCCACCAAGGCGGGAATCTCGATCTCGATCAAAGACATGACCATACCGCCGCAGAAAGCGCATCTGCTCGAAGGCGCGCAGAAGCAGGTCAGCGAGATTCAGCAACAGTACAACAACGGCGTGATCACCGACGGCGAGCGCTACAACAAGGTCGTCGATATCTGGGCCGAAGTTCAGGACCAAATCGGCAGCGCCGTCATCAAGGGGCTCTCGACTCAGGTCTTCGGCAAGAACGACAAGGGCGAGACCATCACCGGCCCGTCCTTTAACCCGATCTTCATCATGGCTGACTCGGGCGCCCGAGGTTCCGAGCAGCAGATTCGGCAGCTCGCCGGATTGCGCGGCCTGATGGCGAAGCCGTCGGGCGAAATTATCGAAACTCCGATCACCGCGAACTTCCGCGAGGGGCTCACGGTGCTGCAGTACTTCATCTCGACCCACGGCGCGCGCAAAGGCCTCGCCGACACGGCGCTCAAGACCGCGAACTCGGGCTACCTGACCCGGCGCCTGGTCGACGTGGCGCAGGACTCGATCATCAGCGAGGACGATTGCGGCACGCTGGACGGAATCGAGATGACGCCGCTGGTCGAAGGCGGCGAGATAATCGAAGGTTTGGGCGACCGCGTGCTCGGCCGGGTCGCGCTCGAAGACATTCGTGACGCGTTCACCAGCGAAGTGTTGGTGAAGGCCAACGACATGATCGACGAGGACAAGGTCAAGAAAATTGAAGACGCGGGCGTCGAGCGAATCAAGATTCGCTCGGTGCTGACCTGTCAGTCGCGCCAGGGGGTCTGCGTCAAGTGTTACGGACGCGATCTCGGACGCGGCCACCTGGTAAACCTTGGCGAGTCGATCGGAATCATCGCGGCGCAGTCGATCGGAGAGCCGGGCACTCAGCTCACGATGCGCACGTTCCATATCGGCGGTACCGCCAGCCGGCGCGCCGAGCAGACCACGCTCGAAGTGCGCAACGAAGGCGTGATGCGCCTGCATGGCGTCAACACCGTCAAGAGCCGCGACGGCAACCTGGTCGTGATGACGCGGCATGGCGAAGTCGTGATTGCGGCCCAGGTCACCGACGAAGGCGGCCGCGTGCGCGAGCGCGAACGCGAGCGTTATCCGCTGGTGTACGGCGCCAAGCTGCGCAAGGCCGAAGGCGACAAGGTCAAGCCGGGCGAGCTTATCGCCGAATGGGATCCGTACACGACGCCGATCATCACCGAAGTCGGCGGCACGGTTAAGTACGGCGATATCATCGAAGGCAAGACGATGGAGGAGCGGGTCGACGAACGGACCGGCGCGCGCTCCAACGTTATCGTCGAGTTCAAGGATCTCGACGTGCGCCCGCGTATCTCGATTAAAGATGCGACCGGCAAGACCGCCAAGCTGCCGAGCTCGAACAACGTCGCGCGCTATTTCCTGCCAGTCGGTGCGTATATCAACGTGCCCGAAGGCACGGCGGTCGAGCCGGGCGACGTCATAGCGAAGATTCCGCGCGAGACCACCAAGACCAAGGACATCACCGGCGGTCTGCCGCGCGTTGCGGAGTTGTTCGAAGCGCGCAAGCCGAAGGAGTTCGCGGTCATCTCGGAAATCGACGGCCAGGTTTCGTTCGGCAAGGACACCAAGGGCAAGCGCAAGGTCGAAGTCACTCCCGAAATCGGCGAGAAGCGCGAGTACCTGATTCCCAAGGGCAAGCATATCGCGGTGCACGAGGGCGATATCGTGAAAGCGGGCGAGCCGTTGATGGAAGGCTCGTCCAACCCGCACGACATTCTGACCATCCTGGGCGAGAAGGCGCTGGCGAAATACCTGGTCGACGAAATCCAGGAAATCTACCGGCTGCAGGGCGTGCGCATCAACGACAAGCATATCGAAGTGATCGTGCGCCAGATGCTGCGCCGCGTGCGAATCAAGGAAGTCGGAGACACGCCGTTCCTGGTCGGCGACCAGGTCGAGAAGTGGCGCTTCGACGAAGAGAACGGACGCGTGCTGACGCGCGGCGGAGAGCCGGCGATCGCGGAGCCGCTGCTGCTCGGAATCACGAAGGCGTCTTTGTCCACTGAGAGTTTCATCTCGGCGGCATCGTTCCAGGAAACCACGCGCGTGCTGACCGAGTCCGCCATCAACGGCAAAGTGGACCGGCTGGTAGGGCTCAAGGAAAACGTGATCATGGGACGTCTGATCCCGGCCGGTACCGGCATGAACTCGTACAACCAGATGGTGGTCAAGGTCGAAGGGGCCGCAGCCGAAGAAGATGTGGAAAAACCGGAGCTCGCGGCAGTCGCAGCACCGGGCGGAGATTGACACGGCGGGCTGGGTCCCGTACATAATGATGTTTCCCCCAAGGGCATAAGTTGTCCTTGGGGGGTTTGTTTGAACACCGCGCCCCATCGGGGGCAATCCGGCGAAAAACCGGGCCGGCACGATGCCGGCGCCGAGCGGTCTTTGAGAATGGGCGAGCGCCGAACAGGTGCGCCCGCCAAGCGCGAAGGAACGACAGTAGTTAGATTGAGAGTGATAACGTGCCGACGATAAATCAATTGATCCGACGGGCTCGCGTGAAGAAGAGCTTCAAGACCAAGGCGCGCGCGCTCGAAGGTTCGCCGCAGAAACGCGGCGTGTGCACGCAGGTGAAGACGACGACGCCCAAGAAGCCCAACTCGGCGCTGCGCAAGGTCGCGCGCGTGCGGCTGTCCAACGGGATCGAGGTGAACACCTACATCCCGGGCGTCGGGCACAATTTGCAGGAGCACTCCGTCGTGCTGATTCGCGGCGGCCGCGTGCGCGACTTGCCGGGCGTCCGTTATCACGTGATTCGCGG
>DATNLS010000069.1:0-9539 GCA_035602775.1 Candidatus Acidiferrales bacterium | reverse complement strand
GATTCCGATAGTTTACGTCAAGGAACTCGTGTCGCATCGCCTGACGAATGAAGTCCTGGTCAAGCGCGTTTCTGAGGAGCCGTTTCCGATCGAAGGCGGTATGCTGAATGCGGTCGTCTTTCGCAACGTTGTCGACGGCCGGGAGCACTTGGCGTTGATCAAGGGCCAGGTCGGCGGCGGCCGAACTGCGCTGGTGCGGCTTCACTCGGAGTGCTTGACGGGCGACGTGTTCGCGTCCGCACGATGCGATTGCGGCGAGCAGTTGCAGGAAGCGCTCGAGCGAATCATGGCGGCGGACCGCGGCGTCGTGATTTATCTCCATCAGGAGGGACGCGGAATCGGGCTCGGAAACAAGATTCGCGCCTATGCGCTACAGGACAACGGGATGGACACTGTCGAAGCGAACCTGCATCTCGGCTTCGACGAGGATCTGCGCGATTACGGGATCGGCGCGCAAATTCTGCGCGACCTCGGCGTCGGCGAGGTGCAATTGCTGACCAACAATCCGCACAAGATAGAGAGCCTGCGCCGTTACGGGGTGAACGTTTCGCGCGTGCCGATCGAGGTCACGCCGCACGCGGGAAATATCGGGTACCTGAAAACCAAGAAAGAAAAACTCGGCCATCTATTTTCGGAGCTGAAGTTAATCACTTGAAAGAGTAAGCCGCTGCGCCGACGCCTTCCGCGCCGCCCGCGACTGTGGAATTGCTATGGGTTTAAGACATCAGGGGCGCGAGCTTGCGCTCAAGGCGCTGTACCGGATCGACATATGCGGCGGCGCCAGCAGCGACGACCTGACCGCGCTGTTCGAAAGCTTTCCGGTCGAAGATGACGCGCGCAAGTTTGCCGTCCAGCTGATGGAAGGAGTGCGCCGCGAGCAGCCGGCGCTCGACAAGCATCTGGCGGACGCGCTGGAACACTGGTCGGTGAAGCGGCTGTCGCGCGTCGATCATAACGTCATGCGCATCGCGCTCTACGAATTGATCAGGCTGGAGGACATTCCGGCGCGCGTAACTATCGACGAAGCGATCGAGCTGGCCAAGTGCTACGGCGATATCGAGTCCGGGCGCTTCGTCAACGGAGTGCTGGACGAAATCGCGGGGCGGTTGGGGCTTAAGCAGAAGGGTGAGGATGTCACGCTACCCAAGGCCGAGTAAGGCGCTCGCATTAGCAATCGGCGCCGCGCTCTTTTTTTGCGGATGCGGCTATCACTTCGCGGCATCCGGCGATGCGCTGCCGAAGAACGCCCAGACGATTTACGTCGCTCGTTTCGGGAACCTCACGCGTATAACCGGAGTCAACGACCAGTTCATGCGGTACGTCAAAGATGAAATCGCGTCGCATGACAGGCTCACGATCGTGGACAGTCCGGACCAGGCCGATTTGGAGTTGTCAGGCGAGGTCAGGCTCAGCAATCAAACGCCGGTGAACTTCAACACGGCGCTCGAGCCGACTAACTACAAAAACACTATGGTAGTTTCGGCGGTGCTCAAAGACCTGCACGCAGGAAAGGTGATTTGGAGCAGCCGGACTATCGCTGGTTCGCAAAATGGCCCGGCCGTGGCACAAACGATCGTCGACACCACGCCGAGTTTTCTGCAGCAGAACCTGCGAGCTGGTGATCTCTCGCAGATGCCCGATCTCCAGGTCGCACAATCGCAAACGGCAGTGGCGCAAGACGTGATGATGCAGAGACTCGCGGCGCATCTGTACACCGAGATGGCCGAAGGCTTCTAGCTTTTACCGGGGGCTGCGCCGAGGATTTCTGCCGCATGCCGCTTGAAACCGCGCTCGCGTACCTTCGAGGGGCCGGCGGAGATCGGAGGATCCCGCCGGTGGTGTTGATCTTCGGTCCCCACGCCTTCCTGCGCGAATACGTGCTCGACTCGATCGTTCGCAAGCTGGTCGCCGACGGATGCCAGTATCGCAGCTTTCAAATTGGCGCGGGTGACGACTACGGAGCCGCGCTGAACGAGCTTCGCGCGCCCGATTTGTTCGCGCCCCGGCGCGCGATCGCGTGCCGAATCCTGAAATCGCGCCGGGACAAGGCGGAGACTGCGGACGACGCCGATGGCGCTGACGCGCGCACGCCGGGCAGCGGCGGCTCGGAGGCGGCGCTGGTTGCGTCAATCGAGACCGCGCGGGGCCCCGGCAGCCTCGTCCTGCTTTATGAAAAAGACAATGCGCCCGCGAAGGTCCGCCGCGCGGCAGAGAAATCGGCGCTGTTGGTAAATTGCATGCGTCCGTTCGACAACCAGATCGAGCAATACGTCAATGCGTTCGCGCACACGCACGGACTGAAACTGGCGCCGGCCGCGATCGACCTGATTATTTCGCGTCATGGCGGAGATTTAGCGGCCGTCGGCAACACGCTCGGCAAGGCCACGATCTTCGCCGAGCCGGGCAAACTGCTGCAGCCGGCCGACCTGGACGAGGGCGCGCGCCGGATGCCGGAAGCATTCGAACTCGCCGAAAGCGTCGCTCGCGGCCGGGCGACGGCGGCGCTGGCGCAGTTGGGGCGCGCGCTCGCGCTCGGGCGTGAGGTCTTCGAGATTCTAGCGGTCGAGATCATACCGATGATGCGCCGGATGATGATCGCGGCCTCGATGATGGCGGCGCGAAAGAGTCCCGGCGATGTAGCCGCGGCCATGGGACTGCCGCCGCAGAGCGGGCTGGCGACGCGCGCGATCGAGGGAGCGCGGCGCTTCGGCCTGGCCCGTCTGGAACGCGCTTACTGGCGCGCGTGTGCGATGGACGCGGGATTCAAGGACGGCACCATCAAGGAGCGCGAACAGGCGCTCGCAGGATTGATCCTCGAGTTGATGACCGCCCCCGATTAGAAGCCGCTCGCTCGAGCGGCCGACTTACGCTTTTTGGCCGAACTTGCGATGCAGGCTGGCAGACAGCCGCGCGACTTTGCGCCGCACCGTATTGCGATGCATCGTGCCGCTGCTGATCGCCTTGTACAGCACCTTGGTGGCTTGCTTGAGCGCTTCCTGCGCCTTCGCCTGGTCGTCGCTGGTGGCGATTGTTTCCGCCGCGGTCTTGGCCAACGTGCGGGCACGTGTGCGAACGACGCGGTTGCGCTCGGCGCGCTTGAGGCTTTGCCGATGACGCTTCTCGGCCGATGGGTGAACGGGAATATGAGGCATAACCAGTCATGTTTAACAGCGGGCGAGGGCCGGAGCAATACACCGGTTGCGGTTCAGTGCCACCAGTCGCTCAAAGCCATCCTGAGCGCGTAGGTAATCGAATCGTAGTGGAAGTACACGTATGCGACCGCGAGACCGATTGCGCCGTAGGTTAAGACCTTGTATGCCGCTCGGTCCATCGTTATCGGAACTTCCCGTGCGTTGCAGCCTTTGCTTCGTTCCAGAGAGCGTCGACCTCAACTGACGTCATCGAATTTAGATCGAGGCCGCGTGAAATTACGAGGCGGCCGACTTCGTCGAAGCGCGCGACGAACTTGTCGCAGGCGGCGCGAAGCGTCTGCTCGGCATTGCGGTTGATGAAGCGCGGAGCGTTGGCGACCGCGAGCAGCAGGTCGCCCAGCTCTTCGGCGGCGTGGGCAGTGTCGTTGCGATCGAGCGCTTGCTCGACCTCGTCGAGCTCCTCGCGCGCCTTGGCCAGCACGGCGCGAATGTTTGCCCAATCCATGCCGGCGCGCCGCGCTTTCTCGCCGAGCTTCTCCGCGCGCATCATCGAGGGCAGTCCGCGGCCGACATGCGCGAGGCTGGTCGCGCCATCGGGGTTCCTGCTCGCGCGTTCATCCGCTTTGATCCGCTCCCAGTTTTCGAGGACCTGTTCCGAAGTTTCCGCTCGTGTGCCGGCGTAAATGTGCGGATGCCGCCGGATAAGCTTTTCCGCGGCGTTTTGCATGAGAGTCGCGATATCGAGCGACGACTGTTCGGCGAGAATCACTCCGGTGAACAAGCATTGCACGATCGCATCGCCGAGTTCCTCCGCGACATCGACCGTCTTGCCGTGCGCGATTGCGTCAGCCACCTCGTACGCCTCCTCGATCAGGTGGCGCGGCGTGTCGGCGAGTTTCTGGTCGCGATCCCACGGGCATCGTTCGCGCAGCTCCGTGACCACCGCGAGCAGTTTCGCGAATGCTTGCGTAGCATCGGTGTCATCGCTCATGACGGCGATCCTAGCATGCTTTGATTCTCGCAAAGATTCGGGATTCTTCGCCGTCGCGGCCCCGAATGACGACGGGCGAGGTAAGAATCGTTACGGCTTCACGATTGAGTCCAGGACTTTCTCGGTTAGAAAATTCGACAGGTCTTGCAGGCCCTCGGCGGTGATCTCGTGGCCGCAATCGTATTCGCGATATGTCAGCGGCACCTTCAATGCGCGCAGCGCTTCTACCGATGACCGCGCGCGCGTGATCTCGATCATTTCGTCGGCACGGCCGTGCTGGACCAGCGTCGGCAACGCTTCGAGCGCGGCGGCATCGCGGACCTCATCCTTCAAGTCGGGCGGGAAAAACGTCGAGAGCGCGACCAGCGCCGCAAACTTCGACGGATTTCGGATCGCGAGCCGGTAGGCCATCATGCCGCCCTGGCTGAACCCAAGCACCACCAGCTTTTTTCGATCGACCGGGTATTTCTTCAGCGCCTCGTTCAGGAACTCGGTCACCATCTTGTTGGCGTCGTCGATTGCGCCGCGATCGGGCGAGGCGCCCATCCGAATCGGGAACCATGCGTAGCCGCGCGTCGGACCGATCGGTACTTCCATCGGACCCTGCGGACAAATCACCATGAAGCGGCCGTCGGCGATGTATGGCGCGAGCCCCAGCAGATCGAGCGCGCTGGCGCCGAACCCGTGCATCGCAATCAGCGTCGGATGAGGTCCTTCGCCGTTGGGCTCATAGACGGTATGGATCAGTCGCATCGAGCCATTCTCCCTGGCGCTAATGCCGCATAATAGACCGGGTTCGAGCAGCGTCGCCAGCCGGTTTCAATCCTGCAAGGTGTTCATCGCGGCCCCAATAACCGCTATCTTTGACGGCGCGCGATGTGGGCAATAGCAGGATGAGTGAGCGTCTGAAGGTCGCGGGGGACAGGCCTCGGGGGATCACGTGGACGCGGTTTACGCGGTGGAGCGCCGCCGCGTTAGCGATATTTTCGATCGCAGCCGCATCGGCTCCCGAAACCGCCAGCGGAAAATTCCCGGGATTCGTCGCCGGCGCGATTCTGATCGCGCTGGTCGCTTACGCATTGTTCGACTACCTGCGCCCACTTATCGACGACCCCGAATCAGGCCTTATCCTGGCGTTGGTGGTGCTCGGCGCGTTGGCCGCGCTGAAGTTCGCGCTGATGCCGTACTTTCCGGGCTTCGGCACGGACGTTGGCGACTACCAGGCGTGGTCGAGCCAGATCGCGACGTTCGGTCCCGCGCATACCTACCAGCAGGGATTCTTCCTCGATTATCCGCCCGGCTACCTATACGCGCTGTGGGTCGTCGGGATCATCGCACACGGCATCGGCGCGACCGGAGATTTTTACCGGATCATAATCCAGAGTCCGGCGATCTTCGCCGACTTCACGCTCGCGCTGGTGGTGTACGCCTTCATGCGGCGCGGCAACCGCCCCGACATGGCCCTGATCGCGATGCTGATGGTCGCGCTGAATCCGGCCCTGCTGTACGACACCGTCGTCTGGGGTCAAAGCGATTCCGTCATGACGTTCGTGACCCTGCTCAGCATCGTGTCGATTCTCGGCGAGCAGTACGAAGTCGCATGGGGACTGGCGGCAATCGCGGTGCTGGTCAAGCCGCAAGGACTGATGATGCTGCCGGTGCTGGCCATATGGACCATGCTGCAGACCGGCTTCGCGGGCTTCACCACCTGGCTCAGGTCGGGCGTCGCGCTGATCGCGGTCGTGATTATCGGCATCGCGCCGTTCCAAATCGGCCAGGAATGGGATTGGATCCTCAAGCTCTATACATCCACCGCAGCCTACTACCATGAGACCTCGGTCAACGCGTTCAATCTGATCGCGCTGCTCGGCGGACTGCGCCAGCCGGACTCGAACACGCTGGCTGGAATATCGTTCTTCGCGCTCGGCATGTTTCTGCTGGTCCCGTTGTACGGATTCGTCGCGTGGATCCTGTGGCGCGGCCGCACGCCGACGCGGCTGATGTTCGCCTCGTTCATCGCGATTTTCGGATTCTTCATGGTGGCGCCTCGGATGCACGAGCGGTACCTCTATCCGGCGCTGGCGCTGGTCGTACCGCTGGCTCTGGAAGCACCCGAGATGCTCGCGGTGTTCGTGATTCTCACGATCACCTGCCTTATCAACCTAGCCTACGTGCTGCACACGCTCAACACGGTGGTGTTTCTGGACTCGCGCGACACACTTGCGATGGTGACCTCGGCGCTCAACGTGGTCGCGCTCGGGCTGTCGGTCTACTGGGGGGTGACGCGGCTGCGAGACGCGAGCACGGAGACCGACGCGGTCGCTGCCTTTCTGGCGAAATTCGCGATGCCGCGGACGGTCGTGGATTACGTCGAAGAGCCAGCGTGCGCGCCGCCATGGATCTCCACCGACACAATCATCATCACGCTTCTGCTGATCGGCGCCGCAGTGACCCGCTTCTGGAACCTGAGTCATCCGGCCGAGATCGTCTTCGATGAAGTTCATTTCGTCGCACAAGGACGCCACTATATACACGGTGAATCGTTCCTCGATCCTCATCCGCCGCTGGCCAAGCTCGTAATCTCACTGGGCATCTTGATCTTCGGCGACCAGCCGTTCGGATGGCGGGTGGGCAACGCGACGATTGGCACCGCGCTGGTGGGAATCACGTACCTGCTCGGGCGGCGGCTGACGGGATCACGGCTCGTCGGCGCGCTCGCGGGCGCGATAATTCTTTGCGACGGGATGTACCTGGTCGATTCGCACTATGCGGTGATCGACATTGTCTATCTCACCTGTGCGGCGGTCGCGTACCTGCTGTTGTTTAAGTTCGCGGAGACTGTCGACCCCAAAGCACGCCGGCGAATCCTGCCGTGGATGGGGCTGGCGCTGGGCCTATGCCTGGCGAGCAAACTATACATCCCCGCCATCACTTTTCTGCTGGTGGTAGGCTTTCTCGTTTATGTAATCGCGAGGGACCGCCCAAAACCCGCGGAGCCTCCGCCACCGCCTGTCGAAGTCAAGCCAGTGGTTGAGACCAGGCCGAAGAAGGTCAAATCGCCCGCGCCGGTACCGGCCGGAATCGACCTGTTCGATCGAACCTCAACGTACTTCATCGCGACGATATGTATCGTCCTCATATTGCTGCTTCTCGAAAGCGGCGCCACTGCGGGCTACATCACTTTGAGCGTTCTCGCAGTACTGGCAATCCGTGTTGCCGAGATCTTCTGGCGCGGCCGTTCACCGTCATCGGGGACGCCGCGTTTGCAGATGCCATCGATGGGCGTTGTCTTCGAGCCGATGACCTTTGGCGCAGTCGTGCTCGTCGGATCTGTCGCGTCCATCGCCTACCTGGCGGTTTTCTTGCCGCATTACTGGCGCATATGGCAAGGGGGCGGCATCTTCGATCTGTTCAAGTACTACCATGATGTTATCTGGTATGAGCAGAGCGTCTCCTCCGCCACCCATCCGTATTCGTCGCGATGGTGGAGCTGGCCGTTGATGCTGCGTCCGATCGCGTACTGGCAGAACTTTCCCAAGACTGGCGACGTGCAGACCGTCTGGGGCGGCGGCAACCCGTTGCTATGGTGGGGAGCGCTGACCGCGATCACAATCACCGCCGTGCAGGCGCTCGAGCGCCCGTCGTTCACGCGCTCGTTCCTCGTAATCGGCTATCTCAGCTACCTGCTGATATGGGCGTGGATCGGCCGCACGCTGTTCCTCTACCACTACATGGCGGCGGTTTATTTCGGCTACCTGGCGCTGGCGATTCTGCTCGCCGAGTGTTTCAAGGAACGCGCCGAGCCGTGGGAGCATCTCGCGCTGCTGCTGACGATGACGCCGGTGTTTTTTCTCGGATTGCCGCCGACATGGGCATGGCTGAGCTTCATCGTGGTCGTCGGCGCGTACGTCGTGCTGCTGCTTAGGACTCCGTACGCGGGCCGCTTCGTTGCCAGCGTATTCGTTGCTACCGCGCTGATTCTGTTCGTGTACTACTTCCCGATTTGGGTCGGCATCCCGATTAGCCGCGAGGGCTACTACGCACGGATGTGGCTTTCGTCGAGTGGGATCCGCAATTGGATATGATCGCGGAAGTCGGCCCTCACTGCGTGATCGCGCGATTGTTCCACTTCCCTCGAGGGAAGGGGTCTTCTTTCGTCCGGTTCCCCTTCCCGTTCGGGAAGGGGTTAGGGGTTAGGTTCCTGCGCATCGCGCGCGCAATTTTACTCTGCGCGATGTTTGCCTCCGTATCCATCCCATGCCGCGCCGTTGCCGCCGATCAGAAAAACCTGCTGCTCAACGGCGACTTCGCCAAGGGCTCCGAGGATCAGCCGGATTCGTGGCGCACCGAGGCCTGGGTTAACACTCCCGATGCGTTCCAGACTCACTGGCATTCGTACACCGATAAGCCCAGTGAGATGGAGGTCGACAATCTGCAACCCAACGATGGGCGCTGGATGCAACCGCTTACCGTGCCGCCGGGATGGTATCAGCTCAGCGTCGATGTCCGCACCGAAAATGTCGGCGACAAGGAATCGGGCGCGTCGATCTCGGTCATGGAAGACGGCATCATGTCCGCCGACATTCACGGCACCACCAACTGGCAGCGCGTGACGCTGTATCTCAAGGTCGGCGGCCAGGGCGCCGATATCGACGTGGCGCTGCGAGTCGGTGGGTTCGGCAGCCTCAACACCGGCAAGGCATTCTTCCGAAATGCGTCGATGATCGCGATTGACGCGCCGCCTCCCAGTGCGACTCCCACTTACGACCTGCTCGCGATTCGGCAACAAGGAGCGCCGGTGCCGATCGGATCGCCAATCTCGCTGGTGGTCACCTTCCTGGCGCTGGCGGGAGTCGCGTGGGCCGGTTGGCGCATCTACGGCGACGATGACTTCCGCATCTTCAATAGGTTCCGGGCCGCCTTGTCGCGGCGTGCAAAAAAACGATGACGACGGGCGTGGCGAACTCCAGCCGCGCGATCGCGCCCGAGGATCGCCGCCGCCAACTCGAGGCCGCGGTCTTTCTGATCCCGTTCATCACCTACGCCTACTTTTACCAGGGCGCCGACCAGAGTATCGCCTGTCGCTTTGATCTGCTGCGCTCGATGATCGAGAAGGGCGCGCTCTATATCAACGATTTCTGCGGCTACAACACCGCCGACATCATCAGCTTTCACGGCCACATCTATTCGGTGAAAGCGCCCGGCACCTCCTACACGGCGCTGATCCCGTGGATGGTCTTCCGCATCGCGCTGCTGCCGATGAACGCGACGCACGAGCCGCTGTACTGGGCGTTCGTGACTTACCTGACGACGGTGTTCACGACTGGCCTGCTGGTCTCCGCGATGTGCGTTGTCATGTTCCGCTTCGCGCGGTTTCTCGGTGCGTCGGACGGGCG
>DATNLS010000029.1:0-4239 GCA_035602775.1 Candidatus Acidiferrales bacterium | reverse complement strand
TCATTAGTCTCGGCTGACCGATGCCCTCGAGCCAGCCGAGTCCAAGTCGTCCTCGCATCGAGCGATTGTGGCAGCGCGATCTTCCGCTGCGCCTTCTCCCGGCGTGGATCGGACTCGCGGCGGCGGCGGGATTTTACCGGGCCGGCGTCGGCGCACGTCACCTGTATTGGCGGATGATGAAACGTCAGGCGCGCGTGCTGACGATCAGCGTCGGCAATCTGACGGTCGGTGGAACCGGCAAAACTCCATTCACCTTGTTTCTCGCCCGTCGCTTGCAGAGCCAGGGCCTGCGCGTCGGAATCGTGAGCCGCGGCTATCATCGCGGGCGATCGAAAGCGCGCGCCGAGCTGGTCGCCGATGGCGGCGAGTTGAAGATCTCACCGGGAGACGCCGGCGACGAGCCGGCCATGATGGCGAAGACGTTCACCGGGCCGATCGCGGTTGCGCTCCGGCGGCTTGATGGAATCGAGCTGCTGAGCACGCTCGGTCCGCTCGACGCGGTTATCCTTGACGATGGCTTCCAGCACGTGCGCTTGGAGCGCGACGTCGATCTCGTGCTGGTGAGCGACGAACGCGGCTTCGGCAATGGCTGGATACTTCCGGCCGGTCCGATGCGCGAATCGATCGGCGCAGTCGGCCGCGCCGACGCGATCATCGTGATGAATTCGGGAACCGGCGCGTCTGGAATTCGACCGTCGCAGATGAAGAAGCTGACCGCACGCAATGTGCTCCACGCGTCGGTGCGACCGCGTGCTTTGCTGGTCATCGAGAACGGAGTGTGGCGGGAAACTCCGCTCGGACTGGGCGGACGCCGCGTGGTGGCGGTAAGCGGACTGGCGGATCCCAGCGCGTTTTACGCGATGCTGCGCGAACTCGATGCCGACCTCGTCGGCATTTTCGAATATCCGGACCATCACGCCTACACCAATGCTGACTGGCAGGCTATGGTGACAGCGATGCGCAATGGGGACCTCGTCGTGACGACCGAGAAGGACCTGGTCAAGCTCGAGCGGTTTCCGTTCCCGCGCGATTCGCTATACGCTCTCAGGCTCGAAGTGACGATGGACGCGGCTGATGCGCGCGCGCTCGACGAGTTGATAATGGGGCACATGGCCGCGGCCAATGCATAGCAGAGAAAATAAAGTTCGGGGAGGATTTCGGCGATGGCGCTGAGTCAGGAATTGCTCGACATCCTGGCGTGCCCGAAATGCAAGGGCGACCTGCATCTCAACGAGCAGCAGGACGGCCTGGTCTGCAGCGCGTGCAGACTCGTGTATCCGGTGCGCGATGACATTCCAATCATGCTGATCGAGGAAGCCAAGCCGATCGCGTGACCTCACCGCGGCGCGCGGCCAGCCTGCCTTCCGCGATGAAAGAGATCGACGCGACGCGCGCCCGCCAACTCGCATGGATCGCGTTGGCTGTCTACCTCGTCGGGCTCGGCATCTCGGCAACCTTTCGCGCGCAGGGCGATTTCAACGTTTACTATCGCGCGGGGCATCGCGTACTTCACGGCGCCGCGATCTATCCGCCTGCTGACTCCGATCGTTTCCTCTACGCGCCAATCTTTGCGATCGGCTTCGCACCGCTCGCACTCCTCCCGCGCCATCTCGCGCAATTCCTTTTCTTCACCATCAACGCATTTTCATTGATCGAATTGATCCTGGGAGCGGGCGTGATTCTGTTCGGCCGTGAGCGCCAACTCCCCGCCGCGCTTATCGTCGTCCCGGTGCTGCTGTCATTTCGCTTCATCGACAACAATTTCGATCACGGGCAGATAAATCTGCCCACGCTTGCGCTCGTCGTCTGGGCAATCATCTATGCAGGCGAGTCTCGCGTTGCGTGGGCGGGGCTGATGATTGCGGCCGCAATACTGATCAAGCCCTTCGCCGTGCTGGCGACGCTTCATCTTGTTATTCGCCGGCACTTCGCCACGCTCGGATGGGCCGTCGCCGCGGGAATCGCGTTGCTCATTATACCGATTTTGATTTTCGGCCCGCGCGGATGGATCGATCAAACCGGCGCATACCTGACGGCGATCGCCTCGATGACGAATCGCTATCGCACGATGCTCACGAACCAATCCGCCGTGTCCGCAGTCGCACGGCTGATAAGTCTGCGCGTCGGTGCAGACGCGGAAACGTCGGCAACTGCCGCGGTCGTCGGAATGGGACTCGAGATAGTTCTCGTCACGGCAGTGTCGCTCTGGGACTGGAAGGGCGGTAAGCGCGAGGACTTCGCGGGTCGCCTCGCGCTGTGCGGATTTTTCTGCCTGATGCCGTCGTTGGCGCCGATCTCATGGAAAAGCTACTACGCTGCGATGCTGGTGCCGTACATGGCGCTGACCGCGGCGCTGTGGACCGATCGCGCAGCAGACAAGAGCGCGCCGACGACAGTCTGGACGCTGTTCGCGCTCTCCGTGCTGTTCAATTTGGCGACGGGCAACTATTTGAACCGCATCGCTCTCTTCTACTCCGCGCACTTCATTTCATCGTTGCTCGCACTCGCCGCATTGTTCACATTGTGGCTCACGAGTGAGGCCGCCTGAGCGTGAGACCGCCTTCGCAAATGAATTGGCGCGCCGATCCGGACTTCTCGACCTTCAAAGTCGGCCGCCGCGAAATCGTGATACATCGCGATATTGCCTCAAGGGCTGCTGAAATCCTGCGGAAGCTCGGCGAGCTTAGATCGGCTGTGGAAGCGGGCGCGGGAAATCGTGGCAGCGCATTTCAAATCGACCTCGGCGACGGCCTCGAATTGTACGCGCGGCGTGGACGTCGCGGCGGAATGATTGCCTCGATCCTCAGCGACGTTTACGTCGGCATCGCGCCGCGGCCGCTGACAGAACTTGCCGTGACGATCGAAGCGATGCGCCGCGGAATTCCGGTGGCCGAGCCGATGGGTGCGATGATCGAACGGGTCGGTCCCGCGCTCTATCGCGGATTTTTCCTGACGCGCGCGGTGCGCGGAATGACGCTGTGGGAATTCGTGAAGACCGACGACGATCCGACAGTTCGAGCTCACGTGCTCGGGCAAGCGCGCGCTGCAATCGGGACGATGCACGAGAAGGGGCTCTTTCACGCCGATCTCAATTTGCACAACTTGCTGGTGACGCGGGCGCGCGAGAGTTTCACCCTGACTATCATCGACCTCGACAAGGCGCGCCTGTTCGATGCGCCGTTGTCGTCCGCGATGCGCCGCGCCAACGCAGCGCGCCTGATGCGCTCTGCGCGCAAGCTCGATCCGTCCGGGCAATTTCTCGACGAAGCCGCGCTGTCGATTCTGAATCTGGAGTGATTCGGAAATTCAATCGCGCTTGAGCGCGATCGCGTCGATCTCAATTCTTGCGTTACGCGGCAGCGCCGCCACCTGCACCGTCGATCGCGAAGGATACGGCGGCTCAAAATGCTCGCCGTATATTCGGTTCACGATTTCGAACTCGGCGAGATCGATCATGAAGATAGTAGTCTTTACGACGTCGACAAAATCCAGATCGGCAGCGGCGAGCACCTCGCCAAGGTTCTGCAGCACGCGCCGGGTCTCGAATTCGATCCCGCCTTCGACCAAAGTGCCCGATGCCGGATCGAGCGCAATCTGGCCTGAGCAAAAGACCATCCCGCTCTGCTCGACCGCCTGCGAATACGGACCGATCGCGGCCGGCGCTTGCCTCGTGTGAATCGAAGTCTTCATCAATAGCGGTTCCCGTTATGCTGGCCGAGGCGCGATACGCGCATCACGCCGTCGATCGAGCCGATCGAGTTCATCAGGTTGTTCAACTGACGCGCGCTGCTCACGCTGACCTCGAACAGCGCCAGCGCCCGCCCGTCAGCGCCGTGAGTTTTCACTTCGGCAGTCGAAATATTCACGCCCGCCGACGCGATCGCCTTGGTCATCGCGGCGAGCAGGCCCGGCTGATCGGCGCACAGCACTTCGAGCCGAATCGGCCGCGGCGCTTCTTCGCCGTCTTTCCACACGACCGGCACGCGCCGCTGCGGATCGGTGTTGAGCGCGTGCGGGCATCCCGCGACGTGCACCGTAACGCCGCGACCGCGCGTGATGAAGCCGGTGATCGCCTCGCCCGGCAGCGGATTGCAGCACTTCGCGAATCGCACCAGCATGTCGCCGACGCCCGACACCACGACCGCGCCGCTGGCCGACTTACGCGCTTCCTTGGCGGCGCGCTCTCGCTGCGCGGGGCCCAGCGGCGTCGGCGGTTTCTCGGGACGATAGATCTTCAGC
>DATNLS010000078.1:0-4289 GCA_035602775.1 Candidatus Acidiferrales bacterium | reverse complement strand
GTTGGCGGCTGGTTTACGATCGCGACAGCAAGGTCGGCTCGATTCCGTCCAATCTTCGAGTCGCGTACAAGCTATGAACGCCGCTTCCAGCCGGATGCCCGCGCTTGCTCGAGCCGCGTCGAGTCCGCCGCGCTTCAATCCCTTTGCTGTTGCCGCGCGAACCACGCTGTACGATCAGATCGTTAATTCGATTGGCGCCGACGCCGCCGACAAGCTGATTGCCGACTTCGGTGGCCGCCGCCTGTATATCCCGATCGCCCCCGCGCCCGGCGATTTGCTCGCGCGCTCGATTGGTCTGCTGCCGGCGCTCGCGATGGCGCGTGTGTTCGGTAGTGACCGGCTGTTGATTCCAGTCACCAGCGATCACGCGCGCCGCCGCGTCCGCATCGTCGCGATGCGCGCCGATCACGTCAGCATCTCGCACATCGCGCAGGAACTCCGATGCACCGAGCGCTACGTGTACAAGGTCCTCGCCCTGAATCGCGCCCTCGAACCGCCCGCGGTCGAAATTCCGCCAACGTCCGCGCCGCTCGCCGAGCGATTGAAACGTGGACACATCAGCCATCGCCCGTGATTCATACAGTCCTGAATTTTTGATCGCAGTTGAACGCGTGCTCGCCGTCGAGGGCGGCTATTCCTCGAATCCGGACGACCCCGGTGGCGCGACCCGGTTCGGAATTTCCGCCCGCGCGCATCCCGGACTTGATATCGCGACACTCACGCGCGACACGGCGGTGAATATTTATTGGCGCGAATGGTGGCTGCGATTTGGATTTGCGCAACTGCCCGCAGCCGTCGCCGCCAAGACCTTCGACCTCAGCGTTAACATCGGCGCGCCCCACGCCATCGAATGTCTCCAGCGGGCGCTGCGTGCATGCGGTCTGCCGGTGACTGAAGACGGCGTGCTCGGTGAGAGCACCGTGCTCGCGTCCCGGCGCGCCGACCCCACTGCTCTCATGGCCGCGCTGCGCAGCGAGCTCGCTGGTTACTACCGGCTGCTCGCGACGCGTCAGCCGCGCGACCAGGCATTCATCAAAGGCTGGCTCACTCGCGCGTACGCATGAGGTTAACGACGTGACGAAAAAAGCATTCTGGAAGAGCAAAGGGTTCTGGGGCGGGCTCGGCTCGATCCTCACCGGGCTCTCGATAATTTTCACCACCGGCCACGTGTCGACTGACGCGATCCTCGCGATCGGAACCGGCTCGCTGGCGGTTTACGGCCGCGTCGTCGCCGACACGCCGCTCGCAATCACCGACCAATCCGAAACCGACGCCGAGGATGCAAAGGCAGATGTACGAAAAAGCAATCGTCCGGTTGATGCTGATCATGGCAATTAGCCTGCTCGCGGGATGCGCGCCGATCTATGCCCCGGATCTCGACGCGCCGCCGACGACCTCGGCATTCAAGATGGCGCCGCTCGATCCGCCGCCGCAGTTGCCAGACGCAGATCAATCGCCATGTCCAAGTGGCTCGGGCTTAGCCGCGTGCTTCACATCTGCCCAGGACAATGTGCGCCAGAATCGTTTCAGGATTCTTCACGACGATCGCGACTACTGCCGCGACGCGTACGAGAGAGCGGTGAACCGTGCTGCCGGCAACTAGCATGCGGAGTAGGAACCTAACCCCTAACCCCTTCCCTCGAGGGAAGGGGAACAATCGCGAAGAGTGTATACGGCTCTTCCCCTTTCACCTTTCTGACAGGGGCGAAGCCCCGCATCTTCTCTTTCTGAATACAGGGTGCAGGGCTCAGCCCTGGCGAAGGAAGCGTGAAACCCACCGCGGGTTTCACATTAAATTAAGTGATTTCCCCCTCCCGCTCCGCGCGCTACTCCTCTCCATCCTCGCGCTCGCCTCATGCGCGCAGGTCCACGAGCAAATGTTCACCCTCGATTGCGCGGTCGGGCGCGCGCCGCTCGCGGGGGAGCTTGCGCCGGGCACCGCGATGGCGCTCGACGTGTCGACCAGCCCGGTCCCGCTGCTCTTCGCGCCTCATCGCATAGTCGCGCGATGCGACCACGCCGGCATCGTCACGATGAATATCGAAACGCCCGTCGACACCGGCCTGAGCCAGCTCACAACCCCGCTGAGCACCGCCGCGAGCCACATAACTTATGCGCCCTGAAAACTTGAACGCCCGCCAACCCAAGAGGTGAAACTGATATGACTCTGAAAACCCAAAAATTTGTGTCCCCTCTCCCTGTAAGGGAGAGGATCAAGGTGAGAATCCGATTACAGCGCGCATTCTTTTTGCGCGCGGTTCAAGATTCTTTCTCTGCTCTGCTCTTCATCCTCGGCCTGACCCTCATCCTCTCCGCATGCGCGCAACAAGGCGGCGGCCTCCTCGAGCCGACCCCGAAACAAATCATCAGCGGCAAAAATACGATCGTCCCCAGCGCCGCCGCCCTCAGCATGGAGGCCACCAACTTCTGCAACGCACAGGCACAGGTCGATTACGCCGGCCTCGTGCTGTATTGCGAAGGCAAGACGCCCACGCTGCCGCTCTCTATCAGCACCACCTATCAGACCGAGACCAACCAGTTCTCTTGCCAGGTGTACGGCTACACCAACTCGAGCAATCAGCTGATCGTGCCGCAGACGGTGACGCTCGGAAATTGCCCGACCGGCGTCGCGCCCGCCCCGGTAACTGCTCCGTCGGGAGCAGCGGCCTCGGCTAAGAGCTAACCCGATGGGCAGCGCAGCAGCATTGGCTATCGTCGCGAAGCTCGCACCGATTGTCGCGGACGCGATGGCGCCGGAGGTCGCGGCGTTGTTCAAGTCGCTACCCCTCGGACTGGTCGCGACCGCACCCAACTCCGACGTCGAAGTCGCGGTTGCCGCGAATATCGCGCGCGCGATGCCGGCGGTCACCGCCGCGACCTTTGCCAAGCTCAAGAACAAGATCGGTATCGCGGTCGCGATCTACGCCACCGATCATCCCGGCGACAACCTGCAATCCGACGCCGCCTGGATGGACATTCAATCGACGAGCATTGCGGGTATCGACGCCGAAGGTCTGGACGCAACTCAGATCGCGGTCAGTACGCTGCGCCAGATGGTCGCGTCGGGGATCGAGTTGTATCGCGCGGGAATCGGCGCCAAGGCGCTGACGGTTCGCGAATAGAAAGCTGAAACGATCTTGAGACTGAAGAAAAAAGAAAAGCTGCGTCTGCTCAAAGAGCGCAAGCGTCTATGGCCCGCGAAAAGACCGAAGGCCTGCAAACTGATCATCACGCTCGGCACTCCGAGGCAGGGGTGACCCCTGCACTCAGTATCAAGAAAAGAGGTAAGAAAAATGTCTGCATCACCTTTCATTCTGCTCGACGATCAAGTCGTGACCGCGCTCGTGTCTTACGTCGATGATGAAGGCAATCCCGCGGCGGCGCCGGCCACTGTCACGCCCGCGTGGTCAGTGTCCGATCCGGACGGCACGCTCTCGCTCGCTCCCAGCGCCGACGGCAGCTCATGCGTCATCAAGGCTACCGGCAAGCTGACGGTGACGCAGGCCGCGCAAGTCACGGTGACCGCCGGAACGCTCAGCGGCAACGTACAAATCCAGGTCAACGCCAGCGCCGCCGCCTCGCTCGCAATTGGCCTTGGCATCCCGGCGCATCAGTGAACTACGAGCTGAGAGTTTGATGAGGAAACTATGCCGGGATCGGTGCGGTAGGTTGTTCGCACCTCGATCATCCACGCATGGAGCGCCCTGATTGGACTGGGGCAACGCCGCGGCGTGGACCGGCGCGTTCATCGCGTTCCTCGCCGTGAACGCGAGCACCATCCAATTTTTGCTCAAGCGGCGCGACGAACAGCGTCAGCGCGACTCCAGCCGCGTCGACGATCTCGAAAAGCAGCTTACCGACCTGCGCGTGAATCTGCCGCTGGAATATGTGCGGCGGGAAGACTGGATCCGGTTCAGCGGAACGCTCGACGCCAAGCTGGATGCGATGCGCGAAGAAGTGCGCGAGCAAATCGCAGAGGTAAAGGAAAGGTTGTATGCCGGACGCAATTGATCTCGAACAGAAGAATCGCGAGGAAGCGCGCTGGCGGATGCTGCGCGTGGTCGACGCCGGACGCCCGATAGCGGTCTCCGAGCAGATAATCTGGCGCGTGCTCGCCGATATCAAGCTGTCGCTGTCGCTCAACACGGTGCGGCGCGAGCTCGCCTACCTGCGCGACTTAGGGTTGCTCGAACTCGAAGGCGAGTCAGGTGAGACCTGGTTCGCCAAGCTCACCGCCAGCGGCGTCGACGTCGTCGAGTACAACTTCCCGTCCCCGGCGGGAGTCGCGC
>DATNLS010000198.1:0-4583 GCA_035602775.1 Candidatus Acidiferrales bacterium | reverse complement strand
TCGAGGTCACCATGGAAGATGGCCTGGTG
This sequence comes from Candidatus Acidiferrales bacterium, assembly GCA_035602775.1. Taxonomy (GTDB): domain Bacteria; phylum Desulfobacterota; class Binatia; order Binatales; family Binataceae; genus Binatus. The sequence goes on along the minus strand of DATNLS010000198.1, from coordinate 4,554 downwards.
AAGGTCGTCGCACCGATCGACGAGACACCAGCAGCCAAGGCCGGCGTCATGGCCAACGATATCATCACCAAGCTGGATGACGAGCAGGTCCAGGGCCTGACGCTCAATCAGGCGGTCGAGAAGATGCGCGGCCCGGTGAATACCAAGATAAAACTGACCATCATGCGCAAGGGTCAGGACAAGCCGATCGAGGTCTCGATCACGCGCGATGTCATTCGGGTGAAGTCGGTCCGTTCGCATAGCGAGGGCGAGGACGTCGGTTATATTCGCGTCACCCAGTTCAACGAGCAGACGACCGATGGCCTGAAGAAGGCGATCAGCGATCTCACCAACCAGCTCGGCGCCGAGAAGGTCAAAGGCTTCGTTCTCGATCTGCGCAACAATCCGGGCGGCTTGCTCGACCAGGCGATTTCGGTGTCCGATGCCTTTTTGGACAAAGGCGAAATCGTCTCGACGCGCGGCCGCAACGCCGAAGAAACGCAGCGCTTCAACGCCCGGCCGGGAGACCTGACCAAGGGCAAGCCGCTCATTGTCCTGATCAATGGCGGTTCGGCATCGGCGTCAGAGATCGTCGCCGGCGCGTTGCAGGATCAGAAGCGCGCCGTGATCCTCGGCACGCAAACCTTCGGGAAAGGCTCGGTGCAGACCATCCTGCCGCTCGACGATCATTCCGCCCTGCGCCTGACGACGGCGCGCTACTACACGCCGACTGGCCGCTCGATCCAGGCGGTGGGAATCACGCCTGATGTCGATGTCGAGCTGCCCAAGGAAACGCTCGCGTCGATAACGCAGCAGGGCGGCGAGTTCGACGAGAACCCGGAGATCCATGAGAGAGATCTGCCGCATCATTTCCAGAACGGGCAGAAGAAGGACGCGGCTCCCGCGGCCGGAGAAAGTGCTGCGCCTGCTCCAGGAGCCGACAAGGGCGATAAGGGCCCAGGCGCGAAGAATGCCAAGGCCAAAGAGGAAAAGGACGTGCAGCTCGATCGCGCGATCGACATCCTGAAGCATTGGAATACCTTCAAGATGCAGCTCGCGAAGGGCGAAGTGCAGCCGGACGCCTCCGCCAAGAGCAACTAGACGACGCTGACAGAAGAGAGCGCACCGCGCCGGGCATCACGACGATGTCCGGCGCTTCTTTTATGCCGGCGCCTTGTCGCCGTCGGGCGGGGTGAGCCCGAATTTGCCGAGGATCACCTGATGCTGCCCTTCCATCCGGCGCAGCACGTCGAGCATCACTTCGTCCTGCTGCTCGAGATGCGACATGATCGATTTCAACTCGTCCTCGGCCTTGCAATTGACTTCGTAATCCTGCTCGGCCATCAGCCGGTCCTTCGCCGCCTGCCGATTCTGCGACATCATGATGATTGGCGCGGCGTACGCAGCCTGAAAACTCAGCGCCAGGTTGAGCAGGATGAACGGGTAGGGATCCCAATGATTGACGTAAGCAGCAACGTTCAAGACGATCCATACCGCCAGAATTATCGACTGCACGATGATGAACGGCCAACTGCCCATCACCGACGCCAGCCGATCCGCAATCCGCTCGCCGGTCGTCAGTTTCTCGGCGTCAACCTGGTTGATGTTGATGACGGGCTTATGGCGATGGACGTGGCGGATGCGCTGCCGTTCCCATTTTTCGACGACGGGGGCGTTGGCGTTTGTCATTGGTTCCTCCAGCAATTCTGGATCGCAAGCATCGGGTTGATGGTAGCTTCAATCTCCGGTGTGATCACGTAATGGCACGACGCTTCCTAATCACCGGCACCGGCGCGCGCGTGGGTAAAACCACAGTCGGATGCGCGCTGGGATTTGCGATGCGAGCGCGCGGGATGCGCGTCGGCGTCATGAAACCGATCGACACGCTCAACACCCAGGATGCGCAAGCGCTGGCACTCGCAGTCGGATCGATCATGCCGATGGAGTTGATCTGCCCATATCGCTACGGCTCAACGCCGGCAGCGGCAGACGCGCCCGACCGCTCTCACATCTCGCGATGCTTCGACCAGATCGCCGCGCAAAGTGACGTCGTGCTGGTCGAAAGCTCGAGCATGATCGACTTCGCCGATCTGGCCACGATGCTAACGCTCGAAGTCATCGTGGTCATAGGAAATCGCCCCGGCTGTATCGATGCGACGACACTCGCGCTGCAGCGCTGCGAGAGCCGCGGAATAAAAGTTGCCGGCGTCATCCTCTGCGATTGCGAGCCCGCAGCAGAAATCGACGAGGCGCCGTTGCATGAATTAATCGGAGATTCCTACCTGGGCCGGATGCGCCATCGCGAGCCCCTGGCAAAGACAATCGTCGAAAAGCTTATATGACGCGCCGTGTAGGTGCCTGCCGACTCGTTCTGATAAGGTAAACGACCAATGGCGGGACAGCTTAATCTCTCACTGCGCGGGCATCGCACCGGGCTGATCACGGTATCGGACCTGGTGCGGATGGTTCGCGATACGCTCGACGCAAATCTCGGCGAGGGCTGGGTGGTCGGCGAGATCTCGAACGCACGCCTGGCGCCGTCGAATCATTTTTATTTCACGCTCAAGGATTCCCGCAGCGCGATCAACGTCGTGATGTTCAAGTCGGCGTTCCAGCGGATGCGTTTCAAAGCGGTCGACGGGATGGAAGTGATCGTGCGCGGCCGCGTGCAGGTCTTCGAACAGCGGGGCGCGCTGCAACTCTACGCCGAGGAGATGGAGCCGCGCGGGCTTGGCGCGCTGCAGGTCGCGTTCGAGCAGTTGAAGCGGCGGCTCGAAGCCGAAGGACTGTTCGAGCGCGCGCGCAAACGCGCGATGCCCTTCATGCCGCGCCGGATTGGAATCGTGACGGCGCATGGCGGCGCGGGACTGCGCGACATGCTGCGCATCTTGTTCGATCGCTTCCCGAGCGTGCAGGTGATTTTCAGGCCCGCGCGAGTGCAGGGCGACGGCTCGGCCAACGAGATCGCCGACGCGATCGCTGATCTCAATCGCGACGGCCGCGCCGAGGTGCTGATCGTCGGTCGCGGCGGCGGCTCGCTCGAAGACCTGTGGGCGTTCAACGAAGAAGTCGTCGCCCGCGCGATTTTCGGATCGCTGATTCCGGTGATTTCGGCGGTCGGCCACGAAGTCGATTACACCATCGCCGATTTCGTTGCTGACCTGCGCGCGCCCACTCCCACCGCGGCTGCGCAGATGGTCGTGCCCAGTCTGGCCGAGCTGAAGGAGCGCGTCGACGCGCTCACTGAGTCGCTCGCGAACGTGATGGATCGCGAACTGTCGGGGCGCCGCGAATCGGTGGATGATCTGGCCGAGCGCATCCGGCATCCCGGCAGTATCGTCGCCGAGGCGCGCGATCGCGTCGCCATCCTCGACGCCGAACTTGCCGATGCGGTCTCGTCGCGAATCGCGGAAGGGCGGCGCAGTGTCCGCGAATTGCGCCTGCGCCTTCGCAGTCCGGACGCGACCGTGCGCGACCTGCGCCTGCGCACATTGAGCTTGCGCAACCGACTTGCTCATGGCGTCGCGTCGGCGCTGGAAGCCAGGCGCCGCCAGCTCGGCGGGACCGCTGGCCGGCTGGATGCGTTGTCGCCGCTGAAGGTTCTCGACCGCGGCTACGCCGTCGTGATCAACAAGAGCGACTCGCGCTCGGTGCTCGACGCCGCGACGGTGAAGTTCGACGACGAGCTCGATATCAGGCTGGCGAAAGGCCGCCTCACCGCGCGCGCGATCGGCCGCAGTTTATAGAACTAGTAGCCAGCGATGAGTACCAAGACAAAAAAATTCGAGGACGAGCTCAAGGATCTCGAAACGATCGTCAGCCAGATCGATTCGGGCGAGCTCACGCTCGAAGAATCGATCGGAGCCTTCGAACGCGGCGTGATGCTGGTAAAGGCGCTCAATGGGAAACTCGACGAAGTCGAGCGCAAGGTCGAACTGCTAACGCGGAGCGCCGGCGGCGAACTGCGCACGGCGCCCTTTGAACCATCGTCTGATGACGAAAATCCCGCCGGCGCAAAGGACGACGACGAAACACCCTTCTAACAACGGTTCCGGCGCGAAATCCAAGCCTAAGACCAGGACGCGGCGCTCGTCGGCGCCCCTGGCCCGCTTCAGGCTCGACGCCGAGATGGCGCGTCGCGGGCTGGCTGACAGCCGCGAAATTGCGCAGCGTCTCATCATGGCGGGACGCGTGCGCGTCAACTCGCGACCGGCATACAAAGCCGACCTCAAGGTCGATTCTGAAACGCCGATCGCGCTGATGGCCGGCGCGCCGCAATTCGCCTCGCGCGGAGCGTACAAGCTGATCGCCGCGCTCGAGCATTTTGGGGTCTCGGTCGAAGGCAAGCTCGCGATGGACGTGGGCGCATCGACCGGCGGCTTCACCGACGTGCTGCTGCGACGCGGCGCCGGCGCCGTCATCGCGATGGACGTCGGTTACGGCCAGCTCGCGCTCAAGCTGCGCGAGGATCCCCGCGTCACCGTGCTCGACCGCATGAACATCCGGCTCGCTGCGCCCGCCGACCTGCCCCACGTGCCCGAGTTTGTGACTATCGACACCAGTTTTATCTCGCTG